>NZ_VPCK01000004.1:0-185839 GCF_013418255.1 Acinetobacter sp. YH12155
GTCGACTGTTTGGGGTTGTATAGTCAAGTAATTAAGTGCATGTGGTGGATGCCTTGGCAGTCAGAGGCGAAGAAAGACGTGATAGCCTGCGAAAAGCTCCGGGGAGGCGGCAAATATCCTTTGATCCGGAGATGTCTGAATGGGGAAACCCACTTACCATAAGGTAGGTATCAATACATGAATACATAGTGTATTGAGGCGAACGAGGGGAAGTGAAACATCTCAGTACCCTTAGGAAAAGAAATCAATTGAGATTCCCTCAGTAGCGGCGAGCGAAAGGGGAACAGCCCATTAAGTTATGTGTGTTTTAGTGGAATGCTCTGGGAAGTGCAACCATAGTGGGTGATAGTCCTGTACACGAAAGGGCACACATAATGATGACGAGTAGGGCGAGGCACGTGAAACCTTGTCTGAATATGGGGGGACCATCCTCCAAGGCTAAATACTCCTGACTGACCGATAGTGAACCAGTACCGTGAGGGAAAGGCGAAAAGAACCCCTGTGAGGGGAGTGAAATAGATCCTGAAACCGCATGCATACAAGCAGTGGGAGCCGACTTGTTCGGTGACTGCGTACCTTTTGTATAATGGGTCAGCGACTTACATTCAGTAGCAAGGTTAACCGCATAGGGGAGCCGTAGGGAAACCGAGTCTTAATAGGGCGTATAGTTGCTGGGTGTAGACCCGAAACCAGGCGATCTATCCATGAGCAGGTTGAAGGTTGGGTAACACTAACTGGAGGACCGAACCCACTGTCGTTGAAAAGCCAGGGGATGACTTGTGGATAGGGGTGAAAGGCTAATCAAGCCTGGTGATAGCTGGTTCTCCCCGAAAGCTATTTAGGTAGCGCCTCGGACGAATACCATTGGGGGTAGAGCACTGTTTCGGCTAGGGGGTCATCCCGACTTACCAAACCGATGCAAACTCCGAATACCGATGAGTACTATCCGGGAGACAGACTGCGGGTGCTAACGTCCGTAGTCAAGAGGAAAACAATCCAGACCGCCAGCTAAGGCCCCAAAATCATAGTTAAGTGGGAAACGATGTGGGAAGGCATAGACAGCTAGGAGGTTGGCTTAGAAGCAGCCACCCTTTAAAGAAAGCGTAATAGCTCACTAGTCGAGTCGGCCTGCGCGGAAGATGTAACGGGGCTAAAACTATGTGCCGAAGCTGCGGATGTATACATTGTATACGTGGTAGGGGAGCGTTCTGTAAGCCGATGAAGGTGGATTGAGAAGTCTGCTGGAGGTATCAGAAGTGCGAATGCTGACGTGAGTAACGACAAAACGGGTGAAAAACCCGTTCGCTGAAAGACCAAGGGTTCCAGTCCAACGTTAATCGGGGCTGGGTGAGTCGACCCCTAAGGCGAGGCCGAGAGGCGTAGTCGATGGGAAATTGGTTAATATTCCAATACTTCAGTGTAATGCGATGAGAGGACGGAGAAGGTTAAGTCAGCCTGGCGTTGGTTGTCCAGGTGGAAGGCTGTAGGCATGCATCTTAGGCAAATCCGGGGTGCTCTATGCTGAGAGCTGATAGCAAGCTAGTTTACTAGCGAAGTGGCTGATACCATGCTTCCAGGAAAAGTCTCTAAGCTTCAGTTACACTGGAATCGTACCCGAAACCGACACAGGTGGTCAGGTCGAGTAGACCAAAGCGCTTGAGAGAACTCTGCTGAAGGAACTAGGCAAAATGGTACCGTAACTTCGGGAGAAGGTACGCTGTTGACGGTGATGGGACTTGCTCCCTGAGCGGTTGACAGCCGCAGAAACCAGGCCGCTGCAACTGTTTATTAAAAACATAGCACTCTGCAAACACGAAAGTGGACGTATAGGGTGTGATGCCTGCCCGGTGCTGGAAGGTTAATTGATGGGGTTAGCGTAAGCGAAGCTCTTGATCGAAGCCCCAGTAAACGGCGGCCGTAACTATAACGGTCCTAAGGTAGCGAAATTCCTTGTCGGGTAAGTTCCGACCTGCACGAATGGCATAATGATGGCGGCGCTGTCTCCAGCAGAGGCTCAGTGAAATCGAAATCGCTGTGAAGATGCAGTGTACCCGCGGCTAGACGGAAAGACCCCGTGAACCTTTACTGCAGCTTGACATTGAACTTTGACCTTACTTGTGTAGGATAGGTGGGAGGCTTTGAAGTTGGAACGCCAGTTCCAATGGAGCCGTCCTTGAAATACCACCCTGGTAATGTTGAGGTTCTAACTCTGTCCCGTGATCCGGGACGAGGACCATGTCTGGTGGGTAGTTTGACTGGGGCGGTCTCCTCCTAAAGAGTAACGGAGGAGTACGAAGGTGCGCTCAGCGTGGTCGGAAATCACGCGTAGAGTATAAAGGCAAAAGCGCGCTTAACTGCGAGACCCACAAGTCGAGCAGGTACGAAAGTAGGTCTTAGTGATCCGGTGGTTCTGTATGGAAGGGCCATCGCTCAACGGATAAAAGGTACTCTGGGGATAACAGGCTGATACCGCCCAAGAGTTCATATCGACGGCGGTGTTTGGCACCTCGATGTCGGCTCATCTCATCCTGGGGCTGAAGCAGGTCCCAAGGGTATGGCTGTTCGCCATTTAAAGAGGTACGCGAGCTGGGTTTAGAACGTCGTGAGACAGTTCGGTCCCTATCTACCGTGGGCGCTGGAAATTTGAGAGGATCTGCTCCTAGTACGAGAGGACCAGAGTGGACGAACCTCTGGTGTACCGGTTGTGACGCCAGTCGCATCGCCGGGTAGCTATGTTCGGAAGGGATAACCGCTGAAAGCATCTAAGCGGGAAGCCTACCTCAAGATAAGATTTCCCTAGGAATTTATTCCTCTAAAGAGCCGTTCGAGACTAGGACGTTGATAGGTTGGGTGTGGAAGCATAGCGATATGTGAAGCTGACCAATACTAATTGCTCGTGAGGCTTGACTATACAACACCCAAACAGTTGTTGTATCAAGCTAGATTCTAAACTAATCCTTGATTTAGTTAATGCGACACAATAAAATTCAGACCCAATGGCCAATCCGTTAATAACTCATTTGGAACAAAGTAAGGCATTACATGCAAAAGCATCAAGCTTAAGCAAAGTAACTAAGACCCGAACAAGTCCATAACAGTTGTGCTGGCGACAATAGCAAGAGTGAACCACCTGATCCCTTCCCGAACTCAGAAGTGAAACCTCTTAGCGCTGATGGTAGTGTGGGGTTACCCATGTGAGAGTAAGTCATCGCCAGCTCATTATTCAAAATCCCCCAAGCAAAAGCTAGGGGGATTTTTTTTATGCAGAAAATTTGTGTGCTTAATAAAGCAAAATAAAACTTATGTCTAATGAGAATAATATATAAAACTTTAATTATTAATAGGATTTTAGACTAATGTTCAATTCTTATTTTCTGTAAATTGTGTGAAAGTTGCACCATCTACTCCACTAGCAAAGTGTGGATGAAGAAGGCTCGAAATGAGGGTCTTCATTATGGGTTGCTATGGAAGTTCACTGAAACACAGACTCACAGGAGGTGAGGAATGACACATCAAACTATTAACGTAAATGATGTCATTGATCACGCAAAATTTAAACCATTTCATTTTAATGTAGTGGCATGGTGTCTACTGATCATTTTATTTGATGGTTATGATTTAGCCATTAATGGTGTGGTATTGCCTTTATTAATGGACGAGTGGGGCTTAAGTGCGGTGCAAGCCGGTATGCTGGCCAGTACTGCATTGGCAGGGATGATGTTCGGTGCCATGATTTTCGGCTCGCTGGCCGACAAAATTGGCCGTAAAAAAGTCATCATGATCTGTATTGTGTTATTCAGTGGTCTAACCTTCGCAGGTGGCTTTGCTTCTAATCCGACAGAATTCGGTATTTTGCGCTTCCTGGCCGGTTTAGGGATTGGTGGGGTGATGCCTAACCTGGTGGCTTTAACCTCTGAATACGCGCCAAAGAACATGCGTAGTACGCTGGTGACCACCATGTTTAGTGGTTATGCAGTGGGTGGTGTGATGGCAGCATTATTGGGTGCCTGGTTAACCCCAAGCTTTGGCTGGGAAATCATGTTCTTTATTGCCGGTATTCCACTGTTGCTGTTGCCAATTATCTGGAAATTCCTGCCTGAATCGCTGATGTTTATTGTGAAAGAGAATAAGCAGGAACAGGCGCGTCCAATCATGGCCCGCTTGGCCCCAGAAGTGCAGATTAGCAATGAAACCAAATTTGAACTGCATCAGGTCGATGTGCCGGAAGCAGCCAACGTGGTAAGCCTGTTCAAACGTGGCCGTGCGTTAAACACCTTATTGTTCTGGTTAGCGTTCTTTACCTGCTTGCTGACCATGTACGCCTTAAGCAGCTGGTTGCCTAAACTGATGATGGCGGCAGGCTATTCAATGGACAATAGTCTGATGTTCATGATGGTGATGAACGTGGGTGCCGTGGTTGGTATTGTCGGCGGTGGTATTCTGGCTGACCGTTTCCATCTGAAACCGGTGTTGATGTTCCTGGGGATTATGGGCGCGATTGTGATGAGTCTGATGGGCTTCCAGTCAAACCAGTTCTTGCTGTACATCCTGGTATTCCTGGCGGGTGCGGCGTCAATCGGTTCACAAATGTTGCTGTATAGTTATGTGGCGCAATACTATCCACTGGCAGTACGTTCAACCGGAATTGGCTGGTCATCTGCAATTGGCCGTATGGGTGCGATTGTTGGACCAATCCTGATTGGTGGCTTACTCGGTATGAACCTGCCAGCACACTTCAACTTTATTGCTGTCGGTTTACCGGTATTGATTACCGCAATTGCCGTGGCGCTGATCATGAGTGAAGATGAAGCAGAACAGATTAAAGCAGGCAAAGCGGCGATTGCCAAAGCCTAATTGGTATTAAATGAAAAAAGCCTCCATAGATTGGGGGCTTTTTTTATGGCATTAAGAAAACAAAAATCACAGATAAAAAGAAACCCCATCATCCTGACGGGGTTTCTTCGTATTTCGTGCTTTAGGTATAACTCCTGTCGTACCTCACGATCCTGGTGCGCAAACTAATTATTGTTGTTTTCCGTTTGGGAAACGTCCTGTTTCCTGATGAATTTAGAATACGAAAATTCTGGGTTTGCTCCTAGCCTCAATTGTCTTCATTCGGTGTAAGCCAAAACGGACAAAGTCCGGCAGGTTACGCAAGTGTTCTTGGTCAAAACTGGCTTTGGGCTACAATCAAAGTATTGTCTGTTCTGTTTTAGGAAATGTCATGGCAAAACTACAACAATATTTGACCTGGCCTGCGGCATTGCTCATCGCAGGATTAACCACCGGATGTAATGCCCAGACCGAGCCTGCCAATTCAGCGAAAGCCGCCCAAAGCAGTGAAACTAGCAAGACCAGCCAGTCTTATCAGCTGGAACGGGTGGCGCGCTTACAGGAACCGTGGGCGATGGCTGAGCTGCCCGATGGCCGCTTGTTAATTACTGAAAAGCGTGGACGACTCAAATTGTTTAACCCGAGCAATAAACTGCTGCTTGAGGTTAAAGGTGTCCCCAAAGTTGCCTATGGCGGGCAGGGCGGTTTGGGTGATGTCGCGCTGCATCCACAGTTTGCCCAGAATCGCTGGGTCTATTTAAGTTATGTGGAAGCCGGCACAGGCGGTTATGGCGCGGTGGTGGCGCGTGCCGAGCTGGATTTAAAAGATGCGGCTCAGCCACAATTGAAAAATGTACAGCAGATCTGGGTCCAAGTGCCGAAAGTTCCAGGGCAGGGGCATTATGCCCACCGGCTGTTATTTGATCAGGCCGGCTATTTGTGGGTCAGTTCGGGAGAGCGACAAAAGTTTGACCCGGCACAGGACCTGAATTCCAATTTAGGGAAAATCTTACGTTTAAATGCAGATGGTAGCGCTGCGCCAGATAATCCGTTCCGTGCTCAGGGCCAGATTGCGGCACAGGTATGGAGCCTGGGGCATCGGAATCCCTTAGGTATGGCATTTGACCCGGCGGGGCAGCTGTGGGTAATTGAGATGGGACCCAAAGGCGGAGATGAGCTGAACCGGATTGAAAAAGGCGCCAATTATGGCTATCCGATCGTGTCCAATGGCGATCATTATAGTGGTCAGCCAATTCCGGATCATGCGACCCGGCCAGAATTTAAAGCGCCAGAACTGGACTGGACCCCGGTTATTTCACCTTCGAGTTTAATCTTTTACCGTGGCGATCAGTTTCCACAGTGGAAAAATAAGGCCATTGCCGGAGGATTGTCGTCGCAGGCGATTATTGTGATTGATACCCAGGCTCAACCGGTACGTGAAGTACAACGGCTGGACATGAAACAGCGTATTCGCGGGGTGATTGAAGCGCGTGACGGTCATTTATGGGTCATTGAAGATGGCAAAGGCGCCAGCTTGCTGAAAATGACAGCCAAATAATGAATTCGTAGATAATAAAAAGCCCCGACGTCCTGTCGGGGCTTTTTAGATTCAGTTCTCAGATATCACTCCTGTTATATCTGTGCGTGCATCCTGCATGCGGCTTATGATTATTGTTTTATGCAACGAGACCTCCTGTCCCGGTATGGTTTTAATATACGTCAGGCGATCAGAACCAACCAGCCGCAAAACCCGACAAGTACTGTACGCTCAGGCGTACAACAGCGATTGATTTAAAATAGCGCATCATCTACAAGAACCAGAACATAAAGGACTGAAATAAAAGAAGCCCGAACATCCTGTCCGGGCTTCTCTGGATTCATTATTCCGGTATAACTCCTGTCGTACCGATCAGCATCCTGCTGTTGTTGCTTTTATTGTTATTGTTTTGATTTAAGAGACCTCCTGTCTCTGTATGTGGGTACTATAAAATGAAAGCGCTCTGCGCCCTAGTCGCAGTTCACCACAGCTGCTGTAAGAAAATGCTTACAGGGCTGCTGGCATTATGAGCTGACATATTGAATCAGCTTGTCGACTACCTGTTTCAGGGTCTTGTCATCAAATTCATTCGGTTCAAAGCTTTCGCTACGGTTACGGCTAAAAATATCGCGGATTTCCACCACTGCATTGCTGTCAATCAGTCCCAGCTGGGTGCCGACCTGACGGATCTGGTCAATCGAGCGTGATCCATTGGTGGCACCATAGCCGATATAAGCCGCCGGTTTGCCTTGCCACTCTTTGCCCAGATAATCCAGCGCATTTTTCAAGGCCGGGCTATAGCCATGGTTATATTCGGGGCTGATAAAAATAAAGGCATCGCCCTGGGCAATTTTGTCGGCCCATTCCTGTTGACGCGGCTGGTCATAAATACCGCTTAGCGGCGGATTCGGACCGGCAAACAGGGGTAAATTCCATTCTTTTAAATCGACCAGCTCGGTCTGCACGGTACTAAAGTTATAGCTTTTAATGGCCTGCTGTACCCAGTGTGCGACTTTAATGGCGGTACGTCCCTCGCGTACACTGCCAACAATAATCTGAATATTCATGTTTTATCCTGTGTTGTTTTTGCTGTAGGGATCAAATTAACGTGAATTGCGTTAGCCTGAATAGAGTCAGTTTGTATCTGCCTCATGAAAATGGCATAAAAAAAAGCTCCCGAAGGAGCTTTTCAAAAATGTGGAACTTTTATTTCAGTTGAATGCCTTGCTGGCCCGCTGGGGTGACTTTAAAGATTTCCACTTCAAAGGTAATGTCTTTACCGGCCAGTGGATGGTTAAAGTCGACTTCGGTGATGTCATCATTGACCGATTTGACCACGCCATACAGGCTTTGTTTGGCCTTATCTTCAAACTCGATCATGTGGCCTTCAACCGGACGCTGTTCAAACTTGACGGTGTCAAAGGTTTGGACATTTTCCGGGTTCCATGGACCAAAAGCCTCTTCTGGTGGCAGGCTCACGGTACGACGGTCACCAGCACGCAAGCCAAACAGGGCTTTTTCAAAACCCGGTAACAGGCTGCCATCGCCCATCACCAGACTGACCGGTTCGGCACGGCTACGGGTATTGTCAATTTCCGGGCCGCTTTCAATGGCCACAGAAAAATGAAGTTCAACTTTAGAACCCGCTTCAATACGGGTGTCTTCGTTCGGATTGATAAATTCAGTCATGTTGCGCCTGCGCACGTTGAATACGGTGTTTTTCCAGGAAAAACGTATCAATAAGAAGCAAGATGGTGCCTAAGGTAATGGCACTATCTGCAATATTAAAGGCAGGGAAGTGGCTGTTGTTGTAGTAAACATGAATAAAGTCGACCACATAGCCCAAAGCGACCCGATCAATCAGGTTGCCAATGGCCCCGCCCAGAATCAGGGCAATGGCCAGCGGTAATACCAGCATGTTCTTTGGCATACGCATCAGCCAGAACACAAAGATCACGGACACCAAACCTGCCAGTGAGGAGAAGAAATAGCGTTGCCAGCCACCCGCATCGGACAAGAAACTAAAGGCTGCGCCATAGTTATGCAGTAATGTCCAATTTAAAAAGGGCAGCACAGGCACCGGATCTGCATAATTCAGATGGGTGACTGCAATCCATTTGGTCCATTGATCCAGAATAATCGCCACAATAGACAGTCCGATCCACCACAAATTGTGCGGATAGAACTGGAATAAGCCCTTTTTCGGTTGTGGATTAGGCATATTTTCTCTCTTCGCCTTGGCCTGTCGGGAGGTTAATAATACAACGACCACATAAACCTGGATGTGCAGGATGTGTATTCACATCTGGCAGGACGTGCCAGCAGCGTACACATTTCTCGCCATCTGCCGCAGACACTTTCACGTTCAGACCGTCAAGATCAGAAGCTTCGCCTTGTGCGGCATCAAACTCATTCACAATCACCTGAGAGGTAATCAGGACAAAACGCAGTTCATCGCCCAGTTTATCCAGCACTGCTTTCAGCTCGGCATTGGCCCACAGCTCCACTTTGGCAGACAGGTTCGAACCGACGGTTTTTGCAGTACGCGCCGCTTCAATAAACTTGTTCACGGCAGATTTTACTGCAATTAAAGTCTGCCATTCGCTTTCAGCCAGCACGTTGGCTTCAGAGGCCACCGGCAGCTCATACCATTCAGCGGTGAATACATATTTTTCTGACTGCTCAGGAATCAGTGGCCACGCTTCTTGTGCAGTGAAGCTCAGGATTGGCGCCATCCAGCGTACAAAGGCCTGTACCAGGTGATACAACGCAGTTTGCGCGGAATGACGCGCTTGCGAGTCTGCTTTGGTGGTGTACTGACGGTCTTTGATGATGTCGAGATAGAAACCACCTAAGTCATTAATACAGAAGTTGGTCAAGGCGCTGGTGACGATATGGAAGTTCATATCTTCATAGGCTTTCTTGATGGTTTCTTGTACTTCAGACGCACGTTGCAGGATGTATTGATCCAGCGCAATCAGCTGATCCACCGGCAGGGCATCAGTCGATGGTTTAAAGCCGTTTAAGTTGGCCAGCAAGAAACGCAGCGTGTTACGAATACGGCGGTAACCGTCTGAGGCACGGCTAAAGATTTCTTTACCGGCGGTCATTTCATAACGGTAATCCGCAGAGGCAATCCAGAAACGTAAGCCGTCTGCACCCATGTCTTTAATGATGTCTTGCGGGGTAATGATATTCCCGAGTGACTTCGACATTTTGCGGCCTTTTTCATCGACCACGAAACCATGCGTTAACAAGCCTTTGTATGGCGCACGTTCATTGATCGCAATCGAGGTCAGCAGTGAAGACTGGAACCAGCCACGGTGCTGATCCGAACCTTCAAGGTACAGATCGGCCGGATCTTGCAGCTCTTCACGTTCACGCAGCACGGCATAGTGGGTTGTACCCGAGTCAAACCAGACGTCTAAGGTGTCACGTACGGCGTTGTAGTGTTCAGCATCATCACCAATGAAGTCTTTGGCTTCACGGTTATACCAGCCATCAATACCTTCCTGTTCGATCAGTTTAGCCACTTCTTCGATCAGTTCAGGGGTACGTGGATGCAGTTCGTTGGTGTCTTTATGCACGAAGAACGGGATTGGTACGCCCCAGGTACGCTGACGCGAAATACACCAGTCCGGACGGCCTTCGATCATTGCCTGAATCCGGTTTTTACCCCAATCTGGCACGAAGCTGATCTCGTTTTCAATTGCATTCAGGGCGCCTTGGCGTAAACCTTTGGCATCCATGCTGATAAACCATTGTGGTGTGGCACGGAAGATAATCGGGGTTTTATGACGCCAGCAGTGCGGATAGCTATGCTTGATTGGATGATGTGCCCACAATTTGTTGGCTTCGCCCAGCGCGGCAATAATTTGCGGATTGGCTTTATAAATATGTTCACCAGCAAAAATTGGCGCAGTCGGTAAATAGACACCGTTGCCGCCCACCGGGTTGTCGACTTTCAGGTTATATTGCAGGCCGACTTTATAGTCGTCTACACCGTGGCCTGGTGCAGTATGCACGGCACCTGTACCGCTGGCATCGGTGACGTGTTCACCCAGAATCACCGGCACTTGACGCTCAGTAATTAACGGATGTTGCAGCACCAGATTTTCCAGTTTGCTACCGGCAAACTCGGCCAGCACTTCAACCGAGCTGAAGCCATAACGCTGGGTCGCAGATTCTACCAGTGTTTTTGCCAGAATAAAGTTTTGCTCGGCCTGTTCTTCACCACGCGCCTTGACCAGTTGATATTCAAGTTCGGCATGTAATGCCACGGCTTGGTTGGCTGGCAGGGTCCATGGGGTGGTGGTCCAGATCACGATATCGGTTGAGTCTTTAACGTCAACACCCAAACGTGCAGACAAATCAGCTAAGTCAACCACTGTAAAACCGACGTCAATTGCATCGGATTTTTTATCTTCATATTCAACTTCAGCTTCTGCCAGCGCTGAACCACAGTCCAGACACCAGTTCACTGGCTTCAGGCCTGGCTCGATATGACCGGCTTTGGCAATGGCACCCAGAGAACGGACAATATCTGCTTCCTGCTTGAAGTTCATGGTCAGGTATGGGTTGTTCCAGTCGCCGAACACGCCCATACGGATAAAGTCTTTCTTTTGTAGTTCGACCTGGGTGTAGGCATATTCACGGCAGGCTTTACGGAAGGTCGAAGCATCAACTTTGACGCCGACTTTGCCAACTTTTTCTTCAACTTTCAGTTCAATTGGAAGACCGTGACAGTCCCAGCCTGGCACATATGGCGCGTCAAAACCGTCCATGACACGACTTTTAATGATGATGTCTTTCAGGACCTTGTTGACCGCGTGACCAAGGTGGATTTGACCATTGGCATACGGAGGGCCGTCATGAAGCACATATTTTTTCTTGCCGATACGCGATGCACGAATCTGCTGATAAATGTCATCGGCATACCACTCTTCTAACCATTTCGCTTCACGTACTGCGAGGTTTGCTTTCATTGCAAAGTCAGTACCTGGGAGGTTCAGTGTGGCTTTATAGTCCACTGCATTTTCAGGAGTTTGCTTATCGCTCATGCAAGTTGTCTTCCAATTTAATCAGCCATTTGACTGACACGTTTTACAGTAAAAATGTGAGTTATTCAAAAGGGAATTTTGGGGTGCTGCGGCGAAACTCAAGCAGTTTCTCCACATCATCATCAATTCCAGCTTTTAAGGCTTCAAGCGAAGGATAGTCCTTTTCGCCATGTAAATAGTTTAAGAACGTCACCCGCATTAACAGGCCATACAGATTAGCAGAAACCTCGGGGAAATGTACTTCTAATCGCCATTCCGGATGGTCCTGTTTGATGGCTGGTCGGGTGCCGACATGACCGGCGCCAAACAGCGCGGTCGGGTCATAGCCGGCAATTCCCGGCTGGTTCGGATTCTCTGCCTGAACTTTGGCTTGTAAGGATTCAGTTTCACAGAGCACTTCCACGCCATAAATCCCGTTCAGGCAGGGTTTATGCCGGTTCAGACGGACATTAATGGTTGGAAAATCAATGGTCCGGCCAATCTGGTCGCCGTATTGTACCCGGCCAGTAATGCTATACGGGCGCCCCAGCAATTTGGCTGCCAGCGCTAAATTGCCGGCCTGCAAGGTCTGACGGATCCGGGTCGAGCTGACCCGTTCACCATCGGCCAGAATAGTGTTTAAGTTGGTGACCTGAAAGCCGTATTGCTGCAAAAACTCGCTATTGCCCTGACGGTTTTTGCCAAAATGGAAGTCATCACCCAGCACCAGACTGTGGGCATTGAGTTTATATTTGAGTATGTCGGCAAAGGCTTCGGCGCTTAAGCTGCGGAAATAATTATCAAATTTGGCGACTGCAATATAGTCTACACCCAGCTCGGTTAAGTATTCGACTTTTTCTCTTAAGGAGCTGATGCGTGGCGGCGCTTCATAGCCTTTAAAAAATTCCAGCGGCTGTGGCTCGAAAATCATCACCAGGGTTTTCAGCTGCTGGGCTGCTGCCAGCTGTTTTAGCTGGGCAATCATGGCCTGATGTCCCAAATGCACGCCGTCAAAATTACCAATGGTAACGGCAGTTTTTTCCAGTTGAAAATCAGGCGCTAAAGCATTCAGACGGAGGAGCTGCATGGGCAAAGAATGACGTTATACATTAAGAAAGGCTATATATTGCCATATTCTCACACATTCGTCTTGTTGTTCTGTTTTTATGCAAAATTTTTCTTGCTCATTTTTGACCGGTGCCACAGCACTGGCGGGTTTTTATCAAATGGAGCGTAAAACTCTGTCTTTCAGGTCAGAGATATAAGCGACACGACATGAAATGTCGTTTAATTACTAAAAACCAATATTTTAAGCCTGATATGAGCTAATATAAGCCCATGAAAACACTTAAATTACGCATAAAAGACAGTCACACAAAGGTGCTAGACCAATTGGCATCTGAAGTTAATTTTGTCTGGAACTATGTCAATGATTTGTGTTTCAAACACCTACAGCGCAAACAACAATTCTTTTCAGCATACGATATTGCTAAATACACGAAAGGCGCATCAAAGGAATGTAATCTTCATAGCCAAACCATTCAGGCTGTAACAGAAGAATTGGTCACTCGCAGAAAACAGTTCAAAAAATCAAAATTGAGATGGCGTGTCAGTAATAAGAAATCAGCAAGAAGATCACTAGGTTGGATACCCTTTAAAAAGGTCGCTATTAAATATGCCGATGGATACGTTCAGTATGGCAAGCATCAATTCAAGCTATGGGATAGTTACGGACTATCGAAATACAGCATTAAAACAGGCTCATTTGTAGAGGATAGTCGTGGACGTTGGTATGTCTGCTTAGTGGTTGATTCACCCAAACAAGACAAACCTACCGCCACAAAAGCCGTGGGCATTGATCTAGGCTTAAAAGATATTGCTACTTGTTCAGATGGTACGATCATTTCCAATCCCAAGTTCTACCATCAATATGAAGAGAAATTAGGGATTGCTCAGAGAGCGAGAAATAAAAAGCGTGTCCGTGCATTACACGCCAAGATTGCAAACTGTCGTAAAGACCATTTGCACAAGGCTAGCACCCAGCTGGTGAAAGACAATGCACTGATTGTCGTTGGTGATCTAAGTGCGAACAAACTTGTAAAAACTAAAATGGCGAAATCTGTTTTAGATACAGGCTTTTCAGCACTCAAAACCATGCTCAAGTATAAATGCGAGAACGCAGGGGTCATGTTTGAGGAAGTCAACGAGAGATTCACAACCCAAACCTGTTCGAGCTGCGGTGCAATCACCGCAAGCAGTCCGAGAGGTAGAGCAGATTTGCGAATAAGAGTATGGGAATGTGAATGCGGAAGTGTAAATCAACGCGATTTAAACTCCGCCAAGAACATACTTGCGCTTGGGCATAAGCGTCTAGCAGTAGGAATCTCCCTCCTTTCAGGTGGGTGAGGATGTCAACAGGAGCGAATGAAAATTGAAACGCGCGGCCAGCACTGAAAAGCTGCATAGATATGAAAAAAGTGGAGTCGTTGGAAGACCTGTCATTTCAGGGATGGCTTTTATTTTTCTGTCTTTTGCTTTCTAATGTGGCTCCCTGCAACTGTGGTAGAGAAGCAATAATGTCGGATCTGGCCTTAATTATGGCATTGCCGAGTGAATCCAAAGGTCTGTTTGAGCAGGCCGGCATCGAGGTGCATTACAGTGGTATTGGCAAGATTAATGCTGCCTTTAAAGCCTTTGAGGTAATTCAGAAAACTGGCTGTAAAACCCTGTTAAATTTAGGTACGGCCGGCAGCTCCTATTTTAATGCACATGAGCTGGTAGAAGTGACCCAGTTTGTGCAGCGTGATATGGATGTATCACCGTTGGGTTTTCAGGTCGGAGTGACGCCCATGGATGACGATCATCCGGCGGAAATTCATTTGCCGCAGCATTTTTCCCATTTACCGGCTGGTATTTGTGGCACCGGTGACAGCTTTGAAACTGGTACACCGAAAGTGGCCTGTAATCTGGTGGATATGGAAGGCTATGCGCTGGCCAAAGTCTGTAAAAAACTGGATGTACGGCTGATTTCCGTCAAATATATTACCGATGGCGCCAACGATACGGCACATCTGGACTGGGAAGAAAATCTGTTGCTGGGGGCGAAAAAATTATTGTCGTTATATCAGCAGAGTGGTTTTTAGTTCGGCGACCATAGCAAACTATGGTCGTATGCCAAAATCATGCTCAATCGTCGATTGATTCTGAGGGAGGTGCAGTATTCAGTTCTGGACGCGGCACAATACCATAAAGCATCAGATGCACGGTATGTTGGATAATGCGCTGCTGCATGCTGCGGTTGCGCAGGGTTTTGCCGGTGACCATTTCCATTTGCGTCGCGAAGTCTGCATAGTTCTGGGTCAGGGCCCAAATATTCAGAATCAGCAGTTCAGGGTCAATATCTTTGGAGATTTTGCCTTGTTCCTGCCAGTTGCTGATGACTTTGGCTTTACGCTTGACCAGTTTTTTCAGCGGACCTTTCAGGATGTCCAGAATATGCGGGGCACCCTGAATCACTTCCAGCGCAAACAGGCGTGAAGCTTTTGGCTGGGTGCGAGACACTTCAATCTTTTGCAATAAGTAGTTGGTGATCGCTTCTTCAGGTTCAAGCTCGGCTTCCAGCATTTGCAGTGGCGCCAGCCATTTCTGTAATACAGTGGTCAGCACTTCTACATATAACGCTTCTTTATTTTCATAGTAATAGAAAATATTCGACTTATGCATTTCTGCAATCTGAGCGATTTCATCTAAGCTCGCCCCATTAAAACCGTATAAGGAAAATACGTCGAGTGCTGCGTTCAGCAACTGATGTCGTTTTTGAGTACTCTTTTTTTGTTCCATTAGCAATTAAAAAACAATGAAAAGGGGGAATCACGAATTGTACGTCAAATCATCAGTTTTGTGCATCCTCGTCTATTGCAAATTATGATAAATGCAGCAGAATTTTGTAGATTAACTAATAATTTCCCCAGGATTGTTAAATTTAAGCCCTATAAAGCACACTTTTTGAGTCTGTTAAAAAATATAACTGAAGGCTTGATTTCAAAGATTTTTTATTCTTTTATTTTAAATCAAAATATAAGACATAGTTTATAGAAATAATCCTGCATCTATTCGGGCCTATGTCACAAAAGTTTCATAAACCGAGATGAAGTTTTACCCTTAAATTGAGCCGGAATTTAAGGGTAAAGCTGCGGGGGCAGGCTCAGACCAAAATTAATCCTCATGTGGCCAAGACTGCATCTAGCACCTGCTGCTCCAGTTCGGCAAAGGCAATACTTTTTTGCCGCGGGCGCGGTAAATTGACCTGAAAGGTTTTGGCAATATGACCACGATCGAGCAGAATAATCCGGTCGGCCAGCTGTACCGCTTCACTGACATCATGGGTGACTAAAATGGCAGTAAAGCCCTGTTCGGTCCAGAGCCGTTCAATCAGCTTCTGCATTTCCAGACGGGTCAGGGCATCCAGTGCGCCCAAGGGTTCATCCAGCAATAAAATCCGCGGTTGATGCGACAGGGCACGTACCAACGCGGTACGTTGTCGCTGACCGCCAGACAGTTGCGAGGGCCACAGTCCGGCTTTGTCTTTCAGGCCAACTTTTTCCAGCAATGCACTGGTATGTGCGTACTGGTCTTTGCCCAGACCGAGCTGCACATTCTGCTCGATGCTGCGCCACGGCAGCAGACGTGGGTCCTGAAACATCACCCGGATATCATCCGAGGTAATGCCTTCGCGGATATGCCGTGCCGACTTAAATTTGATTTCGCCGTAGCTTGGTTTTTCCAGATCGGCAATTAAACGCAGCAGGGTGCTTTTGCCACAGCCACTGCGTCCGACAATGGCCAGAAATTCGCCCGGCTGAATATGCAGATCCAGGTCTTGCAGCACCTTCACCGAACCATAAAACTTGTGTAACTGTTCAATCAGGATTTCCGCACCTGCCACCGCCTGCGGCTGAATATCCGGATTGCTGCGCAGTTTCGGGCTGCTGTGCTCGGCATGCAAGCCAGCAATTAAATTACTCATCTTCGCTCACTCCTTATTTCTGGTAGCCGGCATGCCAGCGCAGTAAATAGCGTTCCAAAGCCACGGCCAGTACGTCGGCCAGTTTACCCAGCAGGGCATACAGCAGGATGCCAACCAGCACGATATCGGTCTGTAAAAACTCACGCGCGTTCATAGTCATATAGCCAATCCCGGACTGGGCGGAGATGGTTTCGGCCACAATCAGCAGTACCCAGACCAGACCTAAAGAAAAGCGCAGTCCAACCAGAATTGAAGGCATTGCACCCGGCAAGATAATTTCCTTATACAGTTGCCAGCGGCTCAGGCCGTAGCTTTTGCCCATTTCAATCAGCTGTGGATCGACCGAGCGAATGCCATGATAGGTATTAATGTAAATGGGAAAGAACACGCCAATCGCAACCAGAAATAATTTGGCTGTTTCATCAATCCCGAACCAGAGAATCACCAGCGGAATCAGCGCCAAAGCCGGAATATTACGAATCATCTGCAAGGTGGTATCCAGCAGGGTCGAGGCGGTTTTGGAGGAGCCATTTAACAGGCCAAGCAGCAGGCCCAAACCACCGCCAATCAACAAGCCGAGGAGGGCACGTCCGGCACTGACCTGAACGTGCTGCCACAGCTCGCCACTGACCAGTAAGCCCCAGAAGGCACTAACCACTGCCGTTGGTGCCGGTAAAATCCGGCTTTCCAGCAGGCCGGTACTTGAGGCCAGTTGCCAGAAAGCAATCAGTAATAATGGCACCAGCCAGGGCAGCATCCGCTGCCCAAATGATGTTCCACGTGAAACTTTGGCCTCTGCCAGCTGCTCCAGGGAAATGGTTTTACTCATCAGGCCGGCTCCTTCAGCTGTTTGCTCGCCTGGCTGTCTGCGGCGACATAGTTATTCGCAACAATTTCCCCAAAAGGACCGGTCAAATTCGGTTGTGCCAGTTTCTTGCGGGTTTCCAGCGGCAACAGCGGGAACACCAGTTCGGCAAAACGGATGGATTCTTCCAGATGCGGATAGCCGGAGAAAATAAAGGTGCTAATACCCAGGTCGGCATATTCCTGAATACGGGCCGCCACTGTTTCAGGGTCACCGACCAGTGCCGTACCGGCTCCACCACGTACCAGGCCTACGCCTGCCCAAAGATTTGGGGAGACTTCCAGTTTGCTGCGATCGCCATTGTGCAGTTCAGCCATACGGCGCTGACCGACGGAATCCATCGCTTTAAACTTGGCCTGTGCTGCGGCAATGGTGGCATCATCGACATACTGGATCAGCGCGTTGGCTGCTTGCCAGGCTTCTTTATTGGTTTCACGTACAATCACATGCAGACGGATGCCATAGTTTAGACTGCGGCCTTTGGCCGCGGCTTTGGCACGTACCGTTTCAATTTTTTCTTTTACTGCTGCCGGCGGTTCGCCCCAGGTTAAATAGGTGTCGACCTGATCGGTGGCCAGCTCAATGGCTGCATCGGAAGAGCCACCAAACCAGAGCGGTGGATATGGTTGCTGGACTGGTGGATAGAGCAGCTTGGCTTCATCGACCTGTAAGCGTTCGCCGTGGAAGCTGAACGATTCACCTGTATGCGAGCGGGTTAAAATTTCACGCCAGATGGTGGTGTATTCCGCAGCCGTTTGATAACGCGTGGCATGATCTTCATAGACACCATCACCTTTCAGTTCCTGTTCATCACCGCCCGTGACCAGATTCAGTAACACCCGGCCGCCAGATAAACGGTCAAACGTCGCCGCCATACGCGCTGCTAAGGCTGGTGTGGTCACGCCTGGACGCAAGGCCACCAGAAATTTCAGGTTCTGGGTCGCATCAATTAAACTGGCTGCAGTAATCCACGGATCTTCGCAAGAACGGCCGGTTGGAATCAGCACACCTTCATAACCTAAATTGTCCACTGCCACTGCAATCTGTTTCATATAGGCATGATCGACCTGACGGCCACCTTTGCTGGTACCTAAATAGCGGCTGTCACCATGGGTGGGAATAAACCAGAAAATTTTCATATTATCGTCCTTTATTTCAATGGGATTACTCGGTCATCAATCTGCAGTTGGAGCCGTCCAGACAATGGGCTGGACCTCAATCGGTTTTGGAATCAGCTTGAGCTGATAGAACTGGTCAGCAATTTTCTGCTGAGCCTGAATGACCGTCGGATTTAAGCTTTGAATCGGTGATGGTTTCAGGCGGCGGTCAAAGGCGTTTTTGGCGACCGCCGGGTCCAGGCCGGTATTTTTCTGATAAATTTCTAGGGCCTGAGACTGGTGTTTAACAATCCACTGATCCGCGGCATTCAGGGCCGTCAGAAAGCCGGTGGTGGCCTGTGGATGTGCGGCAATAAATTTGGGATTGGCCACATAAAACGAATAGGTCTGGTCAAACTCACCGGTCTTGATCAGCGGGCGGGCCTGTCCATGCAGTTCAGCCGCAGACAGGAACGGGTCCCAGATGGCCCAGGCATCAATCGACTGCTTGTCAAAGGCAGCACGTGCATCGGCCGGTGGCAGCCAGATTGGCTGAATATCTGACCAGTTCAAGTTGGCTTTGGCCAGCACTTTGGCCAGAAATTCATGGGCATTGGAGCCTTTTTGCAGGGCAATACGTTTGCCTTTTAAATCCTGCAGGGTCTGTATGGCACTTTGCTGCGGCACCACTAAGGCCAGCGAATGGTCGGCATAGACTTCATAGCCGACATAGTTCAGCTCCTTGCCAGCCGCCTGGGCAAAAATGGGCGGGGTATTCCCCACTGAACCATAATCGACTGCGCCAACGGCCAGGGCTTCCAGCATTTGGGGTCCGGCCGGAAATTCTTTCCATTCAATTTTGGCTCGTGGGAACTGCTGTTCCAGCAGTTTTTCATCACGTGCCACCAGTAAATTTAAGGAAGATTTCTGGTAGCCAATAGAAATGGTTTTCACCGCCTGTTCAGTTGAGTTGTTGTCTGTTACCGCCTTGTGGGCTTCCGGTTTCTGGCAGCCGCTGAGACCCAGTCCCAGCGTGGAAATGCCCAGCAGCGCCCAGGTTGTTAATTTACGCATCTTTTATTCCTCATTCTTGTTGTGTCGACTGCGTATTCAGCAGGGCCGCCTGAATCTGAATTTGCTGTGGAATCAGCTTTTGCTGATAAAAGGCATCAGCTACATATTGCTGTTCTTTGGCCACGTCACTAGAGATGGCCTGTACGCCAAAGCCCATACGGGAAATTGAAGTTTTTAAGACCTCGACATCCAGGCCGGTCGGTTTTTGCAGCAGTTGAGCCGCTTCATCCTGATGCTGGGCCACCCATTGCGTGGTGCTGTTCAAGCTTTGCACCACGGTGTCTAGAACCTGCGGATGCTGTTCGGCAAACTGACGATCCGCCAGATAGAACTGATGGTTGCTGACCAGATTTTCGCCGGTGGCAATGACCCGTGCGCCAATCTGGTGTTCGGCTGCGGCAAAGAACGGATCCCAGATCACCCAGGCATCCACCGAACCACGTTCAAAGGCTGCGCGGGCATCGGATGGGGGTAAATACACCACTTGAATATCGTGCAGGCTAAGCTGGTTGGCTGCTAACAGCTTCAGCAGCAGATAATGCACATTGGAGCCTTTGTTCAGAGCAATGCGTTTGCCTTTTAGATCCTGCACCGACTGAATGGCCGAATCTTTAGGCACAATTAAGGCCTCAGCTAGCGGCGCTTTAGGCTGGTTGGCCACATAGACCAGTTTGGAATTGGCTGCCTGCGCAAAAATGGGCGGTGCTTCGCCGGCTTCACCAAAGGCCACACTGCCGACATTTAAACCTTCCAATAATTGCGGACCGGCTGGAAATTCTACCCATTTCACCTGTACACCCTGGGCTTTTAGGGCCTGCTCCAGTTCACCGCGCTCTTTGACAATCGGTAAAATGCCGTATTTCTGGAAGCCGATATTCAGGGTAATATTCTCGGCGTCTTTGGGGCTGCTACAGGCGGTCATGAACATGGCACCCGCCACCACGGCAGATAAAATAGCGCTTTGGGTTGAAAAAATACGGCGTAGGCTGCTCATGAAAATACCTGCTCTCGGAAATTAAAAAATTCAAAAGTGGAGAATGAGAGCTACCTTAAAGATTTTTCTTTTTCGAAAAAAATAACAAATCAGGAATTTCTAATCAGGAAAAAAGATAAATAAAGATGTGCAAATCTTATACATAAATCTGATTTATAAAATGGATAATCTATTAAAATCTTAAGTGTTAAATTGTTGTATTTAAAATATTTTTATGGAATTGAAGGCGCAGGAATAAGCTTATGCCCATTCCTGCTAATGTAAGATGCAGCAGAATTGGGCCGGCTGCAGATAAGCATATGTCAAATTGAGCTAAAGCCGGCCTTGAACAGACTAGGTGAGTGACTTTTTACAGACCAGTGAATTACGCTGGTAGTTGTATAAGGCTTGGCGGGCATTGGGTAAGTCATCGACACTGGCCGGCTCAAAGCCCTGTTCCAGAAACCAGTGCGCAGTACGGGTGGTCAGAATAAACAGCTGCTGAATACCAAGGCTACGGGCTTTATCTTCCAGATAATGCAGAATCTGGCTGCCACGATTGGATTTACGATAGGCCGGATGTACCGCCACGCAGGCAATTTCCGCCGAGCGCAGTTCATTGTCGCTGACCGGTAGCGGATACAGCGCCGCACAGGCCAGAATGGTGCCATCACGTTCAATCACCGCAAACTGTTCAATTTCATTTTCCAGCCGTTCCCGCGAACGGTAGACCAGCACACCTTCTTCTTCCAGCGGGCGCAGCAGGCTGATGAGACCGCCGACATCCTGAATATTGGCGGTGCGCACTTCTTCATAATGGGCATCGGTAATCATGGTACCGGCACCATCGCGGGTAAACAGCTCTTCCAGTAGTGCGCCATCAGAGGCATAGGAAATCAGATGTACGCGATTGACGCCCTGAGTGGCAGCATCCTGTGCACCGCGTAAATGCAGGGCCATTTCCGGCTGGCTGGCCTGATACCGACCAATATAATGATTGAGCTGGGATGGGCGGATTTCACGTTGCAGCTGACCCTGTTCATTCAGTAAACCCTGCTGTTTGCCCAAGAAAATCAGCTTGTCGGCTTGCAGGCGAATCGCGGTTTTGGTGGCGACTTCTTCAGCCAGTAAATTAAACACTTCGCCCGTCGTGGAATAGCCGGTCGGGCCGAGTACGACAATATTATGATTGTCCAGATGACGCTGAATGGCATCGGTATCGACACTGCGCACTTCGCCGGTCAGCTGGAAATCAACCCCATCACGAATACCATAGGGTTTGGCGGTAATAAAATTACCCGAGACCACATCAATGCGGGCGCCGTACATAGGCGAGTTGGCCAGTCCCATCGACAGCAGGGCTTCAATCTGCAGGCGAATTGAACCGACCGCATTCATGACACAGCTTAACGATTCGCGGGTGGTAATGCGGCGCTGCTGATGAAACGGGGTGTCGATCTGGCTGGCCTGTAAATTCTGGTTAATCTGCGGGCGGGCACCATGCACCAGCACCAGCCGGATACCCAGTGAATGCAGCAGGGCAATATCGTGAATAATATGCTGGAAATTGTCATGCAGGACCGCTTCACCATCAAACATCAGCACAAAGGTTTTGTTGCGATGGGCATTGATATAAGGCGCAGAATGTCGAAACCAGTGCACATATTGCAAAGTTGTGCTGTGTGATGTTTCGGTAGAATTCAGGTGCATGCCGGTCTCAATCAAGCAAAAGTCTTATAGCGGATTCTAATCAAAAAATACCGGGGCGTAAGCTGAAAAAATAAAAAAACACCTGAACGGGGTGGTTCAGGTGTAAAGAGGGAAGGGAAAATGAGACGAAACCCTTAGCCCATAATGCGAATAATCCGGTTGGTACGTTCGTTGATCATCACGTAATCGCCATTAATTTTGTACCACTGCTGATAACGGCCGGTGTTTGGTAAACGACGCGCTTCGCGGTCACTGACTTTATAACGGGACTGGTCATAGGCACGCGGTAAGGTCTGGCCCACACGCCAGTCACGGCTCGGATTTACGCGCACAACCGGACGTTTATGATCACGGTCCCAACGGCTATCCTGATGTTTGTAGTGGGTTGCCGCACGACGGTCATGATCACGATGATCAGGCGCAGCCATGGCTGTAGTAGCCATAAACGCACTTAAAGACAGGGCAATGGTGGTTAATACTTTTTTCATGACGCTCACCTTTGAGTCAAACTGTATATCTCTGGAATACGTCCAAATTAACCAGAAAGTTGAGATAAAGGATGAGAGCAATTGAGATGAATTGTGAAAATCATGAAGAAAAAGCGGAGAGCCTGAAAGCCGGCTAGCATCTGCCCTACAGCCAAAATAGCAGCTTAAAGAATTGCCGATATAAAAAAGCCCAAACCGATGTTTGGGCAACCGAGGAGTGGGACTGAAACTGTCGGAGTGCAGCTTAGAAAGACAGGATTTTAAGAATACTGTGGGTATCGGCATTGACCAGAATATAGTCATTATTGACCTTATACCATTGCTGCTTACGGTCCGGTTTAGGCAGGTTATGCTCTTTATATTCGACTTTGTAGCCATTGCCACGATAATGCTGCGGCATCACATAACCGGTTTGCCATTTATGCTGCTGTAAACGCTGATAGCCACGTTCTTCACGCTGGCGGCGTTTTTCATAAACCTCTTTCGATTCACGATATTCACGATGTTTTTTGCCCTGACCGTGCTGACGTGACTGTTCATAGCCGCGTCCCGGATTGTCAAACTGAGGTGCAGCCGCAGTGATCCCGCTGGCCAGCAACGCACTGAAAGAGATCGCCATAACTGTCACTATCTTTTTCATGTGAAAAAACCTCGTTTATCGTCTTTTATTTCACTGTGTCTTACTGTACGAAAAAAATGCAGAGAAACTGTGAAGAAAGATCGTTAATTCTTTATCGAAAGCAGAGATATTTTGGATATTATGCTGGAAAAGTAACAGATGATGAAAGACTTGTCTGTTGTCACGTGAACTGGTTATACAACATTGGGCGCAAAAAGCCTAGCCCGTATTTCCGGGATTCTGCCCGCAGTCAGTTCCATTGCTGGCTTAAGTCCTGCAAGGAGTCGATGGCATGGGCCAGACATTCGGCCTGCTGGCCATCTTCAAGTACGGCCAATAAGCTGGCGGGCAGTTGTAAGTGTTCAATGGAACGGATAATGTCATTTTTACGTTGCTGGTCGGCCATGTGCTGCTCCTTTCATTGATTCATTGCGGTTGAGTAGCAGTATAGGCCGGATGTTTTAATTTGAAAAACCGAATAATTTTATAAAAATGATTTAAAAATACGATTTATGGTCTGGTAGTGTATAAAATTTAGCAGCGCATAAAAAAGGACCCGCAGGTCCTGGATTCAAGCATGTGCTTAGTAGGCATATTTCAGGTCGGTATAGTCGGTCAGTGACTTCTGGATATGCGCCTGAATAAATTCGCGTACATCTTCGGCGCTCATTGGCTGGCCCTGTTTGGTAATCACATGCTCGACCGGGGCTTGGCCATCGACCAGAATCCGGTAGACAAAGTTTTTATAGACGGCATAGTCCTCGGCCTGTTTATAAATACCGGTGACATAGCTGTAGTGATGTTCAAAGTTCAGATCGGTATGCGAAAAGATAAACTGGTCAAACAGTTTCAGGTTTTGCCCGGCCTCGAGTGCCTGCAGTTCATCGAGAATACTGGCTTCAAATTTCATGCCGTATTTTTCAGAAATGGCTTGACCATTAATCAATAAAGACACCATGCCATCTTCATGGGTCGTTACTGTGATATTGCTAAAGTCAGACATGGGTATCTCGGGATAATCAGAAACAGGGCTTTAGTATCGGCAAATTTTGCTGAAATTCAAGCCGACTTAAGCCCAAACCGATATATTTACGTAAAGGGGAGCAATTACAGCTTTATGGACGCGCATAAAAAAGGAAGCACAGGGCTTCCTTCATGGATACAGCAAGGGCATTAGTCCTGCGCATCAATACTCTGGCCGTTCATGTGCAGGCTGTCATCGCCCATTAAATATAAATAGGCCGGCATGATTAATTCTGGTGTCGGCAAGGTTTTCGGATCTTCATCCGGATAGGCCTTGGCACGCATGGCGGTGCGGGTCGCGCCCGGATTAATACAGTTATAACGGATATTCGGATGCACATTTTCCTGGGCAAACAGTTTGCTGACCGCTTCAATGGCAATTTTAGACACCGAATAAGCGCCCCAGCGCTTACGCACTTCACGACCGACGCCCGAGCTGGCAAACACCACCGAAGCATGTGCCGATTTTTCCAGTAAAGGCAGCAGTTCCTGGGTCATAACAAAGGGCGCACGCAGGTTGACGGCCATCACATCATCCCAGACATCGGCCGGATAATGCACCAGTTCGGTCCGCTCACCCAGAATGCCGGCATTGTGCAAAATGCCATCCAGACGGCCAAACTGCTTGTCGAGCGTATCGACCAGCAATTCATAATCACGCGATGACGCACTGGACAGCTGTAGCGGAAGAATGGCTGGCTGCGGTGCGCCTAAACCTTCAATTTCATCATAGATGACTTCCAGTTTATTCAGGGTGCGACCATGCAGGACAACGGTTGCGCCGTGCAGTGCAAAGCTGATCGCGGCTGCACGTCCAATACCGTCGCCCGCACCTGTAATCAGGATCACGCGATCTTTGAGCAGATCAGGGCGAGGTTGATATTCTGAATATTTCATGATCGACCTCCGTTTTTTTGCTGTAATTATGAAGTGATTGAATGTTGTTGTTGCTGTGACAGCATCTGGTGTAAGACCTGATGTAATTCTGTGACATTATTCACTATACAGTCTGCCTGCCAGGCTGTTAAGTCATCTTTGTGTTGTAAGGGTAAATAGCCATAGGCGGCTAAAATGGTGTACATGCTGGCATTGCGTCCGGCATCAATATCACGTGGATGATCGCCGACATAAATACACTGCTGTGGTTCCAGTCCCAGCTGTGCTGCGGCCAGATACATCGGTTCCGGATCGGGCTTGGTCTTGCTGACATCTTCCGGGCAGACCAGTACCGCACAGCGTTCGGTCAGGTTCAGGGCTTTTAACAGCGCTTCACTGAGCCAGCGTGGCTTGTTGGTGACAATGCCCCAAGGAATCTGCTGCTGTTCCAGCTGTTCCAGCAGCGGATACATGCCTTCAAACAGGTCGGTTTCTACCGCAATATCGGCGCCGTAAAGGTCTAAAAAGCGCTGGCGATGGCCTAAAAAGACCGGGTCTTCCACTTCCAGTTCCGGATACACCAGCTTGACCATGGCGCGTGCGCCTTCAGAGACCTGGGTGCGAATCTGCTCGGCAGCGACAATGTCACAGCCTTTATCGCGGCACATGTCCTGAATAATGCGGATAAAGTCAGCCGCGGTATCAATTAAGGTGCCGTCGAGGTCAAATAAAACCGCTTTCATTGGCCACCTTCATTCAGGGTATGCACCATATAGTTAACATCAACATTGGGCGCCAGCCAGTAGCGTTTGGTCAGTGGGTTATAGTGCAAACCGGTCATATCTTTCAGTTTCAGGCCGGCATTGCGAATATCGTGTGCCAGTTCGGACGGCTTGATAAATTTATGATAGTCATGCGTGCCTTTGGCCAGCATGCGCAGCACATATTCCGCGCCAATAATTGCAAATAAATAGGCTTTCGGATTACGGTTAATGGTCGAGAAGAACACATGGCCGCCCGGTTTGACCAGCTTCTGGCAGGCCTGAATAATTGAGGCTGGATCGGGTACATGCTCCAGCATTTCCATACAGGTCACCACATCGTACTGGCCAGCCTGTTCTTCTGCCAGTTGCTCGACCGGAATCTGGCGATATTCAATATTTTCGACGCCTTCCTGCTGGGCATGTAAACGCGCGACATTTAGTGGCGCCTCACCCATATCAATCCCGAGTACATCGGCACCACGGCGCGCCATGCTTTCCGAAAGAATGCCGCCGCCACAACCGACATCCAGCACTTTTTTGCCAGCCAGTCCGCCTGAATGTTCATCAATCCAGTTTAAACGGAGCGGGTTAATTTGATGCAAAGGGCGGAACTCAGAATGCTGATCCCACCATATAGCTGCGAATGCTTCAAATTTGGCAATTTCTTGCGGATCAACATTCAGTTGCGACATTGGTGTCACCTCAATCAAGTTATTATGATTTCAAAAAGTCTATGCTGTTTAGTGTAGCGTTTATTCTGGAAAAAGCGATAAAAGCCGTAAAAAAGTTCACAGAAGCAAAACGAAAACGGCATAATTGATTTATAGTGTTCGCATAAGCTAATCATAACGATTTATGAGGACAATAAGTTCAATGAAAAAGTTTCTTTTGGGTAGCCTTGCAACCGCAATGTTTGCAATTTCAGGTGGCGCATGGGCGGCCAATTTTGTTGAAGGCCAAGACTATCGCGTACTGGCCAATCCGGGCAAAGTCGATGTGCCGGGTAAAATTGAAGTCCGTGAATTCTTCTGGTATGGCTGTGGCCACTGCTTTACCTTGGAGCCGCATATGCAAGCCTGGCTGCGTAAGCTGCCAAAAGATGTGAACTTCGTGCGTACTCCGGCTGCCATGAACCAGGTCTGGGAAATGAATGCGCGCGGCTATTATGTGTCGGAAGCACTGGGCGTCCGTAAACGTACCCACTTGCCGTTATTCCATGCCATTCATGACAAAGGCCAGCAGATTTTTGACCAGAAATCCCAGGCCAAATTCTTTGTCAAATACGGTATTCCTGAAGCCAAGTTCAACAGCATGTTTAACTCTTTTGCGATTACCTCTAAAGTGGCACAGGCCAATAAACTGGCGCGCCAATACCAGCTGACCGGTGTGCCGGCAGTGGTGGTTAATGGTAAATATGTGGTGTCGGGCGATAACGGCAAAGTGATTCAGGTGGTGAACTACCTGGTCGATAAAGAACGTAAAGCCAAATAAAAGCCCAACATGATGTTAAAAACCCGCTGTTTAAAGCGGGTTTTTTAGTGCTGCGGTTTCATGCATTGTGATGTTTGGTCGCTCCCAATGGCTGATACCACGAAACAGCAATTGCACCTGGATAATGGTCTGCTCGGTAAACTGGTGCTGCTGCTGACTTAAAGCCTCGCCTTCAAACTGGCGACTGAGGCCGATCCAGCTCATGGCCCAGTTAAAGGACAGGTTAATTAAAATATTGGCCAGTACTTTAAAATCTTCCGGATGTTCAAAATGCTGCACGCTTTCTACCCGTTTCAGATCATTGGCAAAATCATCAATTAAAAACTCGATTTCCCGGGCAATGGCCTGACGCACCGTGGCCGAGCCGCCCCAACGCTCGGCAATTAAAAAAATCCATTGCTGCGGATGCTGATCCACCGCCTGAAAAAACAGTTCAACGCTGGTGCGGGTTTTGGCATTGGGCAGATATAAATAGGCCTGACCCAGCTGATGCAGAATACTTTTTAAATGCAGCGCCACCTGATCGACCAGTTCTGCGCCGAGTTCATCCATATCCTGAAAATGCCGGTAGAACGCCGTCGGCACCAGCCCGACATGGCGGGAAATTTCCCTTAAGCTGATGCTGCTAAAAGAGCGCTCGGCAGTACTTAAGGTCAGGGCCGCATCTAAAATGGCCTGACGACTTTGCTGCTTACGTTCTTCCCGAATCGACATGTCACATCCCTGATACTGTTTAAAAATTCATCTGTATAGCTATTATAGAGCAGAATCGGTCCGGGCAGCAGCCATGCTGCCGTATTGACTGTGCAGGGCCCGCTTTTCTGTGGCAAGATTGTGTAAAGCCGACCCGGGGACAAAACCTGTGCGCTTGCATCTGCTATACTGGCCGACAATTTATTTGAGTCAAAATAAGGACAACTTATGCGTATCGACCAACGTACCCTAGATCAATTGCGTGATGTCAAAATTACCCGTAATTACACACGTTATGCGGAAGGTTCTGTCTTGGTTGAATTTGGTCATACCAAAGTGCTGTGTACTGCCAGTATTGATAACTCGGTACCGCGCTTTTTAAAAGGCAAAGGCCAAGGCTGGGTAACTGCAGAATATGGCATGTTGCCACGTTCTACCCATACGCGTAGTGACCGTGAAGCGGCACGGGGTAAACAGAGCGGCCGTACTCAGGAAATCCAGCGTTTAATTGGCCGCAGCCTGCGTGCCATGGTCGATCTGAAAAAACTTGGTGAAAATACCATTACCATTGACTGTGATGTAATTCAGGCCGATGGTGGTACCCGTACTGCCGCGATCACCGGTGCAGCGGTGGCGCTGGTCGATGCCATGAATGTGCTGCTAGAAAGCAAAAAAATTAAACAGGACCCGTTAAAAGGTCTGGTCGCTGCTATTTCTGTCGGTATGTATCAGGACGAAGTATTGCTGGACCTGTGCTATGAAGAAGATTCAAACTGCCAGACCGACCTGAATGTGGTCATGACCCAGGCTGGTGAATTTATTGAAATTCAGGGCACTGCTGAAGATAAACCGTTTACCCGTTTGCAATGTAATGCCATGCTGGAAATGGCCGAGCAGGGCATTCAGGAACTGATCAAAAAGCAGCAACAGGCCTTAGGCTGGTAAGCACTGCAAGATCAGAACCATATATTTATAAAACGCATCTCCGGATGCGTTTTTTGTGATTAAAGCAAACGTAACCAGCGCCTGTGCGCAGATTCATCTTCATAACAAAAACCAACATGCTGAAACCGAGCTTCATGGCTTACTAAAACTCGCAGTGATTTTTTTAAAACAGCAAAAAAGAGGGATGTACCATGAAATACTTGATGATCTTACTGGCGATGGGCGCCTTTGGTTTAAGCGCGTGTGATACGGCCAATGACCGTGATGGTGATGGCACCATGCTGAATCAGGACCGTGATGGCGACGGCCGTGCAGATGATTAAAGTCTTGCGGCCATCGACTCACCCTAAATGAATAAAAAAGGTGCCTCATGAGGCACCTTTTTTCGTTATCGACAAATATCGAATTGCGATTAAGCATTAAAACGCATGGATAAATCGACCGCTTTGACATCTTTGGTCAGAGCGCCCATAGAAATATAATCGACACCAGTGCTGGCCACTTCACGCAGGTTGGCAATGGTGATATTGCCCGATGCTTCCAGTTTGCAGCGACCGGCAACATGCTTGACTGCATCAATCATCTGTTGCTGGCTAAAGTTATCCAGCATCACGATATCGGCCTGAGCGTCCAGAGCCTGATTCAGCTCATCCCAGGTTTCAACTTCTACTTCCACCGGTTTGCCCGGTGCAATTTGATGGGCTTTGGCAATGGCCTGGGCAATACCGCCAGCAGCCATAATATGGTTTTCTTTAATCAGGAAGGCATCAAACAGCCCCAGACGATGGTTTTGACCGCCGCCTACAGTGACCGCATATTTTTGTGCAATCCGCAGACCCGGCAAGGTTTTACGGGTATCCAGCAGTTTGGTGTGCAGGCCCTCGAGCTGTTTCACATATTCGGCGGTTTTGGTGGCCACGGCCGATAGGGTCTGGACAAAGTTAAGGGCAGGGCGCTCCACGGTCAATAAACTGCGCGCAGAACCGGCCAGCTTTAAAAAGGCTTCATTGGCCGCCACGCGATCACCATCCTGTTTCAGCCATTCAATCTGAACGCTTGGATCGTACTGCTGGATTAAGGCATTCACCCAAGGCTGACCGGCCAGCACCATGTCTTCACGGCTGATAATGGTGGCGGTGGCCTGTTCATCTTCCGGGGTAAGTAAAGCGGTAATATCTGCCTCGCCAATATCTTCCTGCAGGGCCTGCTGAATATTGATCTGGATAGATTGCTCCAATAAAGATTGTGGTATGCTCATTGCCTGTCCTTATCTCTTTACCCATGAAAATTGCGCGATATATTAGCACTGTTCGGCTGGCCCGATGCGCTTTTTCGCGGCTTTTTTGTCTGATTTGAGATTTTCAGCTGAAAGTTTTAGGATGGGCTAAATTTTTATACTGAAAAAAATATCAGGATCATTCTATGCAGCAGGCGGCTTCTTTTCAGGTCATCCAGGGACAGTTAAAAGGTGCGCGGCAGGTGCCTTCACCGAATTTTAACCAGCGTCCGCAGCAGACCGAAATTCAGCTGGTGGTGATTCACAATATCAGTTTGCCGCCATCACAGTTTGGCGGCGGTTATATCGAACAGTTTTTTCAAAACCGGCTGGACTGGTCGGCGCATCCTTACTTTCAGACCATTGAAGGGATGCAGGTCTCGGCGCATCTGCTGATTTTGCGTAGCGGCGAAGTGCTGCAATGTGTCAATTTCAATGACCGCGCCTGGCATGCCGGACGTTCCAGTTATCTGGCCAAGCCGGAATGTAATGATTATTCCATTGGCATTGAACTGGAAGGCAGTGATGATCTGCCCTTTGAAGCGATCCAGTATCAGGTACTGGCGGAAGTGGTGTCGGCCTTGCAGCAGGCCTATCCGAAAATCCAGCGTCATCTGGCTGGACATTCCGATATTGCCCCGGGGCGCAAGACCGATCCGGGACCTTATTTTGACTGGAGCCGGTTCCGGTCTTTACTGCGTGACTGCAACAGCAGGATAGAAGCAGCATCTTCATCAATTCATAACGAAACTTGTGCTTAGGTTTCTTTACAATAGCGGCTAAATTTTTATTTGGGTGGTTCCGATGGCGCTTTGGCGATCGACCTTTATTGTCAGTGCGATGACCATGCTGTCCCGGGTGTTGGGACTGGTGCGGGATATTGTGTTATTAAATGTGTTTGGTGCGGGAAAGGATTTCGATACCTTTGTGGTGGCCTTTCGTATCCCGAACTTTTTCAGGCGACTGTTTGCTGAAGGGGCATTTTCCCAGGCCTTTATTCCGGTTCTGACCGAATATAAAACCAGCCGCACCCATGCCGAAGTGCAGATTCTGATTAGCCGGGTGTTTGGCTGTCTGGCCTCGGTGATGAGCCTGCTGACACTGGCTGCTATGGTGGCGGCGCCGGCGGTGATGTACGTTTATGCGCCGGGTTTCCATAGTGATCCGGAAAAATTTGCGCTGGCCACGGACATGTTCCGCCTGACCATTCCCTATTTGCTGTTTATGTCGCTGACCGCTTTTGCCAGCAGCATCTTAAACAGTTATGGCTCCTTTACCACGCCGGCCTTTGCACCGGTGTTGCTGAATCTGGCCATGATTGCCGGAGCCCTGTGGCTAACGCCGTATATGGCCGAGCCGATTATGGCCTTGGGCTGGGCGGTGATTATTGCCGGAGCCTTGCAGCTGGCGATCCAGATTCCGGAATTGTGGCGTAAAAAGCTGCTGATTCCGCCAAAAATCGACTTCAAGCATGAAGGCGTTGAGCGCATCATGAAGCTGATGCTGCCGGCCCTGTTTGGGGTGTCGGTGACCCAGATTAACCTGTTGCTGAACACCATCTGGGCGTCATTTATGCAGGATGGTTCGGTATCGTGGCTGTACAGTGCCGAACGGATGACCGAGTTGCCGCTGGGCCTGATTGGGGTGGCAATTGGTACGGTGATTTTACCATCCTTGTCGGCGCGCCATGCCGAGCAGAATCAGGAAAAATTCCGTGGCATGATGGACTGGGCGGCGAAAATTATTGTGCTGGCTGGTGTGCCTGCCAGTATTGCACTGTTTATGCTGTCGACCCCAATTATTCAGGCCCTGTTCCAGCGCGGCCAGTTCACCTGGGAAGATACCCAGATGACGGCCTTGGCCCTGCAATGTATGAGTGCCGGGGTCATTGCCTTTATGCTGATTAAAGTTTTTGCTCCGGGCTTTTATGCCCAGCAGGATACCCGCACCCCGGTTCGGGTCGGTTTAATGGCGGTGGCAGCCAATGCCATTTTAAACGTGGTGTTTATTGGGCTGTTTAAACTGATTGACTGGGAAGCCGAGCACATGGCGCTGGCACTGGCATCTTCAGGTTCCGCGCTGGTCAATGCCGGTATGCTGTATTTCTATTTGCATAAACGCGATATTTTCCGTTTTGGCGGGCACTGGAAAAAACTGCTGTTCCAGTTTGGCACGGCCAATGCGGTGATGGTGGCTGCCTTATGGTACGCCTTGAGCTGGTATAACGGTGATGTATCGCAATGGATGCGTGTGCTGGAAGTACTACTGCTGTGTGTGGTGGGTGTGGCAGCTTATGCTCTTGGTCTGCTGGCCACTGGTTTTAGACCGCGTCATTTAAAACCTTAATTACTGAGAGCTGAACGCGAAAGATGTTCAGCTCCTATAAAAGAACCCTTTGAGCCGTTGAGTCTCAAAGGGTTTTTTTATGGGCTTTTATTGAACAAAACTAAGAGCGCATTCTCGCTCTTTTAAGGGCGAGTTAGCTCTTTTTTAATGACATGGACTTTTTAGCATTTTTTTCTGACGTTGGTATTCTTTGTTCTTCAATGTATTTTTTCACTACATCCAAACTTGCGCCACCACAGGATACAACGCAATAACTAGGCGACCAAAAGTGATTGCCCCATAGTTTTTCCTTAACTTCATCCCAAAATGAACGCCTTAAAACATAAGAACTTTTCCCTTTCAGTTTTCCAACTAGGTTGGAAACTGAGTGCTTTGGATGAACACTTACAAGCAGGTGGATGTGATCATCTTCACCATTAAACTCAATAAGCTCACAATCCATTTGCAAACAGGTTTCTTCCATAATCTCTTTTAGGGAGGAAAGCATGTCTTTTGTTAATACATCTCTTCTGTATTTTGTAACAAATACTAAATGAACAATATTTTTATAAATGCATGATCTACCTGTTCTCCACTCGTACATCTTATCCTCATACTAGATTTACTTTAACCTTATTTTAAGCTAAAATAACCTCAACACCTAGAGGTTTTTCAATTGCTAACAGGCATCCAATTAAGAGCATACACAACACAACATCAAAAGCTGATTTTAAGTCAGTGGATGGGTTGTGCTCGTTTCGTTTGGAATGCCAAATGCGATGAGGATAAATACTTTCGAGGATTTGCCCGTAAGTTTGCAACTTTTGATAGATGAGGCTGCATGAGCAGCACAAGCATCTTTATTTATTGATCACTTCCAGCAGTTCGACATCAAAAATCAGGATGCTGTTCGGTTCAATCGCATCGCCAGAACCAATCTGGCCATAGCCCAGATTCGCTGGAATAAAGAAGCGGTATTTGGCTCCTTCACGCATCAGTTGCAGCCCTTCGGTCCAGCCCTGAATGACTTGTGTGACCTGAAATTCAGCCGGTTGCTGACGCGCCATCGAGCTATCAAACACGGTGCCATCAATCAGGCGGCCTTCATAATGCACGCGTACTTTGGAGCTGGCCTTCGGTTTTTTTCCGGAACCGGATTGCAAGACCAGATATTGCAGCCCCGATGAAGTGACTTTCACCCCATCCTTACGCGAGTTTTCTGCCAGAAAGGCCTTGCCAATCATGTCATTGGCTTCAGCGCGCTGTTTCAGCTCAATCAGCTGTTTGGCTTCGGCCTGCTTTTTGAACTGGGTCAGAATACGGGCCATGTCTTCATCGCTTAGGCTGGCTTGCTGGCCCAGTGAGGCGGCTTTTAAACCCGCCACAAAGGCATCCAGATCCATACCTTTTAAGGTGTCGACATTGCTGCGCCCCATTAAATAACCAAAGCTGTAGCCCACCTGCTGTTCAGTGGAGCTTTTGGTGGTCACCGGTTGAGCCAGTGTGGCCGCGCTACACAGGGCGAGGCCGAGCAGGGTGATCGTTTTTTTCATATTATGCGTCCCTAAACAACGAAGGAGAGCCAGGCTCTCCTTGTTTTTTATTTTACTTCAATCAGCTCAACATCAAAGATCAAGGTGCTGTTTGGTGGAATCATGCCCGGCACGCCCTGTTCGCCATAACCCAGTTGTGACGGGATATACAGCGTGGCTTTCGAGCCTTCTTTCATCAGTTGCAGACCTTCGGTCCAGCCTGGAATCACCTGGTTTAACGGGAACTCGATTGGTTCACCACGCTCAACCGAGCTGTCAAATACTTTGCCATCGACCAGTTTACCGGTGTAGTGTACTTTTACCACAGAGCTGGCCGTTGGCTGTTTGCCATTGCCTTGCTGGGTAATTTTATATTGCAGACCTGACGCGGTGGTTTGTACCCCTGCCTGTTTGGCATTTTCAGTCAGGAAGGCATCGCTGGCCGTTTGTGCCTGCTGGGCCTGATCAGCCTGTTTTTGTTGCAGTTCCTGCTGGAACTGTTCATAGGCCTTTTGTAATTCTTCTTCAGTATAGGCTGGCTGCTGACGCGCATGACCTTCACGGACACCAGTCACAAAGCTGTTAATGTCCAGCTCTGGTGGAGTTTGATGGGCAACTTCATAGCCTAATGCATAGCTGATTTTTTCAACCGCAGACGCATTTGCAGATGCTTTTGAGGATACAGTGGCAGGGTGTTGAGTTGCATAATAAACAGGAACAAGTGCAGCACCGCCTAAAATTACAGCAACAGCAATGGGTAAGGCTTTACTCATAGGTTTTCTCAAATCATTTTATCGTGTCAAAGCTGCTTTCATGTTAGCAGACTTTTTGAATCAAACCGCTGACATCAATCATTCGGTTTGGCTAATTAATATATGCGCATCGTTAAGCATATGCCATAACAGACTGAATATCTAACACATTTTTTATACAATCGAGGCCAGCCGCAGAGGCGGCCCAATTTATTCGTGAGTAATTGTATCTATTATAGATTTGGCTTCAAAGCAGATTAAAAATCTGCTTTCAGCACCACCCGGTAACGCGCCCGGCCCGCATGTAAATGTTCAATTGCCTCGTTAATCTGCGACATCGGGAACACTTCAACCTGCGGCGCCAGCTGTTTGCGGGCGGCAAATCTCAGTAACTGGCGCAAGGTCGATGGTGAACCGGTCGATGAACCTGTCACCGCTTTGCCACCACCAATTAACGCACCAGCCGAGACCTGTAACGGCTCTAAGGTCAGGCCCAGCATATGCAGCGTACCATTTGGTGCCAGGGCAGACAGATATACCGGCCAGTCCAGGCTGACATTCACCGTACTTAAAATCAGGTCAAACTTGCCGCGCTGGGCTTTCAGGGCAGCGCTGTCACGGCTATTCACCACATGATCGGCGCCCATGGCTTTTAACTCTGCGGTTTTCTCCAGGTTGGAACTGAAGGCCGTAATTTCACAGCCCCAAGCTTTGAGCAGTTTAATGGCAATATGCCCAAGGCCGCCAATTCCAATCACCCCGACATGATGCACCGCCTGAATCTGGTGCTTAATGATCGGATCAAATACGGTAATACCACCACAGAGCAGCGGGCCGGCACTTTCCGCATCCAGATCATCCGGTAAGGGAATGACCCATTGCCAGCCGGCGCGGACCTTATCGGCAAAACCGCCGGCATGTCCGACAATGGTGGCGACACTATCGCCGGTACATTGCACCTGCCGGCCGGACAGGCATGGATCGCAGTGCTGGCAGCTTTCTGCCGTCCAGCCAATGCCGACACGCTGGCCCACAGATAATCCTTTGGCTTCACTTCCTAACTGGACAATGGTGCCAATAATTTCATGCCCGGCCACCACCGGATAGACCGAAGAGCGCCAGTCATTGTTAATCACCGACAAATCGGAATGGCACAGGCCACAATATTCCACCTGAACTTCGACCTGATGCGGCAACAGTTCGCCAGCATCAAACTGATATGGCACCAGCGCTTCGCCGGGTTGCATGGCGGCATAGGCACGAATGGTAGTGTTGCTCATGATGAGTGCTCCTCGGCTAAAGGGGGAAGAGATTTAAAGGCGCAGTGATCTTCATGGTCGTTGACCATGCCGACGGCCTGCATAAAGGCATAACAGATGGTGGGGCCAACAAATTGAAAGCCCTGCTTTTTTAAAGCTTTAGACAGTGCCACACTGGCTGCAGTATAGGTCGGGGCGCTGCGATAATCGGGCACGGTATGCTGCTCGGGCTGATGATCGACAAATTGCCACAGCCAGTCGACCAGATTGATACCTTGCTGCTGCAGCTGGAGCCAGGCCTGAGCATTGGTGCGGATGGCTGCGAGTTTGGCCGGATGCCGGATTAATCCGCGATCCTGTAATTTGTCCTGCAAGGCCTGATCAGACAACGCGGCAATATCGGCAATGGAATATTGAAAAAAATGCTGACGGTAACATTCGCGTTTTTTGAGCACGGTAATCCAGGCCAGACCGGCCTGCTGGCCTTCCAGACATAGCATTTCAAACAGCTGCGCTTCATCGTGAAGCGGGCGGCCCCATTCCTGGTCGTGGTAGGCGATATAGAGCGGATCTTCGGAGCACCAGCCGCAGCGTGTTCGATCCATAGATGATGCTCCTGTACGGGTTTAAAGCTGGAAATGAACCCATTGATCCTGACGGTTATCCCAGTAAGACAATTCCGCCTGAGGCAGATCGGCAAAGGCAATCCAGACATCCTTGCCGGATTTATCGGCATAGCCGGTGCTGATCAGAAGTGCATCTTCAGTAATTTCCATGATCCAGCCCTGATGACTCTGGCCGTTCAACATAATTTTCTGTTGATTCCCGGATTCGGCAAATTCGACCAGTCGATTGATCAATGCTTCTGACATGTACACTTCCTAAAGCAAACTAACGTAAATAGGGATAGGGATTGACTGCACCGCGACCTTTGCCATTTAAATACAGGCCATAATGCAGATGCGGCGCGGTATGGCGGGCGTTGCCGCTATTGCCGACATAGCCAATGAGATCGCCTTTCTTGACATAATCTCCGACCTTCAGGCCACGTTTATGCCGGTCCAGATGGGCATAATAATGCCAGCTGCCGCCCGGTCCCAGAATCCATACCACTTTACCACCCAAATTGTTATTGCGTAAGTCGGCAATGAGGCCTTCGGTGGCGCTGTACACCTTGCTGCCGCGTGGTGCCAGAATATCAATGCCTTCATGCAGGCGGCCGCGACTGCGTGACGCGCCCCAGGTATCTTGCAAGTGCTGACGTTTGACGCCCTGTACCGGCACTGGCAAGCGGGTTTTAAGCGGCATGTGCTGCAGTTTTTTGACCATGGCCGGCGGTAGGGGGGCCGCAGGTTTTTTCGGTGCCGAGGTACAGGCTGCTAGCAGAATCAGACTGAAGAAAACACAGCAGAGTGAAATCGAGCGAAGCACAGCATCTCCCTGATGATTATTATGTCGATGGTATTCGAATTCCAGTCTTTGACTATGTCATAAATCGGCGGCCGAGATCAATTTTTTCATGGCGGTCGGCAGTCCACGTGCAGTAGCCTGTGCCGGCGTCATCCATTCGGCGTCCAGCTCAATCGCCAGATGTTCCTGCTGGTCCGGCTCGACCGGAATTACACTGGCATCCAGCAGCCAGGTAAAGTGGGTAAAGCTGTGTGAAATCTGCAGCTGCTGTTGTTGCTGTTTCAGACCCAGACGCTGACAGAGCGCCTGAAACTGCGCTGGATCATCAATAATCGGCAGGCACCATAATCCGCCCCAGAGGCCGCTATTCGGCCGCTGCTGCCACAGCCACTGGCCATCACTGTGTAAGAGCAATACCTGGGCCTGTCTTACGGGTACGGCTTTTTTCGGTTTTTTAAATGGTAATTCGGCTTCTAGGCCCTGCTGATGGGCCTTGCAGTGCTGTTGCATTGGGCAGTACAGACATAAGGGTTTTTTCGGGGTACAGATGGTGGCACCGAGGTCCATAATCGCCTGGGTGTAGTCATGATTACGCTCGGTCGGACACAGCTGTTCTGCCAGCTGCCACAAGGCCCGTTCATGTACCGGTTTGGACAGATCATCTTCAATGGCAAAAAAGCGCGCCAGCACCCGTTTGACGTTGCCATCCATAATTACGCCGTATTGTCTGAGACCCAAAGACATCAGTGCGCCTGCGGTCGAGCGGCCAATGCCGGGCAGGGCCATCCACTGTTCCAGATTTTCCGGAAAATGTCCTTGCTGGGCCACTATGCCAGCTGCTTTATGCAGATTGCGTGCCCGCGCATAGTAACCGAGTCCGGCCCAGTATGGCGCTACCTCATCCCAGGAGGCACGGCCTAAGCTTTCCACATCGGGAAAACGCTGAATAAAACGTTCGAAATATTGCAGCACGGTTTTGACCTGGGTCTGCTGCAGCATGATTTCCGATACCCAGACTTTATACGGATCATCGGCCACCTGCCAGGGCAGGTCATGGCGACCGTGTACATCAAACCAGGAAAGCAGGGCGTGGGAAAAAGAAAAGGCAGACATGAGAACCGGAACTGTTAAGCAGGCGCCTAGTATACCCAAATCTTGCCGGTGCAGCAGGCAATAAAAAAGGTGATGCCGCGGCATCACCTTCTGTTTTGGTCGCGGCAAGGCTTAGATGCTGCCGCTCATCCCCCAGCGTTGGTCCAGTTTGAGGATTTGACCTTCATAGCGTGGAATAATATGGATATGCAAATGCTGCGATGGGCTGCCAAACACATCGCCATCGTTAAAGCCGACATGAAAGCCCGCCGGTTGATGGCGCAGCTGTAATTCATTCCGCGCCAGTTCCAGCAGCGACATCAGGCTTTTACGTTCTTTGTCGGTGACATCAAAAAAAGAACTGACATGACGTAGAGGGATAATGACACAGTGGCCTTTAGACAATGCGTTCGGTTCGGGTAGAATCACGCCATAATCATTTTTGGCAATGACATCATATTCATCAAAGTTGCAATATGGGCAGTCTTGTTCGGTCATTCTTCTATCCTCTATTCAAATTCATTAATCTTTTTCAATATATATGGCCTCATGCCAGAATCAGGCCAAACGGCGTTGTAATAATTGGTACATGGCATCCAGGCTTTGCTGTTCTGCTACCGGGCTATAGCCGAGGTCGACGCCATTGGCTTTGGCACGTTCATCGGCCAGCGGGTTACTAAAGCCGTGCTTGGCATCTTCAAACACAATCACGTCATGTTCTACCTGGGCAGCGTGCATTTCTTCACGGAAGCTGGCCACATCATCCAGCGTTACCATGCTGTCCAGTTCACCATGCAGCACCAGAATTTCTGCCTGTACCTTGCCTTCCTGCGCTGGTTCTCTGGCCGCCAGAATGGCATGGAAAGTCGCAACAGCTTGTAGGTTGGCGCCTGAACGGGCCAAATCCAGCACCACTTTGCCGCCATAACAGAAGCCAATGGCTGCCAGTTTAGCCTGATTTACTTCCGGTTGGGCAGCTAAAGTGTCCAAAGCCGCAGACGCACGAGTCACAATGGTATTCGGGTCTTCAAAGGTCTGGCTCATCCACGCATTGGCCTGGGCAGCCGTAGTGGTATTTTTCTTGTCGCCATACATATCAATGGCCAAGGCGGCATAACCGTGTTCTGCCAGTTCGCGGGTACGCTGTTCAATATATTCATTTCGGCCCCACCATTCCGGTGCCACAATCACACCCGCGACTGGTGCATCGGTTTCGGGTGCAGCAAAATAACCAACCAACTGGCTACCATCTGCCGCCGTATACTGAATTTCGCGAGTTTTGATTGCTAAAGTCATGCGTCCAATCCTTGTGTTTTTTGAAATAATTCGATTAAAACATAAAAATGAGACAGCGGTTTGAAAAACATTTCAATGGGCCTAAACAAATGTGAGAAAATATTTTTAAGTTATTTTTCAAAGAATAATCTGTCTGTATCTGCTGTCGGTCTAAACACAGGCATAAAAAAGAAGGATTTGCATCCTTCTTTTTTGTGAGGGTCAGGGTATAAGAAACTATACCTTGCCGCGGGACAGGAAGCCGACAATTGCCAGAATAACAGCAATAACCAGCAGAATGACCGCGAAATCTTTAGATAAACCAGCGACACCACCGAAACCGAGTAGACTGGCAATAAGTGCGATTACAGCGAAGATAATGGCCCAACGAAACATAATTTTTCTCCATGTGTTTTTATACTTCTTGATCAAGTATAGGGGCAAGTCGCTGATTTGATTGTTTTGCTTTTGTTTATTAAGTGTTCAACTATTTATTTAAGTCTATGATTCTATTGTATCTATGACATAGCACATGCTTTTGTAGAAGACTGTTATAATAGACCGGTTATTTTGTAGTGTTGTGCATCATGTCTGATCAGCTTCGTCCCCAATTCTGGAAAAACTATCCGTTAACAGCCTTAACCCAGGCAGAATGGGAAGCGCTGTGTGATGGCTGCGGCTTATGTTGCCTGGTCAAGCTGGAAGATGAAGACAGTCATGAAGTCGCTTACACCAAAGTGGCCTGCAAGCTGCTGGATTGTACGACTGCCCGCTGTTCGGACTATCCGAACCGGCAGCAACAGGTACCGGACTGTATTCAGCTGACGCCGGAAAAGCTGGACAGTATTCACTGGCTACCGCCAAGCTGTGCCTATCGCCGTTTAAAAGAAGGTAAAAACCTGCCGTCCTGGCATTATTTAAATACCGGTTCACGTCAGAGCGTGATTCGCGCCAAAAAATCGGCCGCTGGCCGCTGTATTTCTGAAACGGAAGTCAATGAAGAAGAAATAGAAGACTATATTGTGCGCTGGGTACGTTAAGTTTTTAGGCCGTCTGTATCTTTAAGAGCAAAATTGGCGATTTAAACCTGATAAAACAACTGCCTACATTTAGACTCAGTTTGCCGCAGCAAGCGCTAAAAAATCGGCTATTGAAATACTGCATTTTGCCATAACATAGTACACTCAGCCGCAGCTTTGTACAGAAAACCTTCTATGTCAGACAGCCATATTCCACTTCCTGAACGTTTGCGCCCGCGCGATCTGTCGCAGATTATCGGTCAAGATCATCTTCTGGGGGAGCAGGCCCCGTTACGTCAAATGATTGATCAGGGCCATTTGCCTTCGATTATTTTCTGGGGACCACCAGGCGTTGGAAAAACCACCATTGCCTTGTTGCTGGCGCAGGCGGTTGATCGTCCTTTTGTCAGTCTGTCTGCGCTCAATACCGGGGTCAAGGAGTTACGTGAAGTGATTGCCGATGGCGGCGATTTACTAACGCCGGTGGTGTTTATTGACGAGATTCACCGCTTTAATAAATCCCAGCAGGATGCCTTATTAAATGCAGTCGAGAAGGGCAAAATTACCCTGATTGGTGCCACCACGGAAAACCCGTCTTTTGAGGTGAACAGTGCCTTGCTGTCGCGCTGCCAGGTCTATACCTTAAATGCACTGAGTGCCGAGGCCATCCAGCAGCTGCTGACCCAGGCCGTCCAAAGCGATAGCTTCTTAAAAGAACGTTATATCCAGATTGAGGAATTTGAAGCGCTGGTGCAGTTTGCGGCGGGTGATGCACGTAAGGCGCTGAATTTACTCGAGCTGATTGCCGGCACCTTTGAGCCGGACACAGAAAACAGTATTAACAATGCCCTGGTCGTGAAAGTGGCGCAGCAGAATATTGCCCGTTACGACAAATCTGGCGAGCAGCATTATGATCTGGTCTCGGCCTTTATTAAGTCGATTCGCGGCAGTGACCCGGATGCGACTCTGTACTGGATGGCGCGCATGCTCAAGGGTGGAGAAGACCCGCTGTTTATTGCGCGGCGTATGCTAATTGCTGCCTCGGAAGATATTGGCAATTCCAACCCAAATGCCTTGTTGCTGGCCGGTGAATGTTTCCGCGCAGTGCAGGTGATTGGTATGCCGGAAGCGCGGATTATTCTGGGCCAATGTGCAGTCTATCTGGCCACCAGTGCCAAAAGTAACAGTACCTATCTGGCCATTAACAAGGCGCTGGACTTGGCGGAAAAAACCGCCAATTTGCCGGTACCGTTACATTTGCGTAATGCGCCGACCAAGCTGATGAAAGAGCAGGGCTACGGGGTGGATTATCTGTATCCGCACAATTATCCGGAGCATTTTGTATTGCAGGATTATTTGCCGCCAGAATTAAAAGGCACCAAGCTGTATGAATCGGCGCGCAATAAACGCGAAGTTGAAGCCGAGCGTTTACAGCAGCGGCGCTGGATGCAGCAGCAACAGTAGCAATAAAAAAAAGCCCAATTCAGAGGGATGAATTGGGCCAAACTGGATGTTAGATTGGGAGAGAACATCCGCGAGGATTAACGAAACTGATCGGCAGTCACTGTAAAATTTACCGTGTCTTGCCTATGTGCTTAAGCATAGGTCAAAACTAAAAATATGTAAAAACGATCATTTTTATAAGTTGAATTTGTTTTTTCGATTGAGAGTGAGAAAACTCAGCCAATAAAAAAACCGGATCAGCTGATCCGGTTTTTTTATCGTTCATCTTGGAGATGATCAGATATTGTCGAGGTTGATGCCTAAACGTGCCGCAACTTCTTCATAGGCTTCAACCACGCCGCCTAAACCTTGACGGAAACGGTCTTTGTCGAGTTTTTTCTTGGTGTCTTTGTCCCATAGACGGCAGCCGTCTGGAGAGAATTCATCACCCAGCACGATACGGTCGTGGAACACACCAAATTCAAGTTTGAAATCGACCAGAATCATGTTGCCGGCATCAAACAGGGCTTTTAGTACATCGTTAACTTTGTAAGTCAGTTCTTTCATTTGTGCCAGCTGCTCAGCAGTCGCCCAACCCAGCGCAATCGCTTGAGATTCATTGACCATTGGATCGCCTAAGGCATCATCTTTAAAGAACAGTTCAAATGTTGGCGGGGTCAGTTCCTTGCCTTCTTCGACACCGAGGCGACGGCAAAGAGAACCAGCTGCATAGTTACGGATTACGCATTCAACCGGAATCATGCTCAGCTTTTTCACTAGCACTTCATTTGGGGTTAGCAGTTTTTCAAAATGCGTTTCAATACCGGCTTCAGCCAGTTTTTCCATAATAAAGGCGTTAAAACGGTTGTTCACCTTACCTTTACGATCTAGTTGTTCGATCTTTTCGCCATTGAACGCAGAGGCATCGTCACGAAAGACTAAAATCAGGTGGTCTTCACTATCTGTGGTATAAACAGATTTCGCTTTACCAGTATAGAGCAAGGTTTGTTTTAACATGAGGGAACCTTTTTCAGAAAAAAATGCCTAGTAATGTCTAGGCTGGCCAATTTTGGTAAATCTGGGCCAACAGGTCTGCAGCTTTTTCTTTGTCTGCAAAACTGTTGTCGGCGTTGAACACAGCCAGGTTGTTACTTGTACCGACAGAGGTGAGTCTTAAGACGTAGGTCTGTTGATCGACCGAGATGGTGACTTCGTAACGGTTTTTGCTCTGACCAATAATGCTATGGTTCAGGCTGCTGAGTGTGGCAAGCGTATACTGCCAAATTGTAGCAGAATTTCCATCTATTTTGAGCAGTGGATTTTGATTTCCATCTACAACCGGTTGTGGACGACCTGGCGCGGTGTTGTCCTGTACAGCAGCGGCCTGAGTCGGCTCTACGGCTGGAGGACGAGGAAGTGCGAAACGGTTGCCACGGCTGTTTTCCAGCTTCGGTGCATGTTCAATGGCCAGTGGGTCAACCGTTGGTGCAGGATACAATGGCGTTGCTGGTCGGGCCACAGCACCTTCAGGATATTGTAAGGGCGCAAGGGTGGTGGTGTCTTTATAATCCAGAGAGCCATTGCTGATGGCTAAAGAACTACAACCTGCCAAACTTACCACTGAAAGTGCAGCGATTAAACCAAAACGTAATTGCATAATATTGTGCTCTTATTAAATGACACCCGAAGCCTGTAAAGCTTCACGTAACGGTGCGCGATATTGTTCTGCAAGTGGCGTTAATGGCAGGCGGATGCCGGTACCAATTAAGCCCATTTCATGAAGTGCCCATTTCACCGGAATTGGGTTTGATTCACAAAATAGAATATTGTGTAAATTTGCAACTGTATTGTTACGTGCTTCAGCGCTGTCATTGTCGCCGGCAATGGCTGCGGCACAAACTTCGCTCATGACTTTTGGTGCCACATTGGCCGTAACCGAGATATTGCCTTTGGCACCAGCCAGCATTAACTGATAGGCAGTCGCATCATCACCTGAATAGACAGTCATGTCTTTACCGGCCAGACCAGCCAGTAATTCACGGCCACGTGGTACATCGCCAGTGGCATCTTTAATGCCCACAATTTGTGGAATGTCGGCCAGACGAATCACTGTTTCATTGGACATGTCGACGCCAGTACGGCCCGGAACGTTATACAGGATTTGTGGCAGATCCACTGCTTCGGCAATAGTCTTATAATGCTGATATAACCCTTCCTGGGTTGGCTTGTTATAATATGGCGTGACGAGAAGTGCGGCATCGGCGCCGAGTTCTTTGGCTTCTCTGGTCAGTTCGATCGCTTCATGCGTTGAGTTTGCACCAGTACCAGCAATCACCGGGATACGTTTGTTGGCCACGCGAATGATTTCTTTAATCACACGTGTATGTTCAGCCATGCTTAATGTAGAGGCTTCACCTGTCGTGCCCACGGCCACAATACTGTTTGTGCCTTGTTCTATGTGCCACTCAACCAGCTTCTCGAGACCTTTCCAATCTACGCTGCCATCTTCTAACATTGGGGTGACGATTGCGACAATTGAGCCTTGAATGGTCTGTGCTTGCTGAGTCATTTTGAAAAAATATCCTATTTTTCCATCCACAAAAGTTCGTAGAAACAGAAAACGTGGATGGTTGCAGTATTTTGATTTGAGTCAGAATTCAATAAGTCATGATTGAATAATGCTTATGCAAATTATGACTGATTCAGTGTGTCAGAACAATATCCGTAAGTCAAAGCCAATATCAACTTTATCCGCTGCTCAAAACAGTCCGGTATAAGGCATAAGTTGGTGCTTTTACAGCAGTTCCGGTTCATCTTCGACTTTAGAATGAACTGGTGAGTAAGCACAGGCCTATAGAAGCTGTCCGGACAGCAATTTTGCCTGGAAAATGCAGTAAAAAGCCACGAAAACCAGGTAAAAGGGTCGGAATTAAGATAAAAAAACACTTAAACTAGACCTGAAAATTATTTGAATAGCCTTTTTTTTAATGCCATTTCCTGCTTAAACCAGCTCGGAATGATTTTTTTCAGATCTAAATAAAAATAATAGTTTTGACTGTCTGTTTATTTATATCCTTTGATATTTATATGAATTTTATTGTTTTGTTAAATTGTTGCACTTCAATTAAGTCTTTCTAAAACTATATGTTTGCGCGTCTTAAAATAAGAAATGTCTATTAATTTTTTGCCAGACCGGGGCTTTATTCCACTTATTGGTAGTTAATTCAGAGGACATCCTCATAGATGATGGCGGCCTTAACCTTTTATAAACACTGATTGAAACAAGGATTCTCCAATGGAAAGATCAGATAATCGACATGCGATTGTGACAGTAGCCATCTGTTTCTTGATTGCGGTCATTGAAGGCTTGGATATCCAGGCAGCAGGTATTGCCGCAGCTGGTATCCGTGAGCATTTTGGCCTCGATAGCTCGCAATTGGGGGTGTTTTTTAGTGCAGGGATTCTGGGCTTATTGCCTGGTGCACTGGTTGGTGGACGCGTGGCAGACCGTATTGGCCGTAAACAGGTGCTAATCTGGTCGACTGCCGTGTTTGCGGTCTTTACTTTATGTACCGTATGGGTCAACAGCTTTAACTCATTGCTGGCGGTACGTTTCCTGGCCGGTGCCGGTCTGGGTGCAGCCATGCCAATTCTGATTACGCTGGCCTCTGAAGCGGTATCACCACAAAACCGTGGCCGTGCCGTAGGTCTGATGTACTGTGGTATGCCAGTCGGTGCTGCGATTTTATCGTTAATTGCCAGTACCGATTTCGGTTCTAACTGGAAAAACATTTTCTACCTAGGCGGTTTATTACCGATTATCGTCATTCCAGTGATGATGTGGTTATTGCCAGAATCAAAGGAATATTTAAAAGCCAAAGATCAGGCTGCGAATACGACAGCAGAAGCTACGCCACAAGGTTCGTTTAAAGATCTGTTTAACTCGAACAACCTGCTCCGTACCATGTTCATCTGGGTCAGCTATTTCTTCACCCTGATGGTGGTGTACATCATGCTGAGCTGGTTACCGTCGCTGTTCCAGGAACTGGGCTTCTCGCGTAAAGAAGGCGCAACTGCACAGTTCTACTTTATGGTCAGCGCGACGATTGGTACCGTTATTTTGGGTATGCTGACCGATCGCTGGAAAAAATCCTATGTCATTCTGTTGATGTACGGCGGTATTCTGGCCGGTCTGCTGGCACTGAACGCTGCAGGTTCATTAACTCAAATGTATCTGGCCTCTGCGCTGGTGGGTGCATTCGTCATTGGCTGTCAGGGTGTACTGTATGCCTTCGGTGGTATTGTGTATCCAACTGAAGTGCGTGGTACCGGTATTGGTGTGGCGTCTGCCGTGGGCCGTGTCGGTGCGATGCTCGGGCCTGCGATTGCCGGTTCACTGTTAACGGCTGGCTTTGGTGCAGCAGGGGTGATCTCTGCCGCGATTCCATGTATCGTGATCTCTGCCATCTTTATGTTACTGCTGGTGCGTCGTATTCAAAACTAAACACGCATTGTAACGACCCCTTCAGACAGCCCGCATATGCGGGCTGTTTTGTTTTCACCGTGCAGTCCAATGATTCCACTGCAACAAAACCATCCATTTGGTATATGCTAGGACGCTGACAATAAGCGAAACATGGATAGGTGTTATGCAAGCGCAGACGGCATTGATCGTAGTAGATGTACAAAATGGATTTACACCGGGCGGTAATTTGGCCGTCGCTGATGCCGATCAGATTATTCCGATCATTAACCAGCTGGGGCAGGTCTTCGACAATATTGTCCTGACCCAGGACTGGCATCCGCAGAATCATATTTCTTTTGCCGACAATCATCCGGGCAAACAGCCGTATGAAGTGGTGATGCTGGAATATGGCGAGCAGGTGCTGTGGCCGGCACATTGCGTCCAGGGCACAGCCGATGCCGAACTGCATCCGGCACTGGACTTGCCGCAGGCGCAGCTGATTATCCGTAAAGGTTTTCATGCACAAATTGACAGCTATTCGGCCTTTATGGAAGCGGATCAGAAAACCACCACCGGTCTCGCTGGCTATTTAAAAGCGCGTGGTATCGACACGGTGTTTATTACCGGCATTGCCACCGATTTTTGCGTGGCTTGGACCGCCATAGATGCCTGCAAGCTGGGCTTTAATACCTTTGTCATTGCCGATGCCAGCAAAGGCATAGACCTGAAAGGTTCATTGCAACATGCCTGGCAGGAGATGCTGGCGCATGGGGTGAAACGGGTCTATAGCAAAGATGTGCTGAGCCTGTTACAGCCTGCTGCACAGCCAAGCCTGGCCTGATTGGCCCGAATCATTCATTCAGAACGTGCTGAGGTCTATGGTGTTAGGTTTTAGCCAGTTTGTACAGAAAACTTTTGCCCTGTGGGTGCTGCTGTTTGCAGTGATTGCCATGTATCAGCCAGAGGCTTTTGTCTGGTTAAAAGCCTATATTACCTGGATGCTTGGCATCATCATGTTTGGTATGGGCATGACCATGTCACTGCAGGATTTTAAAGGCGTGCTGCAAAGCCCCAAAGCAGTCGCGATTGGCGTGGCCGCGCAGTTTATGGTGATGCCGCTGTTGGCCTATCTGTTATGTGCCTTATTCCGGTTACCGGCTGAAATTGCCATTGGGGTGATTCTGGTTGGCTGCTGTCCGGGTGGTACGGCTTCCAATGTAATTACCTATATGGCCAAAGGCAATACCGCCTTATCGGTGGCCTGTACTTCGGTGTCGACCTTGCTGGCGCCGCTGCTGACCCCAGCAATTTTCTTTGTGCTGGCCAGCCAGTGGATTAAAATTGATGCCTGGTCCATGCTGAGCTCGATTTTACAGGTGGTACTGTTCCCGATTGTACTGGGCCTGCTGCTGCGCGCGCTGTTTAAAACCCAGGTGGAGCGTTCCATTACCCTGATGCCGCTGGTTTCGGTGGTGGCGATTGTTGCCATTGTCGCGGCAATTATCGCCGGCAGCCGGGCACAGATTCTGGAAAGCGGCTTGCTGATTTTAGCAGTGGTAATACTGCACAATAGCCTGGGCTATTTACTTGGTTTCTGGGCAGCGCGTTTATTTAAATTGCCCTATGCCGACAGTAAAGCGGTGTCGATTGAAGTCGGAATGCAGAATTCTGGCTTGGGCGTGGCCTTGGCGGCGGTGCATTTTGCCGCGTCTCCGGTGACCGCCGTGCCGAGCGCCATCTTCAGTTTATGGCACAATATTTCTGGACCGGCACTGGCCACCTATTGGGCCAGCCAGCAGCGCCAATAAAGGACAGCTGTCATCCGGCTGTCATCAAGGCAAGGATGCCTTAGTATATTGAATATGCTGTCTTTTTACTTAGATAAAAAAACAAAAAAATGATAAAAAACAGATTTTTATTTTGAACAAATTTGGGCTAATTTTCATCATTTGGTCATTTTTGTAACACAACTGTCATATTCAATTTCTAAGATGCCCTCACAGAGGCGGCACAAACAGACTGTTGTAAGACAGCATAGAGTGAGATATGAGCGATTTTCAGCATTCATCCATGACCTATTTCAATCGGGAACTGGCATTATTCGAGTTCCATCAACGGGTATTGGCCCAAGCGCTGGATGAGCGTCTGCCGCTGCTGGAACGCTTAAACTTTCTGATTATTTTTTCCCGAAATCTGGATGAGTTTTTTGAAATCCGCGTGGCGGGTTTAATGAAACAGCTGGATTTAAATGCCCTGACCCGCACTCCGGATGCAATTCCGACCGAACTGGTGCTGGCACAGTTATCTGAAGAAATTCATGCGGCGGTCGAGCTGCAATATCGCACCTTAAATCAGGACATTCTGCCGCAGTTGCAGCAGGCCGGGATTCGTTTTATTCAATATCCGCAAATTCAGGACAAGCATAAACCCTGGATTGCCCAGTATTTTGCCAAACAGGTCCAGCCGGTACTGACCCCAATCAGTCTGGACCCATCACATCCGTTTCCGCGACTGGTCAATAAAAGCCTGAACTTTATTGTCAGTCTGGAAGGTAAGGATGCCTTTGGCCGTGAAATTGAAATGGCGATTGTGCCAGCCCCACGTTCCTTGCCGCGCTTAATTGCCTTGCCGCCTGAAGTGGCCGGGGAAGGGGAGGAACAGATTTTCCTGACGGCAATTATCCAGCAGCATATCAATGACCTGTTCCCGGGCATGAAAGCCACCGGCTGCTATGCTTTTCGTGTGACCCGAAATGCCGACCTGATTCTGTCGGAAGATGTCGATGATCTGGCGGTGGCCTTAAAAGATGAGCTGTCATCACGCCGTTTCGGCCGTGCGGTGCGTCTGGAAATTGAAGATGACTGCCCGCAGAGTATTATTGACTACTTGCTAGATGAGTTTGATCTGGATCAGCAGCAGCTGTATCAGACCAGTGGCCCGATTAACCTGTCGCGTCTCACCACCAGTTTTGACCGTCCGGAACTGAAATATCCGATTTTTAGTCCGGTGATTCCGCCGGTATTTCGCAAGCAGAAACCAATTTTTGAGGTGCTGAAAAAGCAGGATGTATTGCTGCATCATCCGTTTGATTCTTTTCAGCCGGTGATCAGCCTGCTCAAAGAAGCGGCCAAAGATCCGCATGTGCTGGCAATTAAACAGACCCTGTATCGCAGTGGTCCGGACTCGGAAATTGTGCAGGTACTGGCTGAAGCGGCGCGTAATGGCAAGGAAGTCACTGCGGTCATTGAACTGCGTGCCCGCTTCGACGAAGAATCCAATATCATGGTTGCCAACGTGCTGCAGGAAGCCGGTGCGGTAGTGGTGTATGGCATTGTCGGCTATAAAACCCATGCCAAAATGATTCTGGTGGTACGCCGCGAGCAGGACCAGCTGGTGCGTTATGTGCACTTGGGCACCGGTAACTACCATGCCGGCAATGCGCGCATGTACACCGACTACGGCCTGATGACCACCCAGCCGGATATCTGTGAAGATGTGCACCGCATGTTCCAGGAACTGACCGGCATGGGCAAAATGGCCAAACTGAAAAACCTGCTGCATGCGCCGTTCACCCTGCACACTGAACTGCTGAAACTGATTGAACAGGAAATTGAATTTGCCCAGGCCGGCAAAGCCGCGCAGATCATGATTAAAGTCAATGCCCTGACCGAGCCACAACTGATTGCGGCGCTATACCGTGCCTCGCAGGCCGGGGTGCAGGTTGATCTGATTATCCGTTCGATTTGCTGCCTGATTCCCCAAGTGCCGGGCATGTCAGACAATATCCGGGTGCGTTCGATTGTCGGTCGTTTCCTGGAACATACCCGCGTCTATTATTTTGAACATGGCGGCGAGAAAAAACTGTTCTGTGCCAGCGCTGACTGGATGGGACGTAACCTGTTCTCACGGGTTGAAACCTGTTTCCCGATTCTGGACAGCAAGATCAAGAAATGTATTGTCGAAGATGGTTTACGCAGCTATTTAAATGACAACCAGAATGCCTGGGAATTGCAGTCCGATGGCCACTGGCAGAAAGTGCAGCCGGAACCGGAACAGCCCCTGCACAGTGCACAGGCCTATTTACTGCAAAAAAAGCTCCTCAAACTCTAAGCCTCTATCAAAAAATCCTGACACGGGTCAGGATTTTGATCAGACGACAGCGGCTGCTGCATCTTAAGACGCTTTAGAGTGCTTGCCACGTAAAATTTCAGTTCTTAACTGCTGGGCCAGTTCGGCCGCTTCACTGTCCATGCCATTGACCATATAGGCATGCCGGGTCAGCACATTGGTCGGGTTTGGCATACTGACCAGTTCATAATGATCGGACAGGGTTTTCAGTAATTCATGCGGTAAATGCACCGCATTTTCCTTAGCTGACAGCTGGCTGACCAAGCGTTCTGCCGCCTGCACCGAAGACAGCTGCATGGCATCGACCGGGCTGGACAGTGCACTGCGGGTTTGCAGCACAAAGCGTTTTTCTTCACGGTAGCGTTTATACAGCACTTCAGACAGCAGCTGGAACACGGTGCCAATCATCGCCAGACACGGTGCCGCATTCGGTTTATCGGCCGACATGCTTAAGGTGGCGCCATCTTCATGGAATGGTTGTACCGTGGTGATATCCTGCTGGCTAAGTTTATAGTGCTGCACACACAGCTCGATGCTCTTGTTCAGGAAAATCTGGCATAGATTAAAATACGGCACCGAAACGGTTTTGTTGACCGTATCCATCAACTGTTTCGGATCATAGAACTGAATGTTTAAAGAAATTGTATGCGGATCAACCGGGGCCGGTTTGCTTTCTTTCGGTTTTGGTGCGGCTTTGGCCTGTTGCTGCGCCTGTGCAATCGCCAATGCGGTATTGTGTTTTTCCTGCTCCAGTGCCTGGGTCAGATTCTGGATTTCGTGTTTCAGACGCGATTCATTGTTGATACGCGCCAGATATTCTGAACGGCTTGGACGGGCAATCGCACGATAGGCCAGCCACAGCAGCGCATGAATAAACAGTGAGCTGAGAATCGCCATCCACTGGGTACGCAGAATTTCGCCAATACTTGGTTTGACCAGGGTCACTTCAATGGTGCCGACTTTCTTTTCGTTTTGCAGCGCATCGCGTACAAAGACTTCACCCTGACGGGTTTTGGCCAGGCCACCGGTGGCCAGCACCTGATTGTTGGTATTCAGAATGCGAATTGAGGCAATACTCGGGTTGGTGGCATAACGATCGGCCAGAAGCGCCAGTGAAACGGTATTGGCCGGTTCCAGCTCGGACAGGCTGTCTGTGACCAGCTGGCTGGTGATCAGCTGGCCTTGACTGGCCCGATTTTCATTGAGCTGGTGAGTCGTTGCCAGTACCAGTAAAAAGGTATGCAAGGCAAAACTTATGGTCAGTAGGCTAGCAAATAGCCCTTGTCTAGGCGCATTCAACGTAAACTTCCAAAGTAATTCTACTTAATTTCGATTATGATTCTAACAATAGTTGTAGCTCAGACCCGAGTCAATTCATGCGAGAAATCATTCTTATATCATTTTTAGGACCTGACCAACCGAATCAGTTTACTCGATTAATGCAGGTTCTGTCCGCTCATTCCTTACAAATCTTAGATGTCGGTCAGGCGGTCATTCATAACCAGTTGACTTTAGGTATTGTCGTCTCATCAGATGACCAGACGGCTACCGCATTAGCCATGAAAGAGATCCTGATTTTAGCACATGATATTGGCTTAACTGTGCGCTTTAAACCGATCTCTGCAACAGAGTATGAACAATGGGTCAATGAAGGTGGCCGTACTCGTTACATCGTGACGGCTTTGGCGCCAGAACTCAATGCCTCTCATCTGCAGGCAGTAACACAAATTGTATCCAGCCAGGGTTTCAATATTGAGACCGTGACCCGTCTGTCTGGCCGTCCGGCAGCAGATGGTTCCAGCCAGGGGCCAAAACGTGCCTGTGTGCAGTTTGGTTTAAGCGGTCAGATGCTCGATGCCGCAGCCATGCGTGCCGCCTGTTTAAGCCTGTCCAACGCGCTAAGCGTCGATGTCGCGGTGCAGGAAGACAATGCTTATCGCCGTAACCGTCGTTTGGTCTGCTTTGACATGGACTCAACCTTAATTGAGCAGGAAGTGATTGACGAACTGGCGATTGAAGCCGGTGTCGGTGCACAAGTGGCTGAAATTACCGAGCGTGCCATGCAGGGTGAGCTGGATTTCCAGCAAAGTTTCCGTGCCCGTGTGGCCTTGCTAAAAGGTCTGGATGCGTCGGTTCTGCCAAAAATCGCCGAGCGTTTAACCGTGACTGAAGGCGCCGAGCGTCTGATTTCGACCTTAAAAGCCCTGGGCTATCGCACTGCGATTCTATCGGGCGGATTCCAGTACTTTGCCGAATATCTGCAGGACAAGCTGGGGATTGATGAAGTACATGCCAATATTCTGGATGTCGAGCATGGCGTGGTAACCGGGGAAGTGAAAGGCCATATTGTGGATGGTGCGCGTAAAGCCCTGTTGCTGCGTGAACTGGCCGAGAAAATGGGTATTTCTCTGGAGCAGGCCATTGCGGTAGGTGATGGTGCCAATGACCTGCCAATGCTATCCATTGCCGGTTTGGGGGTTGCTTTCCGTGCCAAACCGCTGGTACGTGAAAATGCCAATCAGGCGATTTCCAGCGTTGGCTTGGATGGTGTTTTGTATCTATTAGGTGTCCATGATAAAGACCTGAACCGGGCTTAAGCACATCACAGGTTGAATCAAGCGCAGCATAAGGGCTGCGCTTTTTTTATGCAAAATCAGTGAACAAGGGCAAATGTTCATTTTTTGACTGAATCGAAATCTGCTTTAAAAACATCGAAAAAAATATTTTTCAGGGCAGTTTTGCAGGTTGTTTTTTTGTAATGACACGCGAAAGAAGGAGTAGCCTTATCTTCAGAAATCTTTAAAATTAAAAAAGTGTAATGACAATATAATATTGCGACAATGTGTGTCGCGTGGTCAAAATTTAAGTCTTTTTTTATCCAGAAAACTACTCATAATGCTTCCATAGATTTGAAATTGGCCTTGCCATTCATTTACAAGTATTGAAGATGGCATGGGGACTCGACAAGATCCACATCCATTTTTGGACGGAGGTTTTTATGTTAACAGCGAATTTAGCAACTATAGTCGGCTTGAGCTTGGTAGCGGCTGCTTTGATTGCTGTTTTCTTTTCGCCTTATCGTCGTTGGTTAAGCTTCATGTTGGCCGGTATGGCATTTTGGGGCATTTTAGAAACGGTCCGTTTTAGCGTACAAACTGTTTTTGAACTGCCTGTGACCTACAGCTATCTGTCTGCATTAACCCTGGCGATGATTGTTGTGACATTGCTTCTGCTACGCGAAGACCGTCGTGCAGAGCGTGCATTGGCCAAAAGACGTTATATCGAACATACCCCAGTGTATGAAGATGACCAGCAGCAGTATTCCAGCCGTTAAGTCTATACAGATAAAACGTCCAAAAAATGTACAGTCATGTACATTTTTTTTTACTTTCGATAATGATTGTTATACAAAGCCTTGCTGAAAAATCAGCTGTTTATGGTAGGATGAAAAGCAATCTAACCCAACAATTACAATAGGCCCGGACGTCATGAAACTTTCCTCAATTCCTGTCGTGAAACTCCCTCTGGTTGATGTCAGCACGGATCCGCTTGATTTACTCGTGACAGGTTTGGCTTTGCGTATGAAGCAGCTTGCCCGTACCAGCCCTAAATTTATTGAGTTGGTTCATGAGCGTCAGTTCCGCATCCAAATTGGTACCGATACCGGTTTTTCCCGTCAGATTATTGTCAATAATGGCGACATTGATACCGTGTCGGGTGATGCTGAAAAAGCCGATTTTATTTTGCAGTTCGCCGACAGCGAGCAGGGCGTGAAAACCCTGATGAAAGGCGATCCGACTGCCTTTATGACCGGCATGCAAAATGGCACCATTAAAATGGAAGGTGATTTTGGTCTGCTGGTCTGGTTTAACCAGGTGGCGAAACTGGTACCACCAAAGCTGCCGAAACCGGTCAAAGAAAAAATTAAAATGGCGCGTCAGTTTATTAAGCAGAAAACTGGTAAATCAATCTGATTGCTGCGTCGAAACGCCCAAGAAAAAGGTCTTCCAGTGGAAGACCTTTTTTATGCACCAAGCATTGGCTTATTCAATTTCCAGCTGAAAGGTCACCGGCCCGTCATTGACCAGATGCACTTTCATATCGGCGGCAAAAATACCGGTTTCTACCTGTGCAAACTGGCTTTTGGCATAGTCCACCAGCTGATCATACAGTTCTTTGGCTTGCGCAGGCGGCATCGCCGGGCCAAAGTCAGGGCGTAAACCTTTCTGGGTCTGGGCCATCAGGGTAAACTGCGATACCAGTAAAATACCGCCGCCGGCCTGGCTGACATTCCAGCCCATCTTGCCCTGTTCATCATCAAAAAAGCGATATTTCAGGATTTTATCAATCAGCTTTTTGCCTTTGTCCAGATTATCGTCTTTGCCCAAACCTAAAAAAACCAGAATACCGTGCTGGATCTGGCCGGTGACTTCTCCCTCTACCACCACTTTGGCTTCAAGAACCCGTTGTAATAATGCGCGCATACGAATGAACTGTCTGACTGTGTTGATGGGGAGAGATTGTAGCAAATTGTGATCCAAAACAGAGAACGTCGGCTTTTTGTTGAATAAATCTCTTAAAACCAATATGGGATTGATGTTTTATCTAATAAAACGATTCTGGTTATAAAGATATTCCGTTTTCACAATTTTGTCATGATTGCTATTTTTTGCCTGCAGGAAAGGGAAAGCATAAACAAGAGGTGATGGAATGGTGAAACATTCATTATGGGTTGCGATGCTGGCAACCATGACATTGAGCACACAAGCAGCAGTACTCACCAAAGACAATGGCGCAGCCGTAGGCGATAACCAGAACTCGATCACTGCCGGTGAAAACGGTGCCGTGTTACTGCAAGATGTACAACTGGTGCAGAAACTGCAGCGTTTTGGGCGGGAGCGTATTCCTGAGCGTGTGGTACATGCGCGTGGTACGGGTGCCTATGGTGAATTCGTTGCAACCAAAGACCTATCTGATCTGACCCTTGCTTCATTGTTCAAAGCCGGTACTAAAACTCCAGTTTTCCTACGTTTCTCTACCGTAATTCATGGTAAAGGCTCACCAGAGACCCTACGTGACCCACATGGTTTCGCAGTGAAGTTCTACACACAAGAAGGTAACTGGGACTTGGTCGGTAACCAGACACCGGTCTTCTTTATCCGTGATGCGATCAAATTCCCAGACTTCATTCATGCCATGAAGCCAAGCCCGGTGACTAACGTACAAGATGCCAACCGTGTGTTTGATTTCTTGTCGAGCCAGCCATGGGCAACCAACATGCTGACCTATGTATACGGCAAGCAAGGTGTTCCAACCAGCTACCGCGAACAGGACGGTTTTGGGGTTCACGCTTACAAACTGTATAACGACAAAGGCGAATACAAGTACGTGAAATTCAACTTCCGTTCTAAACAAGGCGTGAAGGGCTTGAACGTGAAAGAAGCGGCTGAGCAGCAAGGTAAAGATTTCAACCATTTGACCAATGATCTTTATAACAACATCTATGCAGGTAACTTCCCGAAATGGGATCTGTATATTCAGGTGCTTGATCCTAAAGACCTGGGCAAGTTTGATTTCGATCCGCTAGATCCAACTAAAATCTGGCCAACTGAGCTGGTTCCAGAAACTAAAGTCGGTACCTTGACCCTGAACCGTATGCCGAAGAACTTCTTCAATGAAACTGAACAGTCAGCATTTGCGCCAGGTAACCTGGTTCCAGGTATCGAGCCATCAGAAGACCGTCTGTTACAAGGCCGTATCTTCTCTTATTCAGATACACAAATGTACCGTCTGGGTGCAAATCATCAGCAGATTCCAGTCAACCGTCCAGTGGTAAATGTGAACAACAATAACCAGGATGGCTACATGAATGTATCTGAGCGTGACTCAGATGTGAACTATGAGCCAAGCCGTAAAGAGCCAAAAGCTGCCACTGAAAAAGCACGTGCGGTACAAACACCATTATCTGGTCATGTACAGCAAATTGGCGTGAAAGAGCAGAACTTCAAGCAGGCAGGTGAGCTGTACCGTTCATACACAGCTAAAGAGAAAGATGACCTGATCATGAACCTGGCTGCTGACTTAGGTGCAGTGAAAGATTCAGAAACCAAGCACATCATGTTGTCTTATTTCTACAAGGCAGATGCAGACTACGGTACCCGTATGACCAAAGCGGTGAACGGTAACCTGGCGACGGTTAAAGCTAAAGCTGCAAAATTAAAAGACTAATCTCGATTGGTCTTGAGGAACTGGTGACTAGGGTATAGCGCATCACCTCCGAAAAGTCCTGTAAAACTCCAAACCTTTCCTGCACCCTAGGGGGAGTTTTACAGGCACTCTGTTTCTATCTTATCTCAGGTGAATTGAATCCTGAGTGACTGAAATTTTCTTTTCGATTTCTGTTGGAGTTCATCATGAAAGTTATGCCAGAAGCATTTTTAGCCAGTATTCTTGCCTTCAGTTGCGCATTCGCAACTGCTGCTGAAGTGAAGAATGTCTCCCCTGCGAAAACTGTGGCAAGCGTTCAGATGACTTCACAACAGGAATTGGTCGACCTGTTCTTCGCTGCGGCCAAAATTGGTAATAGCGAAGTTATCAACGAATTTTTAAAGCATGGCTTTCCGGTCGATGTACGCAATAAAGACGGTTATACCCCGCTGATGATGGCGACCTATTATGGTCACCAGAGTATTGTTACGACCTTGTTGAAACATGGTGCAGACCGCTGTGCCCGAGACAACCGCGGCAATACCGCTTTAATGGGGGCCTTGTTCAAAATGGAATTTGCCATTGCCAAGCAGCTGCGTCAGGTGGATTGTGATGCCCAAGCCAAAAAGGCCGGACAAAAAACCACGGCTGAATTTGCTAAAGTGATTGGCCAGGAAAAACAGCTACAGAAAATCATCCAAGAAACAGAAAAACCTAAAACAAAAGCAGATAAATAGGCTGTTATTTACAGCAGTACTTTGGTCTATATTTCTCTTGGCTGTATGTAATTGCTGCAATATTGCAGGGCTTTTTATGCTTTAATGCAAAGATAAGCACAGCGATATTTCCTAAGTTATGGCACCAATCATCCACTCTTTGCTTGATACCGACTTGTACAAATTTACCATGCTACAGGTGGTCTTACATAAATTCCCGCAAACCCACAGTGTCTATCATTTCCGCTGCCGTAATCTGGAAGATACGGTCTATCCACTGGCGGATATTCTGGATGATTTAAATGCACAGCTGGATCATTTGTGCCGCCTGAAATTTAGCGAAGATGAACTGCAGTATTTGCGCAGTTTACGCTTTATCAAAAGCGACTTTGTCGATTATCTGGAACTGTTCCAGCTCAAGCGCCGTTTTATTCGTGCCGGCATCGACAGTGAAGGGCGTCTGGATATTGTGGTAGAAGGCCCGATGGTTCAGGCCATGATGTTCGAGATTTTTGTGCTGGCCATTGTCAATGAGCTGTATTTCAGCCGTATTCGCAGTGACGAGGTGCTGGCCGAAGGTGAACGCCGTCTACAGGCCAAAGTGGCCTTGGTGCAGCAATATGCCGCCGAGCAGAATCCGGAAGATCCGCCATTTCTGGTTTCGGATTTTGGTACACGCCGCCGTTACAGCTTTGCCTGGCAAAAGCATGTGGTGCAGCAGATTAATGCCGCCGCGCCGGGTGTATTCCGCGGCACCAGCAATGTGCTGCTGGCCAAACAGCTTGGCATTACTCCCATTGGCACCATGGCGCATGAATTTTTACAGGCCTTTCAGGCGCTGGATGTGCGTTTGCGCGACTTCCAGAAAGCGGCACTGGAAACCTGGGTACAGGAATATCGGGGTGACTTGGGGATTGCCCTGACCGATGTGGTCGGGATGGATGCCTTCTTGCGTGATTTTGACCTGTATTTTGCCAAACTGTTTGATGGCCTGCGCCATGACAGTGGCGATCCGTATAGCTGGGGCGACAAAGCCTATGCCCATTATAAAAAGCTGAAAATTGACAGCAAAACCAAGATGCTGACCTTTAGTGATGGCCTGACCCTGGAAAAAGCCTGGGCGCTACACAACTACTTTAAAGACCGCTTTCAGGTCAGTTTCGGGATTGGCACCAACCTAACCAATGATATGGGACAAACTCCGCTGAATATTGTGTTAAAGCTGGTGGAATGTAACCGTCAGTCGGTGGCCAAAATTTCCGACAGTCCGGGCAAAACCATGACCGACAACGACACCTTCCTCGCTTATTTGCGTCAGGTGTTTGATATTCAGGAATAAGCAAAAATACAGGCCAGGTCCAGTGCAAAGGCTGGACCTCGTCCTCTCCCTGCTGGCGGGTTGACCTCTATCCATTTTTCTGCGCAAGGAATGCAGAAATTCAGGATAATCCTAAAAATGACTTGTGCTAACATCAGGGACAAGGATAGTGATAAAACATACAACCACGATGAATGATGCCACGATCAATTTCGGTCTGTTGATTGAAGCCGAAGACCTGGTGCCCTATTTAGGCAGTGAAAAATTACGTATTGTCGATTTAAGCCGCAACTCGGTCTATGAACAGCTGCATATTCCACATGCGCTACATGTAAAGCCAAAACTATTGCTGCGTCAGGAAGAGTATGCTTCGGGCTTATTGCCGGAGCAGGACGGCCTGGAAGAACTGATCCGCTATTTAAATATTTCCCCTGAGCATCATGTGGTGGCCTATGACGATGAAGGCGGAGCCTGGGCCGGGCGTTTGCTGTGGAATTTACATTGTTTAGGTTTTGAAAACACTAGCCTGCTCAATGGCGGGATTCATGCCTGGCTGGCGGCCGGTCTGCCGACCTCGTCGGAGCTGCCGAGCTTTGCGCCGGTTGAGCATTTGGTGCCGGTACAGCTGAATGATCAGTATCAAATTCAATATGATGCGTTATTAGAGCAGGTACAAAGTGCTGAACTGCAACTCTGGGATTGCCGCACTGCAGAAGAATATAGCGGACAGCGACTGGCGGCGCGACGCGGCGGTCACATGCCGGGCGCCCGACATTTCGAGTGGAGTACTGCCCTTGACCGCGAAAATCATTTAAAATTGCATCCGCTAGAACGCACGCAGCAACGTCTGGAACAACTTGGCTTTGATTTAAGCCAACCGGTGGTGGTGTACTGCCAGTCTCATCATCGTTCCGGTCTGGCCTATATTCTGGGCCGTTTACTGGGTTGGCCAATCCGGGCGTATGCAGGTGCGTGGAGTGAATGGGGCAATCGCCTCGACAGTCCTATCATTACCGGAGAGTTGCCGTCTTGAGCCTCACATCTCGTTTAAAAAAACAATTATTTATTCAGGCCCAGCGCGTGGTACCCCAGCACCAGTTGTCTCGTGTGGTGGGTAAAATTGCTGCCAGTGAACACCCGATGGTGAAAAACGCAGTAATTCAGGCATTTAAAATGCAGTACGGAATTGATATGTCGATTGCCGAGCAAGGCAATGCCCTGAAATTCAAATCCTTTAATGAATTCTTTACCCGTGCCTTAAAAGATGGGGTGCGTGTGGTCGATGCCGATCCGAACAGCATTGTTTCTCCGGCTGATGGTGCGATTTCCCAGCTGGGTAAAATTGAAGATGGTGCAATTTTTCAGGCCAAAGGCCAGAACTTTACGGTTGAAAACCTGATTGCCGATCCACAGCTGGCCGAGCCGTTTAAAAATGGCCAGTTTGCCACTGTGTATTTATCACCGCGGGATTATCACCGGGTGCATATGCCATTTGCCGGTACCTTAACTGAAACTCTGTATGTACCGGGCGAGCTGTTTTCAGTGAACCAGACCACGGCAGAACATATTCCGGGACTGTTTGCCCGTAATGAACGCATGGTCTGCCTGTTTGATACCGAGATGGGCCGGATGGCGGTGGTGCTGGTGGGTGCCATGATTGTGGCCGGTATTGAAACGGTTGCCACCGGCAAGGTCAAACCATCGGGCCGTTTGGAGCTGAACCAGCATGACCTGTTCCTGGAAAAAGGCGCCGAATTAGGCCGTTTCTATCTCGGTTCTACCGCAGTGATTTTATTTGAACAGGATAAAATGCAGTGGGATGCGCAGTATCAGGCCAATTCTCTGGTGGAAATGGGCAAAGCCATGGGTCATCGCCTCTAAGCTATTTGTATTGAAATGAGAAATGCCCGGATTAATCCGGGCATTTTTATGGGTATTCGGTTTAAAGGCTATACAGCCGTTCTTTGGGAAAGACGGCCTTAAAGGTCGAGCCGCTATTTTCTTTGGACTCGACTTCTAAATGGGCATTGTGCTGCATCAAGACATGCTTGACGATGGCCAGCCCTAAACCGGTACCGCCGGTCTGACGGCTACGCGCGCTATCTACCCGATAAAAACGTTCGGTCAGACGCGGCAGGTGTTTCGGATCAATGCCGATGCCGGTGTCCTGCACACTAAAATAGCCATGCTCGCCATCATCATGCCAGCCAATGGTAATGGTGCCGCCTTTCGGGGTGTATTTGATGGCGTTGGTAATTAAATTGCTAAAGGCACTGGCCAGTTCCATATCGGAGCCAATCAGGTCGCAATGACTGTCGATATCCAGATTCAGGGTATGGCCATAATCAATATTGTAGGCATGCGCATCATCAAACAGCTGGTTCATCAGACTTGGCATGTCAATAATCTGGTTTTTAGCAATGGTCTTTTCATTTTCCAGACGCGATAGCAGCAGCAGGTCATTGACCAGCGCATTCATACGCCGGGTTTGCGACTGCATCTGTTCAAAGGCACGTTTCCAGCGCGGATTCATGTCTTCTTGGTCGGTAAAGGTTTCAATATAGCCACTCAGTACGGTCAGCGGGGTGCGTAATTCGTGCGAGATATTGTCGACAAAGTCTTTGCGCATCTGTTCCAGATTGTGCATCCGGGTCATGTCATGTGCCACCAGCAGGCGGCTTTCGCCACCAAAGCGGGTCATTTTGACCTGCACATAGTGTTCATCCAGCACGGTCGATTTGATTTTCAAGCCATCTGGTGCCTGATCAATATGATGAAAATATTCAATAAATGCCGGTTGGCGCAAAATGGTTAAAATATTGCGACCACGATCCAGTGGCTGAATGCCGAGCAGGCGCTCTGCTGCCGGGTTCCACCATTCGATCTGATGGTTATCATCAATCAGCACTACCGCTTCGGCCAGGGCCACTAGTGACGACTGAGCGCGGTCAATCAGCCCGACCATTTCGGCCTGGACAATACGTTCCTGACGCTGCGAGCGGTAGACATTAAATAATAAAGCCCCCCAAATGCCATGCAAATTGGGGGGAACATCATAGGGACGGTTGGCAATCCAGTCATTGACCAGATAGAGGGAGCGCATTTGGGTGGCGAAAAACGCCAGAAAGCCAATAAAAATACAGATCCAGAACTGTTCGATCCCGAGACCAATAAAACCTGCAATTACTAAAAAAAAGATCAGTAAACGGAGATCTTGTTTGGCAAAAGTCCACAAACTGCTGTAACGGACATTCTTGTGGTCACGGGCCAGTTCGGGGACAGGGTATGGTTCATACATAAAAAGCGATTAACCTAAGGCGACATCCGCACGGGTTGAGAAACGGTATCCAGTGCCACGAACCGTTTGTACAAAGCGGTCTGCGCCAAATGGCTCCAGCACCTTGCGTAAACGACGAATATGCACATCAATGGTACGATCCTCAATATATACGTTGCCACCCCAGACCTGGTCAAGTAGTTGTGCACGGGTATAGGCACGTTCCGGATGCGTCATAAAGAAGGCCAAAAGACGATATTCGGTTGGACCCATGTCCAGAATGTTGTCGCCAAAGCTGACGCGCTGGCTGACCGGATCTAGAATCAGGCCGTTGGCATCAATGGTTTTTTCACCATTCAGGGCATTGGCACGGCGCAGTACGGCTTTGATGCGTGATACCAGCTCACGGGTAGAAAACGGTTTGGTCATGTAGTCGTCGGCACCGGCATCCAGACCCTGAACCTTGTGGTCTTCTTCACCGCGTGCAGTCAGCATGATCACCGGAATTTCCGCCAGGTTTTCATCACGTTTTAAACGACGACATAAATCAACACCGCTGACACCGCCAGGCATCATCCAGTCCAGCAAAATCAGTGCCGGGCGTTGATCGACGATCATCTGATGCGCCTGTTTGGCATCTTCGGCCTGTAAGCAATGAAAGCCGGCCATATCCAATGAGGTATGGATCATCTCTCGGATTGGAAGTTCATCATCGACAATTAAAATGTAGTCATCTTTCACAACGCAATACCCTATAAGTGAACGGTGAACCGTTTATATTTATGACAGGCTTATTACAAAGATTAATTATGACAGTATCATTGCAGAAAGGGCAGACAGCGCTATTTTCGCAATGTTTTGTGACAATTTTTTGTACAGAATGGGCTGAATCCGGAATTCATTTAAAAAAATTTAAATAAAAGATTCAAATATTTAATTTTTCTTGCAGTTTGATGACAGGGATTCAGGCTTTTTTGCTACTTTCTGGCTCCGCTTCGGAAAAATGTTCGAGCAGGGAAATGAACACCACGCTACAGGCGCTGAGCACTTCATCCATTGACTGCTTAAAGCCGCTCATGACCCAGCGGATGGCAATTTGGGTGACATAACCGTTCAGGCCGCTGGCAATTAATGACAGTTCGCGTTCTGAATGCTGCAGGTTTGGCATCATTAGCATGACAAAGGCCTGAATCATGCGGTCAAAGCGCGCCATGCTTTCCTGAATGGTGGCCTGGTTGTGCAGTTCCTGTACCAGCATGGCATCAATATAAATAATCCGAGCCATCTGCGGGTTGTCTTTGAGCGTAGTCAGCAGGGCAGTTAAACCGGCTTCAATCATTTTTTGCGGATTGGTCGAGGCCTGCATGATGGCCTGCATCACATTGTGTTGCAGTGCATCAATCAGCTGTAAAAAAATGGTCTGGAACAGGTCTTCACTTTTTTTGAAGGATTCGTAGAAATAGCGCTCGGTGAGTTTGGCCTCGGTACAAATATCTTTCACCGTGACCGCAAAAAAACCATGCGTGCCATAGGCGTGCAGGCCGGCTTCAATCAGTTTTTCCCGGCGTAGCTGTTTGCGCTCGCTCAGCGATAATCCTTTAAATTGGCGCTCTTTATTTTGGGTATTCTGCACATTTGGGGGAGCGGGGTGTTGTGCTTCGGTCATAGTAAAAAGGCCAGTTCACATCCTATATTGCTATAGATTAACAAGATTTTGCGCTAAGTGCGAAGTTTGGCATTCAGATTTGAACGCAGCAGACAGAAATCTGCGGGCTTTTGCGTTGACAATGATTATTGTCAAAATTATATTTGAGTGGTGAAATTGAAGTGCGCTGCCGTGCCTGAGGGACGCAGCCAGACCATCCATAAAAAGGAAGCGGAATGAAAAATTTTAAAAATAAAGTCGCGGCGATTACCGGAGCAGGTTCAGGCATTGGCCAGCAGCTGGCCGTCTTATTGGCCCAGCAGGGCTGTCATTTGTCTTTAAGTGATGTCAATGAAGAAGGCCTGGCTAAAACCAAAGCCTTGCTGAGTGATTATAACGTGCGAGTGACCACGGCGCAGGTGGATGTGGCAGATCGGGCGGCTATGAAGCACTGGGCTGAACAGACCGTGCAGGATCATGGCTCAGTCAATATGATTTTTAACAATGCCGGGGTGGCCTTAGGATCGACCGTTGAAGGCGCCTCTTACGAAGACCTGGAGTGGATTGTCGGGATTAATTTCTGGGGCGTGGTGCATGGCACCAAAGAATTTTTGCCGTATATCAAACAGACTGGTGATGGCCATATTGTCAATATTTCCAGCCTGTTCGGGATTACTGCGCAGCCGACCCAATCGGCCTATAACGCGACCAAATTTGCGGTACGTGGTTATACCGAGTCGTTACGTCAGGAACTGGATATCCAGAACTGTGGCGTGAGTGCGCTGTGTGTGCATCCGGGCGGGATTCGGACCAATATTGCCAACGCCGCGAAAATGAATGACAGTCTGAGCAGTCTGGGCATGAATTCAGAAAAGTCGATACGCTCTTTTAATAAATTATTGCGTTATCCGGCAGAGCATGCGGCACGCGATATTCTGGATGCGGTTTTAAAAGATAAACGCCGTTTGTTGATTGGTAATGATGCCAAAGCCATTGATTTAATTCAGCGGATTGTCCCTAGTGGCTATCAGCGGGTGATGGCGGTGGCGACCCAGCTGGGCAAAGGCCGTAAATGAATTGTATTTGAAAGAAGCCTGCGCTAAGCGGGCTTTTTTGTGGCTGTTCAGCACATTTCATTTTTTATTTATCTGAAATTCAGAATAAAACTGTCAAGTTTTTGACAGATTTGAATAAGTCGTTTTGACATCATCAGCTCATCCCGAGTGGAAACCTTTAAAAACATCAAAAGAGAAATGAAGGAAATTTAACATGAGCTATGACTATCAACATATTCAGGTCAAACCGATTAATGGCCGTATTGGCGCTGAGATTCAGGGTATTCAATTATCTTCGCAATTGGCACAAGCGGTGATTCAGGAAATTAATCAGGCGCTATCTCCTGCCCTCAAATCAACACCTCAATGGTCTTTTTCTTCCAGACAAACTGATAATACAGGCCTTGTAAAATACACAGACTGACAAAGGCCAGCGCATAGGCATACCAGATGCCTTGTAATCCCCACCACTGACTGAACAGATAAGCACACGGCACTTCAATCAGCAAAATTGCCAGCACATTAATAATCATTGGCACCGTGACAGTCCCGCTGGCGCGCATAATCGAAGCGAAAATGGCACTGGCCCCAAAGAACAAAATTGACCACAGCACAATAAACAGCAGCTGCTGGCCCAACTCGACCACCTGCGGGTCGGTAATAAACAGCGCCATTAAATATTTCGAGAATAAATAGGCCAGTACCACCAGCATCCCGGTAATCATCAGGTTCATACCCAAAGCAGTACGTGTGACTTTGGCCAGTAAATCGGATTTGCCGGCCCCAATCGCCTGTGCACCAAAAATAGAGGCGGCAATGGCAATCGACAGCGCCGGAAACTGAATATAGTTCAGCACCTGATTCACCGCACCATAAGCCGCTGTGGCTTCAGCGCCATAACGGTTGACCAGCCCGACAATCACCAGCCCCGCCACCGACGTGGTGACCATCTGAATGCCGGTCGGAATGCCCAGACGTAAAATAATCTTGCTCAAGATCGGTTGATGGCGAATATTTTTCAGCAATTGCCAATCCGGTCGTAGCGGATGGTTTTTCTTGTTCAGATACACCGCCAGAAAAATCAGCACCGCCAGATAACCAATAATGGTGGCAATGGCCGGAGCAATAATCCCCAGACGTGGAAAACCAAAATAGCCGGCAATTAGCACCGGGGTAATAAACAGCCCGATCAGGCTGGTCATGCCTAAGGCAATTAGGGGGGTAATACTGTCGCCCACGCCGCGTAAAATAGAGGTGTAAATAATATAGACAAACAGCAGCGGACTGCCGGCCAGCATCCATTGCACATAGGGCAACGACAGATGCATCACCTGCGGATCGGTACCTAAGGCTAGCAGAATGGATTTGGCGAAAATCACGCCTAAAATTGCAATGATGGTACCGCCAATCAGGGTCATAAACAGGGTCGAGCCGACCACACAACGCACTTTTTCAATATTCTGCGCGCCCCAGGCTTGGCCAACCAGCACGGTTGAACCCGCGGAAAGCCCGATCACAAAGGCCATCAAACAGAACAGAATCGGGAAAAATACCGCCACTGCTGCAATGGCATCGACACCCATCATCTGGCCAACAAAGACGGTGTTGATGGTGCCAGACAGGTTTTGCAGAATATTGGTGGCAATCAGCGGCAGCAGGAAAATCAGGAAGGTTTTCCAGAGCTTGTGTTGATTCACCAAAGGTTGATGCTGCGGCATGAGCAATCCTGTAACCGGTTTATGATCGTGTGCATGAATGGCTTTACCCTAGCATGAGCCTGTAGCAAAAAGCCTTAGCAATTGCGTAACTTAGCTGATCTTACGTACTCATGTTAACAGGCCGAGAAAATCTCTGCGGCCCGATCCAGCGTCTCATCTTTTTTGGCAAAACAGACCCGAATCAGGCGTAAATCATCCGGCGGGGTCTGATAAAAAGCAGAAATCGGAATCGCCACAATCTTGTGCTGCTCGGCCAGATACTGGCACATCTGCAGATCGTTTAAATCCGGGCGGATGGCGCGATAGTCCAGATTCTGGAAATAGGTGCCTTGCGCGGGAATCCACTGAAAACGGGAGTGCTGGATACCGGCCTGAAAGCGGTCGCGTTTGGCCTGATAGAACGCGGCCAGTTCAGCAATATGTTCCGGATGCTGTTGCAAAAATTGTGCCAGCGCGACTTGCACCGGGGTCACACCACAGAAATTGGCAAACTGATAAACCTGCCGGAACAACTGCATCAAAGCCGGTGAAGCCATGCAATAACCGGTTTTCCAGCCGGTGACATGAAAAGTTTTACCAAAAGAACCAATCACAAAACTGCGCTCGTGCAGGGCTGGAAAATCAAGCGCTGAATAATGCTGCTGGCCGTCATAGACCAGATGTTCATAGACTTCATCGGACAGTACGACAATATTGCGATCCTGAATCAGCTCAATCAGGGTCTGCCAGTCCGCGGCTGACCACAGCGTACCGCTCGGGTTATGCGGGGTATTGACGATGATCATGCGGGTACGATCATGAATGGCATCTTTGACCTGATTCCAGTCGACCTGAAAATGGGGCGGCTGCAAGGCCAGATGGATAGCTTTCCCGCCGGCCAGTTGCACGGTGGGTGCATAACTGTCATAGCTGGGATCAAAAATAATCACTTCATCCCCGGCCTGCACTACTGCCTGAATGGCACAGAAAATGGCAATGGTCGCGCCGGCGGTAATGCTGATTTCGGTGTGAGGATCAAACGAACGGCCGGTCTGTTGCTGCTTTTGCGTGGCCAGCTGTTCTCTGAGCAATAACAGCCCATCGCCGGGTGGATACTGGTTCTGGCCCTCTCGTGTCGCCTGACACAGGGCCTCCAGCAGGGCCGGTGGCGCTGGAAAATCGGGGAAACCCTGTGACACATTCAGGGCATTCAGGCGCTGAGCCAGGGTGGTCATGACACTAAAAATGGTCACGCCAAGCGCAGGAAGTTTAGATTGAAGTTCAAGCATGACCATTGACTACCGTTATTGTGTATGCACATCGCATGATAAGCCGCCATCCGCCAGCAATTGAAGCAGTGGGCGAAAAAACTGAATTAAATCAATTCGACCAGCGCCCGGATAATCCCCAGTGCCAGACCAATAAAGGCCCCCACCACCACGCCATTGACCCGGATCATATGCAGGTCGCCGCCGACTTCGTTTTCAATTTTGCCAATCATCTCGCGTGAATCCCATTCATGAATCCGCTCGCTAATAAAACGGATCACTTTTTCACTGTACTGGTCAGAGAGATTGACGGCGATGCCGCTCATTTTGTCATTCAGCAACTGGCGTACGGCGCCGTTACTGATAATGTTCTCACCGACCTGCTGAATGGCCACGCGCAGGTTTTCCGCAATACCGGAATCGGGTTTTTCCAGATCTGCCCGGATTGCATCACACAGAATCACCACCGCACCACTAATAAAATTCAGCACTTGCGGACTGTCCAGCAGGGCATTTTTGGTCTGGTTTAAACGCTGACTGGCGGCACTGTCCTGATCGGCCAGCTGTTGCATCAGCTGATGTGCCATATCTTCCACTTTTTGTCGCCACGGATGATCGGGATCGGCCAGCATTGAATCGACCCGTTCCAGTAAAGAGTCGATGGTGCGCTGCTGTACGTCAATACCAATCCAGCTGGCACCTCTGGCCAGACGCCACACGCCCAGTTCTTTAAACAGGGTGCGGGTCAGCTCGCGGGTTTCTTCCGGATGTTGCAGCATCCAGTCATGTGCCAGATCCAGCCCGCGTTGCAGCACATCCTGATGGAAATCATTTTCCAGCACCGCGCGCAGCATTTCACTGGCCAGATAATTAATGTCAGTATTTTTGACCCATTGCACGCTGTTGTTCTGGATAAAGCGGCCAATCTGTTCCTGCCCGACAAATTCAAAAATCTTCGGTACGGTCTGTTGAATCAGCTGGCTGACCTGCTGGTTGTTCTGTGGATTGGCCAGCCATTTACCCACGGCCAGCGATACATCGGTATTGTGCAGGCTGCGCTGTACAATTTGCGGTGACAGGAAATTTTCCTGAACAAAACGTCCCATCGATTCGGCAATACGGTCTTTGTTGCGCGGAATAATTTCAGTATGGTCCCGCAGAAACTTGGGAATGGGCAGCCGGCCAAAGGGATTACGAAACAGCACGGTAATCGCATACCAGTCAGCCAGCCCCCCGACCACGCCAGCTTCGGCTGACAGCATCAGAATATGAATCAGCCAGATATAGTCAGGCAGCAGTTTGGCCAGCACCATTAAACAGATCCAGGCCAGCACGGCCGTGATCAGGGCCATGGTAGCAAAACGCTTGCTGCGTTGCAGGTTTGGAGAAGTCGGTGCTGGCGCTGTCTGCATGCATGTTTCCCTAGTTTGAAGTGGCTACCGGTGGCTGTAACACCTGACCGCCTGGACTGAGCCCGTATTTTCCACCCAGTGACTGCAAGATCAGGCGAGCATCAAAGGCATCACTTGGGGCACTTTTTTGATCTTTATAACATTGAATCGTATAGGAAACCTGAATCGGGTCAACATTAATGACCTGCGGGTAGTCATAAAATGGGTCAGGCCAGAAAGCCGGATGGCGACGGTAATAGCCATACGGATAAAAGCTCGGTGCCGGATAGACCACAGCCTGACGCGGTGGCTGCTGGCTGCGGTTACTTGGATCATCCAGCACTTTAAAGAAGGTATGGCCCTGTTGCAGCGTGGTTTGCGCAGCTTTGACCAGGGTAATTTCTTCGGCGGTGCCAAAGCTCATGTTGGGACGGGCCTGAAAACTGATGCGATAGGTCTGGCTGTTCAGCGGCGTCACCGAATATTGACCCAGCTGGTCAAAGGTCAGCGGCTTGGATGGTGTGGTGGCACAGCCGCCCAGCAGCAGACTGAGCCCGAGGCCTAAACCAAGAATTAGATGTTTCATGCTGTTCTCCTGTGAAGATACTGCAAGGGGAGAATGAACCGCGTTTTAATTAAAAACTGCTATTGGGTTGGGTCAGGAACTCCAATTCTTCTGCGCTTGATTGGCGTCCCAATATTTGATTGCGATGTGGATAACGTCCAAAACGGTCAATAATCACTTTATGTTTCAGTTCATAGCCCAACACGGTGGGGTCATTCAAACTTTCAAACAACGTTAATGCGACTTCGTGAATACGTTTGGATTCACTGTGCATAAACGGCATATATAGAAAACGACGTTCGGTTGGGTTTAAGTCCTGATCCAATTTTAAGTGAATCATTTCTTGTGCCAACACCAAGGCCATTCCATCTTGGGCAAAGGCACGCGGGTCATTACGGTATAAATTACGTGATAATTGATCTAAAACAATGATTTCAGCCAAACGACCTGCGGGTGTTTCGCGCCATGTCCATAGTTCTCCTTGTGCCGCTTGTTGCAGTACATCGGTAAATTTTTCTGCAAGCACGGCATCAAACTCTGCGCTTTTGACAAACCAGTTCGGTTCCGCAGCAGGAGAAAACCAAAAATCTAAAAAATCCTGATAATTCATACGCTTTATTATTTACCTCTGTTCTTTTGATTATAAAATCACAAATTTCACATGTCTTATAGAGCAACTTTGTGATAAAAAATTGCCAAAAATAAAGTTGTGGGTTTGTTTGAAAACTATACAGGATGTAATGTGCCGGCACTAAATCGCGTTATACTGATATAAACCGATGATTTTCTTTAGTAGTTTTTTGCGATAAGCGAGATTGTAATGAGTCAACCCGAATCGACCTCTCAAGATACTTTAACGACTTGGGTGGATTCTTCGCTACTGCGCGGCATGTTGCGCGGTATTGAGCGTGAAAGCCTGCGTATGCAAAGCAATGGATTTCTCTCTCAGGCAGCCCATCCGAAGGGCTTGGGTTCGGCACTGACTCATCCGCATATCACCACCGATTATTCCGAAGCATTAATGGAGTTTATTACTCCGCCGCAGGACAGTATTCCGGGTGCACTGAATTATTTAAGCGATATTCATGCCGTGGTGTATCGTCAGCTGGAACATGAAGAAAAACTCTGGCCGCTGTCAATGCCCTGTATGCTGGATGATGCCGAAGAACGTATTCCGCTGGCGCAATATGGCAGCTCCAATATTGGCCGTTTCAAGACCTTATACCGTCATGGTTTAGGGGTACGCTATGGACGCCGGATGCAGACCATTTCCGGGGTGCATTATAATCTGTCTTTCCCGGATGCCTTATTTGAAGCGCTGCAACAACAAGAAAGCGATAAGGCACTCAAAAATCTGAGCCTGCAGGATTATCGCAGCCATCGCTATTTCGGTTTAATCCGTAATTTTATTCGCCTGACTCCACTGGTGATGCTGGTGGTCGGTGCCAGTCCATCGGTGTGTCAGTGTTTTATGACCGGCCGTGAACATCATTTGCTGCCACTGGTACGCGGCACGCTGTTCCTGCCGTATGCCACCGCCTTGCGCATGGGCCGTTTTGGTTATCAGAATTCGGCGCAAAAACAGCTCGGGATTCACTATAACAACCTGAGTGGTTATTTAGAGGGTCTGCAAAAAGCCGTCAAAACCCCGTATCAGCCATTTAGCCGTTTGGGCCTGAATGATGCACAGGGTGAGCCGATCCAGATCAATGATCACGTGCTGCAAATTGAAAACGAATACTACAGTCTGGTGCGTCCAAAACAGGTGCCGCAGGCGGGTGAAACGCCATCGCAGGCGCTGGCCAATCGTGGGGTCGGCTATGTCGAATTACGCGCGGTCGATGTCAATCCGTATAGCCCGATCGGGATTGATGAACACACCGCCGGCTTCCTGGAAGTGCTGGCGCTGTACTGTCTGCTGAAAGACAGCCCGGCGTTATTGGATGCTGAACAGGACATTATTGAGCGCAATCAGGCCGAAGTCGTGAATCGTGGCCGTGCGCCAAATGCCACCATTTTGGCAGATGGCCAGTCCTATCTGATTGAAGACTGGAGCCGTAGTCATGTTCAGGCCATGCAGCCTTTGGCTGAACTGCTGGATCAGGCCTATGCCACAACGCTATATAGTCAGGGTCTGGCGACCATGCTCGGCCGGATTGATGAAGTCGATGCGACGCTATCCGCGCAGGTGATTGAAGATACCTTACATCAGGGCGGCACTTGGAATTTTGGCAGCCATATGGCGCAGCAACATGCTGACGTCTATCAGGCGCATGTATTAAGCCCGGAAACGCTGGCCTATTTTGAAGAAATGGCCCAGCAATCATTGCAACAACAACAGCAACTTGAGCAGGAACAGACCTTGAGTTTTGAGCAGTTTCTGACTCAGTACCGATAAAAACAGAAAGAGGATTGACCATGCAATGGAGTTATCGCTTCGTGAGTGGTGTTTTGTTTTGTGCCAGTGTGGTGGGGATGGCCTTCGCCCTGTATCTTGAGCATGTGCAAGGTCTGGCGCCGTGTCCATTATGTGTTTTCCAGCGTGTCGGCCTGATTGGTCTGGGGATCATTTCCCTGATCGCGCTGCTCCATAACCCGCTTTCGGGGGCGTTTAAACGGCTGTATGCCTTTTTGGGCAGCTTAAGCATTTTATGGTCGGCCGGTGTTGCCGCGCGGCATGTCTGGCTGCAAAACCTGCCGCCAGATCAGGTGCCAAGCTGTGGCCCGGGACTGGATTATCTGGTCGATGCCTTGCCAATGAAAGCGGTGCTGCAACAGGTGCTGTCTGGGTCTGGCGAATGTGCAGTGATTGACTGGACTTTTCTGGGCCAATCCTTGCCGGTCTGGTCGTTAGTGTTCTTTATTGTGCTAACGATTATTAGTATCTGGCAGTTAATCCGTACCTATCCCTATACTGCGGCCAAAACCAAGCCGGTAAAAAAGAAATAATATTGTCTCCAGATCAATAACCAACAGGAGGGCCATGGCCCTCCTGTTTTAATTGTAGCGCATCAATTTTTAAGTCAGGGCAATGCCTTCAATACTTTCTAAATTGACAATATATTCACGTACCCGTTCATTGACCCGGTCATCATTTTCCGGATAAAACCATTTCACAATCTGCTCGGCCACGCTGGAATGGTACTGAATTTCCATATGGTTCAGGCCATAAAACACCGCCTTATGCGATTCCGGCAGTTTGAGCTGAAAACGCGGGTTCGGATGTTCACCCAGCGCACTTTTGACACTGACCAGATAATCGCCAATTACTTGGCGGGTGCGGTTGCGCTTGTTTTCATATTCAATAGTGCCGGCCACCAAAAAGGCATTAATATGGGACGGGAAGGGCGCCGGTTTGCGGTTATCATCAATTTCACCAATTCGCGCTTCATTGTGTTCCCAGTCATCATCCCGCACGCTGCCATAGCGTAAATCCAGAATACCGTTACTGCGGATATTCACCACATGCCCGACAATTTTCATAAACGGGAAACGCCCCAGTTTATCCTGTAAGTGAAAGCCGAAACGCTCCAGCGCTGCACCATGATGCGGCGAACCCAGACAGACCAGGTTATCGACCATATGAATCCATTCATGCAAATCCTGCTTGCCATAAAACAGGGCACTGCGTGACACCAGTCCACCCATGCTATGTCCAATCAGGCTAATACTGGTGATATTCGGATTGCGCTGAATCAGATCTTCCAGCGTATTGGCCAGACTGTGACCATTGGCAGAAATACGCCGTCCGGTGTTGTAATTTAAATACAGCATGGTGTTGCGCTGGCGCTGTGCCAGCAGTTTTTCGCCAATGCCACCATATTGCTGATGTGACCAGTCCAGATGGTTCATACACAGGCCATGCACAAACAGAATCACCTGTCCGGTCAGCTCGCCTTTTTGCACACTGCCGTAGTGGTCATAAATAGTCATTGGCAATGCCAGCGGATTTTGCTGATTCAGCAAATAATCACCCAGTACGCCATTTAAAATACCGACCAGCACATGCATATACGGTGTCAGCGGCTTGTCATGCAGGCGCGGAAAACGATCAATTACCTGACGCAGACTGGGCGCCAGCAGGTAGTTGCTATAGTTTTGCAAGGTATCAAAGGACAGGCTGTACAGCTTGCGAATGGGCGACATATTCTGGAATTTTCGGGAGTGCTGTTCACTCATGCCAAACAGGCTCAGCAAGACCTCACGCTGAATGGTCTGCACCAGCTCTTTGACCACCTGATGCACCGGCATACTTAACAGCTGCGCCAGACCTTCCAGTAAATCGGCCTGGCTGGGCGGTGTGGTGTCCCATTTACAATAAGTTTCATGCAATGGCGTTAAACTTGGCATGTGCTACTGCCCCCTAACAATAGTGTCGCGGCTACTTTCTTTTTCGTTGGCTTCACGGTATAAATTTCTAAGCTTAATTTTATATCATTCATCCCGAACAACTTTTACAATAGCCAGGATGACGCCCCAGTTTTAATTTTTTTGTCTAACAATTATTTGTGACATACAAATTAAAACATGAATGTGATAAAAGTCTCAAAAAAGTAAATACAACAATGAACATGGATAACATCCGATTAGCACAATGAATTTAATTTATTTGCATGGTTTCAGGAGCAATCCCTTTTCTGCCAAAGGCCAGCTGTTGCGGCAAGCGCTGGCACAGCGGAGTGACATTCAGGTGCATCTGCCCGATCTGAATGCGCCGCCACGCGAGGTAATGCAGCACTTATCTGCACTGATTGAGCAGCTGGATCAGGTAGCGCTGGTCGGCAGCAGTCTGGGTGGCTTCTATGCGACACAACTGGTCGCACGCTATGCGGTTCCGGCTGTGCTGATTAATCCGGCTATGCGACCATGGCAGTTGTTTCAGGAGCTGTTCGGCGATGCACAGATTCCGCTAAAAGTGCATGAACACTGGACGCTGGAGCGGCTACATTTACAGCAACTGGAACAGATGGCTGTGCCTTTTGTTGAAAAGGCAGACAAAATTTTAGTGTTATTGCAGCAAGGCGATGAAGTTTTGGATTATCGTGACGCACAGCGTTATTATAGCCAGGCCCAGCATAGCTCTCTGATCATGACCGAAACCCGCGGCAATCATGGGATGGACAACTTTGCGCTAAAAATACCTATGCTGCTGCAGTTTTTATCGGATTCCCTAAAATAAGGAAACAGTACAACGTGTCTCAATATACGGCTCAATCTCTTGAAGTTTTATCTGGTCTCGATCCGGTCCGTCGCCGTCCGGGTATGTATACCGACACCTCGCGTCCGAACCATTTGGCGCAGGAAGTGATTGATAATGCTGTCGATGAGGCACTGGCCGGACACGCCACCAAAGTTAGCGTGACCGTGTATAAAGATGGCTCGCTGGCAGTAGAAGACAATGGCCGCGGGATGCCGGTGGATATTCACCCGGAATATGGCCAGAGCGGAATTGAAATTATTCTGACCAAGCTGCATGCTGGCGGCAAGTTCAGTACCGATAACTACCAGTTTTCCGGTGGTCTGCACGGGGTCGGGATTTCTGTGGTGAATGCCTTGTCGACCCGGGTAGAAGTCGATGTACAGCGTCAGGGCAATCTCTACAAAATGGCTTTTGAGCAGGGCGAAGCCACTGGACCACTAGAAGTGCTGGAAGGTAAAGCGCCAAAACGTGCGTCAGGCACCTTGGTGCGTTTCTGGCCGGAAGCCAAATATTTCGATTCACCAAAATTTGCCTTAAAAGCCTTAAAACATAATTTAAAAGCCAAAGCGGTTTTGGCGGCTGGCCTGCAAATCAATTATATCGACCAGATTAATGATGAAAAAATCACCTGGCAGTTTGAAAATGGCCTGGTCGATTATTTAATGGATGAACTGGAAGACCGCGAGATTATTCCGGCGCCGGCCTTTGTCTCTTCAGGCAATGCAGAACGCGCCAGCGCAGAATTTGCGATTTGCTGGAATGTTGAAGGCGGTGAAAGCATTCAGGAATCTTACGTCAACCTGATTCCGACCGCGCAGGGCGGTACCCATGTCAATGGTTTGCGTTCCGGTATCACCGATGCCATGCGCGAGTTCTGTGAGCTGCGTAACCTGTTGCCGCGTAACTTGAAACTCTCGGCCGAAGATGTCTGGGATGGAGTGAACTATATCCTGTCGCTAAAATTCCAGGAGCCACAATTCTCCGGTCAGACCAAAGAGCGTCTGTCGAGCCGTGAAGCGTCCGGAATTGTGCAGAATATTGCCAAAGATGCCTTTGCCTTATGGCTGCATCAGAATTCAGATATAGCGCTGCAACTGGCAGAAATGGCCATCTCCAAGGCCGGTCGCCGTTTAAAAGCAGCCAAAAAAGTCGAGCGTAAAAAGATTGTGTCGGGTCCGGCTCTGCCAGGCAAGCTGGCCGACTGTGTCGGTCTGACCCGTGAAGAATCGGAACTGTTTATTGTCGAAGGGGATTCTGCGGGCGGTTCGGCCAAGCAGGCACGTGACAAGAATTTCCAGGCCATCATGCCGATTCGCGGTAAAATTTTAAATACCTGGGAAGTGTCTTCTGATGAGGTGCTGGGCTCTCAGGAAGTGCATGATATTGCCATTGCGATTGGGGTTGATCCGGGTTCAGATGACTTGTCTGAACTGCGTTATGGCAAAATCTGTATTCTGGCCGATGCCGACTCCGATGGTCTGCATATTGCCACCTTGCTCTGTGCGCTTTTTGTCAAACATTTCCCGGCTTTGGTAGAAGAAGGGCATTTATTTGTGGCCATGCCGCCATTATTCCGGATTGATGACAATAAAGATGTACATTACGCACTGGATGAAGATGAGCTCAACGGCATTTTAAATAAATGCAAAAGCAAAAATCCGCAAATCACCCGCTTTAAAGGCTTGGGTGAAATGAACGCCAGCCAGCTGCGTGAAACCACCATGGACCCGGATACACGCCGTCTGGTGCAACTGGATCTGGATGATATTCATGTCACTGCCGGTTTGCTGGATAAACTGCTGGCCAAAAAACGCTCCGCAGACCGGAAGCAGTGGCTAGAGCAAAAAGGCAATCTGGCTGATCTGGTGGTTTAAAACCTTAAAACTTTCATCATTTTAGAAAACCTGCCCGTCTTGGTGCAGGTTTTTTTATATCGCTGATTTTTTCTCCAAAATGAGGCAATCCGGCTGGATAGGGTTGCACTTTTTTTGTTCACTTTTGCGCCTCCTTAGCCTTCAATATCTCTAAAAACTCTAGAGCGCACTCTGCTTGGGTGTATGTGGTGCTGATCAGTGCAGCGTAGCTGAAGGGCTATGCTTCATTTTTTATATTAATATAAGTAACTAATTTTTATGATTTAAATCTTACTTGTCCCGTCTAGATCTGCCTGTCAGTTTTGCGTTTGGCATAGAAATTGAATTATCCGCTGCAGTCATAGAACAACAGGCACCATGTTCAGGTGCTGCATAAGTGTGGAGAAATTCATGAAGTTCCAGCGCAATCTGTTTTCAAAAAGTATGTTAGTGGCCAGCATGGCCGGGGTTGTGGCGCTCAGCGGCTGCTCAAAATCGACCGAAAGTAGCGACAGTGCCAGCACAGCCCAGCCAGCGGCCAGCACCGGTGAGACCATTAAAGTCGGCATCCTGCATTCCTTGTCCGGCACCATGGCCATTTCAGAAACCTCGCTAAAAGATACCGCGCTAATGGCAATCAATGAAATTAATGCCAATGGCGGGGTGCTGGGCAAAAAGCTGGAACCGGTGGTGGTTGATCCGGCCTCTGACTGGCCACTGTTTGCAGAGCAGGCGCGCCAGCTGATTACTCAGGATAAGGTTGCGGTCATTTTTGGTGCGTGGACTTCAGTATCACGTAAATCGGTACTGCCGGTGGTGGAAGAGCTGAATGGTCTGCTGTTCTATCCGGTGCAATATGAGGGTCAGGAACAGTCGAAAAATATTTTCTATACCGGCGCAGCACCTAACCAGCAAGCGATTCCAGCAGTGGAATATCTGATGAGTGAAGAGGGCGGTCAGGCCGAACGTTTTGTGCTGCTAGGAACGGATTATGTCTATCCACGGACCACTAACCAGATTCTGCGCGCTTTCCTGAAATCAAAAGGCATTGCCGATGCCGACATTATGGAAGAGTACACCCCGTTTGGGCACAGCAACTATCAGACCATTGTCAGCAATATTAAAAAATTCTCGGCTGGGAAAAAGACTGCGGTCATTTCCACCATCAATGGCGATTCCAATGTGCCGTTCTACCGTGAACTGGGCAATCAGGGCATCAAAGCTTCTGATATTCCGGTGATGGCGTTCTCGGTGGGTGAAGAAGAATTACGCGGTATTGATACCAAGCCACTGGTCGGCCACTTGGCATCGTGGAACTACTTTATGTCGGTAAAAAATCCGGTCAATACCGAGTTCACCAACAAAATGAAGCAGTACGCAGTCGATTATAAACTGCCAAATGCCAACAAGCTGGTGACCAATGACCCGATGGAAGCGACCTATGTCGGCATCAATATGTGGAAGCAGGCGGTAGAAAAAGCCGGCACTACCGAGGTGGATCAAGTCCGTGCAGCCATGGCTGGTCAGGAATTTAAAGCACCCTCTGGTTATACCTTAAAAATGGATGCGTCAAACCATCACTTGCATAAGCCGGTCATGATCGGGCAAATCCGTGCCGATGGCCAGTTTGATATTGTTTATAAAACCCCGCAAACCCTGCAGGCAGAACCTTGGAGTCCTTACCTTCTGAAGTAAGTTTGACATCACGCCTGCTGCTTCGGCAGCAGGTTTTTTTTCGATTTCTCTGCCTTCTTATAAAAAAGAGGACACACAATAGGGGGATATAAAATGAATATTCGCGTGAATATCGCCGCTATTTTTCTGATTTTTGCCCAAGTTTTATCGATACAGCTGGCTCAGGCCGAACAGCCGCAAACACAGACAGCCGTTGCTGTGACACAGGCCGATGCCATCCAGCAATTTGTGCAAGGTGATTTCGCCAGCCGCCGTGCCTTACTGAACCAGTGGCCCGGCAGCCTCGAACAGCTGGATCAGCTTGCACAATATGTTGAACAGCAGCAGCTCTATAGCGGCGCCAATGGTCAAACCTATATTCTGGAATCGGATGAGCGTTTACTGCATTATCCGGCACTGGAGCCGGTTAGCGACTGGCCAAGTGATCTGGCGCAGGTCACGCTGGTGAATACCTTGCAGAAAGCGCTGACCTTTGCGCTGGCGCATTCAAAAATGCAGTCAGAAGATGCGGCTGAGCGCCTTGAAGCTGTCGATATTTATGAAAGCAATCTGTCTGAATTACAGCTGGCGCAGATCAATCGCCTGTATTTACAGGAACGGAATAATAAGGTGAAGGCGCGTCTGGCCCAGCTCAAAGCACGGCTGGATTATCAGCAGCCAGATGTGCTGGTGAAAATTCAGGCCGCCCAGGTACTGGCCGATTCCAACCGTCCCGATGTACTGGCCATGGTGGAGCAGGAGCTGCAACAGCCGAATCTGAATCCGGAACTGAAAGCCGTGTTGCTGGAGGCCAAAAGCGCCATTCAGACCCGCTTACAGGCCAGTGAATGGGCCGGGCATCTATTTTCCGGGCTCAGTACCGCCAGTATTTTGCTGCTGGCGGCGTTAGGACTGGCCATCACCTATGGTCTGCTCGGAGTCATCAATATGGCGCATGGCGAGCTGATCATGATTGGCGCTTATACCACCTATGTGGTGCAAAGCCTGTTTAAAAGCCATTTTGGCGGTTATCTGGACTGGTACCTGATCGTGGCGATTCCGGCAGCCTTTCTGGTCAGCGCTTTAATTGGCATGCTGATTGAACGCACGGTAATTCGTCCGCTCTATGGCCGTCAGCTGGAAACCCTGCTGGCCACCTTTGGGGTGAGTCTGATTTTAATGCAATTGGTGCGGATGATCTTTGGCGCACAAAACGTGGAGGTGTCCAATATTGCCTGGCTGTCTGGCGGCATTTCCATTAGCCCAAGCCTGATGCTGCCGTATAACCGTATCGCAATTATTGTCTTTACCATCACCGTGCTGTTGTTACTGGTCTATTTACTCAATAAAACCCGTTTTGGTCTGTTTGTGCGGGCTGTAACCCAAAACCGTCAGATGGCACGTGCCGTCGGAATTCGTTCCAGCCGCATCGACATGATGGCTTTTGGTCTGGGTTCAGGACTGGCCGGACTGGCCGGTTGTGCCTTGGCGCAGGTCGGAAATGTCGGCCCGGATTTGGGGCAGAACTACATTATTGATGCCTTTTTGGTGGTGGTAGTTGGCGGGGTTGGTCAGGTCTGGGGTGCGGTACTGGCAGCACTGGGTCTGGGTATTAGCGGGACTGCGCTGGAAATTGGCATGGGCGCTGTACTGGCCAAAATTATTCTTCTGGTTCTTGTGATTTTGTTTATTCAAAAACGCCCACAAGGTCTGTTTGCCATCAAAGGCCGTTTTGTGGAGTAAGCGCATGAAGATCACACATTTACTTTCCGATAAACCCTATAGCGGGGCAGCCATTGCCGCCTGTTTTGCGATTTTACTGCTGTTGCCGTGGCTGCATCTGTTGCCGAGTGATTCGGCACTGCATCTGTCGGCTTATTGGGTCACCCTGATTGGCAAAATCATGTGTCTGGCACTGGTGGCTTTGGCCTTGGATCTGGTCTGGGGCTATGCCGGTATTTTAAGTTTGGGTCATGGCCTGTACTTTGCTCTGGGCGGTTATGCGTTTGGCATGTACCTGATGCGCCAATCCGCGGGTGATGGGCTGCCAGACTTTATGCGTTTCTTAAGCTGGACCGAGTTGCCGTGGTTCTGGGTTGGTACGGAACATTTCCTCTGGTCGCTTGCACTTGTTGTTTTAGTGCCGGGCATCATTGCCTTTGTGTTTGGCTTCTTTGCTTTTCGCTCCAAAATCAAGGGCGTGTATTTCTCGATTATCACCCAGGCCATGACCTTTGCTGCCGCACTACTGTTTTTCCGTAATGAAACCGGTTTCGGCGGCAACAATGGTTTTACCGGCTTTAAAACTATTTTGGGCATGGATATTACCTCGGCGCCGATGCGGGCCAGCCTGTGTTTTATCACCGCGCTGGTGCTTCTGCTGTGCTTTATCGGGTTGCGTCATCTGATGAATCAGCCTTATGGTCGTGTGCTGGGTGCAATTCGTGACAGTGAAAACCGTCTGCAATATCTGGGCTATCGCACGCTGTGGTACAAGCTGTCGGCCTGGGTACTGTCTGCGGTGATCGCGGGTATTGCCGGGGCGCTGTATGTGCCACAGGCCGGCATCATCAACCCGAGTGAAATGAACCCGGTCAACTCAATTGAAATGGCGGTCTGGGTCGCAGCGGGTGGTCGTGGCACCTTAATTGGGCCTTTGCTCGGCGCGGGTGTGATTAACGCGGCCAAAACCTATTTCACCGCTGCTTCCCCAGAGGCGTGGTTACTGATTTTAGGGGCGCTGTTTATTGTGGTGACCATCTTCCTGCCGAAAGGGATTATTGGTCTGTTTGACCGTTTTAAAAAGGAGCGGAGCGAATGAGTGAACTGTTGCAAGCTCATGGCGGCCATGCTGCTGAAGGTTATGGCCGTCCCAAGGAACAGGGCGCAGATTTTAGCCACGGTATCGCACTGTATTTGGAAAAAGTCAGTGTCTGGTTTGATGCCTTTCGTGCCTTAAATGATTTATCGCTCTACATTGCAGAAGGGGAATTACGTTGCATCATTGGACCCAATGGTGCCGGTAAGACCACTTTGATGGATGTGATTACCGGTAAAACCCGTCCAACGGAAGGCTCTGCCTTTTTTGGCCAGACCTATGATCTAGCCAAGATGAGCACCGAACAGATTGCCGAGGCCGGAATTGGACGCAAGTTCCAGAAACCCACGGTATTTGAAAATTTTACCGTGATGGAAAACCTACTGCTGGCCGCACCAAAAGATAAACGGGTGAAAAAAAGCCTGTTTAGCAAGCTCGATCCCGATGCCCAACAGGCGCTGGAAGAATCGCTGGCGCAAATCCGTTTGCAGGAATTTGTACATAAACCAGCCGGATTGCTGTCGCATGGTCAGAAGCAGTGGCTGGAAATTGGCATGTTGCTGATGCAGCGCCCGAAGCTGATTTTGCTGGATGAACCAGTGGCAGGTATGACCGATGCCGAAACTGAACGCACCGCAGAGCTATGTCTGGAGCTGAAGAAAAATCATACCTTGATTGTGGTCGAGCATGACATGAGTTTTATTGACACCATCAGTGAAAAAGTCACGGTGCTGGCACAGGGTGCCATTCTGGCAGAGGGTACATTGGCCGAAGTTCAGGCCAATGAAGATGTGATTGAAAAATATTTGGGACGTTAAGGAGACCGCGATGCTAGAAGTCAAAGACGTCAATCAGTTTTATGGGGGCAGTCATATCCTGCGCGATGTATCGTTTCAGGCTCCGGTCGGCGCATGTTCAGTGGTGCTGGGGCGTAATGGCGTGGGCAAAACCACCTTGCTGAAATGCTTGATGGGCATTTTGCCGATTAAGTCCGGGCAGATTCTGCTGGATGGCAAAGATATTTCCAGGCTCAGTCCGGAGCAGCGCGTGCGTGAAGGTTTGGCCTATGTGCCACAAGGCCGCGATATTTTTTCGACCTTAACAGTTGAGGAAAATATCCTGATTGGGATGGCGAAATTTAAAGGCGCAAAAACCCGAAAAGTACCGGAACATCTGTACGAGATTTTTCCGGTTCTGGATGAAATGAAGCAGCGCCGCGGTGGAGATTTATCCGGTGGTCAGCAGCAGCAACTGGCAATTGCTCGCGCGCTGGCTTCTGAACCGAAGGTATTAATTCTGGATGAGCCAACCGAGGGTATTCAGCCCTCGATTATTAAAGATATTGGCCGGGTGATTCGTAAACTGGCTGATAGTGGCGAAATGGCAATTGTGCTGGTCGAACAGTTCTATGATTTTGCCGAAGAGCTGGCCGATGGCTATACCGTGATGGCGCGTGGCCAGGTGATTGCACAAGGTGCCGGCAGGGAAATGCCGGAGAAAGGGATTCGGGAGTTAGTAGCGATTTAATTTCCCTCTCTCAAAGGGAGGTTTGGTGGGATTTAACAATTCAAAGCCTCCCTGAGCAAGAGATCAGTATGGCTTGATCTTGCAGCGCAAGAAGGGAGGTGTGGAGGCTTCAATTTCACCTCTCCCTGACTCTCCGAAAAGGAGAGGGAAATTTTCATTCCATAAAAAATACCCGCCATACTGGCTGGATCTGAACTCACCCCCACTACTTTTAATGTGTATAGGTAAAAATTAAACAAAAAAAAGAGCACTGAAATCAGTGCTCTTTTAGATGGATGCTGAGCGTTTAGCTAAAGAACCAGTATACGAACAGCGCAATAATGAAGGTACACAGGATGTTTAATACTATCCCGACACTCATCATTTCACGCTGTCTGATATGACCGGTACCAAACACAATTGCATTTGGCGGTGTCGCTACAGGCAGCATAAAGGCACACGATGCACCAATACCAATAATAATCACCAGAATTTCTTTTGGCATACCCATCTGGTCGGCAATGGCAGCAAAGACCGGTACCAGCAGTGCAGCAGAAGCGGTGTTACTGGTAAATTCAGTCAGGAAAATAATGAAAATGGTCACCACAAAAATAATCACCAGCGGTGATGCCGTACCAAATACATCCGCAACGGTTTGACCCAGCACCAGCGATGCACCTGAATCTTTTAACATCGCACTTAAGGTTAAACCACCACCAAACAGCAGTAATACACCCCAGTCGGTATTTTCAGAAACCTGTTTCCAAGTGGCTGTACCTAAAATCACCACCAGACAGGCGGCGACCAGCGCGGTCCAGGTATCCGGAGATGAAATACCAAAGTTCTCGCTGAGTTTTTTGCCAAAAATCCAGGCAATCGCGGTACAGATAAACAGAATCATGGTCGCGATACGGGTTCGGTTCCATGGAATTACTTCTGTTTCAAAATGAATTTTCTGGTTCAGTTTCGGACGCAACACCAGATATAAACTGACCAACATGGCTGGCAGTAAAATCAGCATCATCGGCAAACCGATTTTCATCCAGTCGGCGAAGTCATAGTCCAGTGCTTTGGCAGCAATCGCATTCGGTGGTGAACCGACCAGCGTTCCCAGGCCGCCAATACTGGCCGAATAGGCAATCCCGAGAAGAATAAAGACGAAGGTAGAGCGCTCTTTGGTTGAATCCAGGTGCGACAGCAGACCCAAAGCCAGCGGGAGCATCATCGCTGCGGTGGCGGTATTGGAAATCCACATCGACAGTGCAGCTGTGACGGCAAAAATGGCCAGCACTGAAATCCCCAAATGCCCGCCAGACATGGAAATAATCCACATCGCAATTTTACGGTCCAGTTTCTGGATATGTAGGGCAGTGGCCAAGGCAAAACCACCAAAGAACAGGAAAATGACCGGGTCAGCAAAAGTCCGCAGCGCCTGCGTGGTGGTCATCGGTACCAGTTCTTTGCTGGCATTTTCAATCGGCATGCCAAGCGCTACGGCCAGCACCGGCACCAGCAGCGCGGTAATGGTGATATGCACCGCTTCAGTCAGCCATAAAATCCCGATAAACAGCAGCAGGCTCAGGCCTTTATTGGCATAATCATCATAGGGCAAAATATGGTAAAAGCCCCAAGAAAGCAGGGCGGCAATGACAATAATAATCCAGCCTTTGACAATGCCTTTCGGCGCGGCCTCGACCGGTGGTTTTAACGTATCTGTATTCATATACGATCCTTTTATAGATTTATAGGAATTAGAGTAATCGGCCTATTATTTAATATTTTTCAAGCAGGGGGGCAAAGTATAAATTGATTATTTTGCAGCTAAGAGAAGATTAAACCACAAAAAAATGCGGGTTCTGACTGAGGAGTTGCACAGCTTGCCACAGGGCTGAGCCGCCGAGCACGGCCAGTAAGCTGAGAATCAGCCAGCGAAATTTCTGCTGGGAAATATGGGCACGTAACTGGCCGCCAGCCCAGACCCCGAGCAGCGACACCACGGTTAATAAGCCCAGTAAGGACCATTGTTCAGATTTAAATTGCAGCATCACCGGGTAAAGCAGCAGCAGCTGAATCAGTTTACTGACCGCAAAATTCAAGTTGCTGATCAGCACAATTTCGGTTTTGCTGTGTTCGGTACTCAGCAGGTACATCATCAGAAAGGGTGCCATGGCATTGGTGGCTCCGCCGATCACACCGGCCAGCAGACCAAACAGCAGCATGTTTTTCAGACTGGCCTGAATGCGCAGGGGCTGGCTGCGAAACTGATCCAGCACATACCATAAAATAAACAGCCCCATCAGCAGTTTGAGATAGCCATCATTTAGATGTAGCAGTAACTGCACACCGAATACACTTCCGATCAGACTGCTGATAATCAGGCCCCAATATTGACCGGAATAATAGCGCAGCGCCTGAAGAAAGCTGCGTTCGGGGTCGCTATTGAGTAAAAACAGATTCAGGATCAGGCAGGGTAATAGTACAAAGGCTACCGTGGTCGACAGCGGGTACAAGGTGGAGATGGCCGCGGTACTGACCATAGGAAAGCCGAAGCCGCTGATCCCGTGTAACAGGGCAGCAATGACACAAAAGATCAGAACCATCAGGTCGGCTTTAGACATGCGTATTTCAACGGACTGGCAGAGTACTGACTAAAACATGCACATACTGGGCTTGTAAAGGGCAAGCTGGCTTATTTTTTATACCAAATGGAGAATTAAATCTGGGTAGAAACAATCTGGATGGGTGAGTTGAATTCATACACATCGCAGTTGGGACCAGAGCCAATCCGGTCAATCACGGCAAAATCGCTGGGTGCCTCCAGCGTCAGCAGGGGATGATGCCAGGTCCCGGCGCGGTAATTCACGCCTTGTGAACCATCGCTAATAAATGCTTGAAGCTGGCTGATGTCCGGCTCATCTGTATTTAAACCCGGTGCCACCACCACCAAAAACGCTTGCCCCTGCATCGGAATAAAAGCCTGCGAGCCTTGAGGATGGCGCTCCAGCATTGCTACCTGAAACGGTATTTGGGTACTCTGGATATTGCGGAAAATACTAATGCCTGCTTGTGCTTCACCAAGAATTTCCGTCATGGCCAGCGCATGATAACGCTCGGTTTGGGCATGGTTAATATGAAAATAGTCATGTCCCTGACAGCTAATCACTTCACCAAAAGGGGCAAAATTGTCCAGGGTCAATGCTTGAATCTGAATGGTATTTTTCATGTTGTTTGAGAGTTCCAGGGCGGGTATTTTTATGGTCATCATCAACTGGTAGAGATGGAGGTCGCTGTCAGCCTGTGGAGTGGGCCAACAGCGACGCTGGTGCGTTAGTCCACCAGTGTGCCCCAGAGGCGAATCCGGCTGATACCGCCGTCGGGAATCATATTGACCCGGATATGCGAGATTTTATCGTGCTTTAAAATCTGCTCGATAAAGGAATGCACATGGTCCATCTGCATGGGCTGCGCCTCCAGTAAAAATGGCCAGAACATGCTTTGTGGAATCAGTTGTAGATCGGTGGCATCTTCAATATAGACGGCCTGAATCGACACTTCTGCCGGGTAGTTGCCCTTGAAATGGGCGGTGTCGATATCAATTTTTTCAATCTGGCCGGCCTGTCCCAAAGCCAGAATACACCAGTCAAAGCCGGGCGTGCGGCGGCGTTTGGTTTCCCAGCCATCGCCCATATTGATGCTACGACCTGGATTAATCAGATTGCGTGGATGGCCAAAGTGGGCATCGCTATAGGCAATTACCCGGCCGCCGTTTTCAAGCGCCAGTAAATCCAGTGTACCCTGATGATCTGTGGTCTGAATTTTCACCTCGCCATATACGCGAAAACGTGCCACACCGCCATCGGGGAAAATATTCAGACGCACATGGGTATAGACCGCATCAGAGCTGACTTCAAACAGATGATGCTGGCTGGGTCCCAAAATACTGTTGGCTAAAAGCGGCTGCCATTCGGCCTGCTCCAGATTACCTTGCGGCGCATAGCAGGCTTCGACACTGGCTGAAGCGGGATAGTTACCGCTAAAAAAGGTGGTATCAATATCCAGCGCCTGAATTTTGCCAGCCACACCTAACTGGACAATGGCCCAGTCATAACCGGCATGGCGCTTGCGGCGGGTTTCCCAGCCGTCCATCCATTTGCCATGATCATCAAATTTATCTTCCACAAATACTGGTGCTGCAAATTGCAGCATACGCTGCGCATCGGCAAAAAAATCATCTGAACATTCAATAACTTTTGCACCAATACGGGTATCTGCCAGGTTGGTTAGTGTTTGAAGCTGGGGCGGTAGGTCAAATGTTGGTGCAATTAAAGTGGCCATGATTCTCTTCCATTTATTGTTCATTCACAGCAGGCACGGCCGTGCATCGAAATCAGGCAGTGGCGCCAGATTTGGCTTGTACAGCAGGCCTATTGCTACGGGTAGAAGCACAGCCTGTGCCAACTTCTGGCCATGCGACCCAGGCTAAGCATGAAATGGCACGTTTTTCGCTTCAGCTGTTCAGTTTTGACAGGCAAGCCTTGGGAGGAAAAATGAAAATTACAATTATTGGTGCAGGTATTGGCGGATTAACCACAGGGATTGCACTAAAAAAGTTTGGCCATGAAGTGCGTATTTATGAACAGGCTGAGCAGATTCTTCCGGTGGGCGCGGCCATTTCCCTGTGGTCCAATGGGGTGAAATGCCTGAATTACCTCGGGCTGACCGAGCAGGTGGCCGAACTGGGCGGGCAGATGGATCATCTGGCCTATGTCGATGGCCTGAGCGGTGATGTGATGACTCAGTTCAGTCTGACACCGTTAATTGAAGAAGTCGGGCAGCGTCCGTATCCGGTGTCACGCGCGGAACTGCAAAATATGCTGATGGATGCATTTGGTCGCGAGCACATCTATTTAGGCAAGAAAATGGTGGCGTTACAGGAAGATGGCTCGCAGGTGACGGTCAGCTTTGCCGATGGCACACAGCTACAAACCGAACTGCTGGTCGGGGCCGATGGTACCCACTCTTTAACCCGCGCCTATGTACTGGATGAAACTGTCGCACGCCGTTATGCCGGTTATGTCAACTGGAATGGTCTGGTGGAGGTGTCCGAACAGCTGGCCCCGGCCGATCAGTGGACCACCTTTGTCGGGGAAGGCAAGCGCGCTTCCCTGATGCCGGTGGCCGATCAGCGTTTTTATTTCTTCTTTGATGTGCCGCTAGCGGCCGGACTGGAGAATGACCGCAGCCAGTATAAAACACTGTTAAAACAGTATTTTCAGGGCTGGTGTCCGCAGGTGCAGCAGCTGATTGACTCAATTGACGAACAGCGCACCAATCGTGTGGAAATTCATGATATTGAACCGTTTGCCAATTTTTATAAAGGCCGGGTGGTGCTGGTGGGAGATGCCGCACATAGCACCACGCCAGATATTGGGCAGGGTGGTTGTCAGGCCATGGAAGATGCTATTTATCTGGCGCGTGCCTTACAAATTAATACCCTGGGTATGCAGGATGCCTTAAGCCGCTACCAGAATAAACGTAATGAGCGCGCCAATGAGCTGGTGCTGCGCGCGCGTAAACGCTGTGATGTTACGCATATGAAAGACCAGCAGGTGACGGAAGCCTGGTATGCCGAACTGCGCCAAGAGCAGGGGCCACATATCATGAAAGGCATTATCAGCAATATAGTCGGTAATCCGCTGGATTAAACTTTCTGTGCAGGATGCTTTTCAAGAAATACAGGTCAATCGACTGGTGTTGAGGCTGGCTGCTCTGATGCTGGATCCAGAATGAGTTGCATCAGCACCAGATCACGCCATTGTCCGAATTTTCTTCCAACTTGGGGCATATAGCCGCAATGCTGAAAACCTAATTGCTGATGCAAGGCAATTGAACCGCTATTGTCATGGTCAATGGCGGCCACCATCACATGAACCTGATGTGCCTGTGCATGCTGGATTAAGGCCTGCATCAACTGTTTGCCCAAACCCTGCCGGCTGAATTGACGGTCAATAAACACCGAATGTTCGACTGTATGTTTAAAACCGCTGATGCTGCGGAAGGTGGAATAATCGGCATAGCCGACAATTTGTCCGGTGTCCAGATGTTCGGCTACCAGCAGCGGAAAATTCTGTTTTTGTAATTGCTGGAACCAGTGCTGGAAATGTGCCAGATCAAAGGGCTGTTCATTCCAGGTGTTTACATGCTGTAGCACTTCCGGGTTATAAATCGCCTGAATGGCAGCAAGATCGTGTTCGGTGGCAGGACGAAGATGAAAGCGCATAAGCAGCACATCAGGATAGGAATGAGCGCATTATCATGCCGCTGCGGGCATAAAAAAAGCAAGACCGGAGTCCTGCTTTTTTAGGTTATGTATACGACTTAGAAATGGTATTTTACCAACGCGCTGACATCATTCTGGTCTGCGCCTTTCTGGCCATATTTGTTGTTCCATACTGAATGTTCAACACCCACATATAAACGTGTTTCTGGCGAAATGTGTTTACCCACATTCCATTTGTACTGAGAGGTCCAGTTTAATTCGCTTGCATGAGTATCTTCAGCTGTTGACCAGTCCAGGAAAGCATCAACCAGGAAGTCTTCATTGCCTAGTTTAAATGGTACAGCATAGGTGATGGTCATTTGATAATCATCATCTGTCGTATCATTATCAGCACGATAGAAGTTGATGTTCGCATATTGGGTATATGGAATATCTAAAGCAAAGCCAACGCCATATAAGAAGTTGTTGAACTCAGGGTTACCACCGTGCCCTGCATTGTGCTCCCAAGTTGTTGCGACTAACACGTCTTTCACCGGACCAAATGCCAGATTTTGACCAGTCACTTCGCCTAGGCTTAAACGTGGTGCCAATTCAAAGTAAGTTGAATCGTCATTGTTGCCATCCCATTGCTGGTCAACAAAGAAGAATACATCTGCATATTTCAGTTTAGCTGCGTATTCAGCAGTTAAGGTGGTACGGTCTTCAGTGCCTCCTAACTCGTAGTTTTCACCATAAAGACCAGTCAAGCTAAAGTCTTGCCATACAATAGGACTCGCCTGAGTGAAGGCAGCAGCGGTTGAGAATGCACAAAGTGCAGCAAGTTGCGTAAGTTTCATAACGGTGTCTTCGTCTTCCCCAAAAAGCGTGTCAAGGATACAGGTTATTAAGCAAAAATAAAGCCAAATTTAACTTTTTATTGGCAATTTTCCGACCAAATTTAGCTGCCGCGATAGGTCGAATAGGCAAAAGGACTGATCAATAACGGGATGTGATAATGCTGTGTCGCCTCCTTAATCTGGAAGTAAATCAACACTTTAGGAAAGAAGCTGTCCAGGCCTTTTTGCTCAAAATAGGCCGCAGTATAAAACTCCAGACTATATGAGCCTTCCGGACAGTCGGCCAAAGCAAAATCGGCGGCTGTGACCCGGCCATCGGCATTGGTTTCGGCTTCGGCCAGCAACTGTTGTTGCTGATTAAATAGCCGGATTTTCACGCCGGTAGCCGGTTGACCCAAATGGGTATCTAAAATATGGGTGCTGATCATGACTGAAGCTCCTGGCTTAAACGCAGTAAGGCAATGTCTGAGAGTTGCTGCTGCACAATGCGCTGTTCAGTGTCGGCATCATTCAGCAGACGATACTGTAAGGCTTGCAGAATATCTTCACTGCTCAAGCCAAAGGCTTTAATCAGGAAAATAAACCCGAATTTTTTTTCATAGGCCAGATTACCCTGTAAAAGTGCCTGCTGGGTGTCGCTATTGAGCTGGACGGCAGCCTGTTCCCGGGCTGAAAATACCTGCTCCTGTACCGTGAGTTGCTGCTGCGCCTGTTTTTCGCCAATTCGAGGATGGTTTGCGAGTGCGGCCTGAATCTCAGGCCAGCTCCAGTGGCTGGCCAGCTGCCGTGAAAACTCTAAAAGTTGCTCGATACTCTCAAAAGGACGCTGTTGGGCAATGACAGTTGCCCATGCCGGAATGTGTACACATTGCTGCAAGAATTGGTGAATCTCAGCTTCAGGGGCCTGATTAAATTGATCCAGTTGCACAGTAAGGGTCTCATCATTACGTTCAATTTTGTCATTAAAAGTGCAATATCAGTGCCAAACTTCAGTGAAAAGCCAATTTTTTACTGAGACGGCTAAAGCTGCACAAGGCTGGTGCGAGTTTTCTTTATTTGATGAGTTCTGGTGCGTGATGGCGATACCAATGCGCAGCAATATCACCGCGGCGGCAAATCCAGACCTGTGGATGCAATTGAATGTAGTCTAAAAAGCATTGCAGGGCTTTAAAGCGTCCCGGGCGCCCCAAAAGACGGCAGTGCATACCAATCGAGAGCATTTTGGGTGCAGTTTCCCCTTCGGCATAGAGCACATCAAAAGCATCTTTCAGGTATTGATAAAACTGCTCGCCGCTATTAAAGCCGCTTGCAGCGGCAAATTTCATATCATTGCTGTCGAGGGTGTAGGGAATAATTAAATGCGGCCGTGACTGGCCCTGGGCATTGGTCAGCGTCTGCCAGAACGGTAAATCATCGCCATAATAATCACAGTCATACTGAATTTGCGGGAATTCGGCCAGTAACTGGCGGGTATTGGGGCTGTCGCGGCCGGTATACCAGCCAATGGGTGCATGACCAAACAGGGTTTCCAAGACACTGATCGCCTGATCCATATGCTGGCGTTCAGTGGCCATGTCCATGCTCTGATAATGTAGCCAGCGTTGCCCATGCGACACCACATCATAGTCGGCCTGCTGAATGGCCTCGACCACATACGGGTTCCGCGCCAGCGCCATACCGACCCCAAAAATAGTCATCGGTAACTGGCGTCGCTGAAATTCCTGATGAATGCGCCAGAAACCGGCCCGCGAGCCATATTCATACATCGAATCCATCGACATATGTCTGGCCGGAAAGCTGGCCGCACCGACAATTTCGGATAAAAACTGCTCGGAACCGGCATCACCATGTTCAATATGATTTTCGCCGCCTTCCTCATAATTCAGCACAAATTGCACCGCAATACGTGCCTGATTCGGCCACTGCGGATGCGGCGGCTGGCCATGATAGCCAATTAAATCACGTGAATAAGGGGCAGAGCGGATTGAGTCAATCAGTGCCTGGCCACGCAAGTAAGCAGTTGTCACAACAGGTTATCCTTTTGCTAATTTTTATCAAATATTGCTTGCATATTTTTGAGTTAGGCCCGATATTCAAAGTATAAGGACACGGTTCTGCAGACTCAAAAGTGTTCATCGTTCAATGTGGAGGGTAGCGTCCAAATTAGGTTGAAGATGTTCAATATGCTGGAAAACAGCAAGCGACAAACGTGCCAAGATAAAATAGTTTTGCACAAAAAAGATTCAGAAAACGAAAGAAAGAGAGGATGAGATTATGAATATTGAAATCCGTACAGATAAGAACATCCAAGGTAGCGAACGATTAATTAGTTACGTACGTGCAGAGCTAAGTGATGAATTTAAACGCCATAGTGAGCGTATTACCCATTTTTCCGTACATTTAAGTGATGAAAACGGGGACAAAGGCGGAGATGATGACATCAAATGTATGATTGAAGCACGCCCGGCCGGCTTGAAGCCTGTGGTGGTCAATCATCGTGGTCATAATGTCGATACCGCAATTCATGGCGCCATTGACCGTTTAAAACGTAGTCTGGAGCATGTCTTTGAGAAAAAAGAACATCCGCGTGGTGGACAGCCGGGTCGGGTTGACCTAGATACCGATGTCGACGAATAAGACAGGTATTGGCTGAAAAGCAGAAAAGCCCCAGTATCGGGGCTTTTTTTATAGCAAATTCATGCGACAAGATTACATTTCGCTTAAACAATTTTCACTGAATTGGGCATAATAGAACGAAATTGATTTGATTGAAGAGAGCTCTCTGCATGTTAACGGCACAACAACAACGCTTGGTGCAAGCCATAGAAGAACTAGATCAGGCCCAAGTGCAACAGCTTCTGGCCGCGGGGCTTGATCCGAATTTTATTGATCCTGAAAAAGGCCCGGTAATTTCAGTCTGGTCTGATGGCCTGTTTCAGTGGTGGGAAGCCATTTGCGAGGCCTATGAGGCGGGCCAGCCGCACAATGAAGCACAAAAACAGCAGGATTTGGCCGTCCATATGGAAATTCTGGACGCGTTAATTCAGGCCAAGGTCAATTTGCATTTGTGGGATGCGGAAGAAGTCTATGGCCCGTTATGGGACGCCGCCAGTGCCGCCTGTGCACCTGCGGTAAAGCGCCTGCTTGAAGAAAACGTCGATCCAAACCGTAAAGATGAAGATGGCCTGACCATTTTGTCATCCATCAGTGATTTATTCTTTGATTGCGACTTTGATGAAATTAACTGGGCTGAAGCCTTGCCTGAAGAACAGCAAACCTTAGAACTGCTCCGTGCCCATGGCGCGAAAATGACCAAAGAATTGGCTTAAAATTGAGATAAACACTATGTCAGCATTGAAATTATTGGGTGTGATGGTGGCGACTGCAGTCAGCAGTCAGGTCTTTGCCGCCGAGTTTGCATTTGACCGTCCGGGTGTGGGCATGAGCACCGGAATTACGCCGGTCGGTCAGTTGGCCTGGGAGCAGGCGCTGGCCAATGCGCACTATCAGAAAACCAAAGATGACAATGGTCTGACGCAGGAAATTACTCAGCTGCACGCCGATACCTTACTGCGTACCGGTCTGGTGGATAATCTAGAATTACAGCTGGGCTGGCAGGGTCCGGGCTGGAGCCGGGTAAAAAGTGCTGGCCAGTCGGTTGAAGAAGATGGTCTGGGGGATGTCAGCATTGGTCTGAAACATGCCATTGATCTGGATGATGAAAAACTGTCGATGGCGGTGCTGGCCGAAGCGCAGATTGCCACCGGGAATGATGGTTTTAGTGCCGAAGAGGATATTTACAGCCTTAGCTCGGCAGTGGCCTATGCCTATAATGATTTACTCACCACCTCAATTAGCATGCGTTATGAGTGGCAGGACAGCAATTGGGCTTTGCAGGCAGTGCCGGGGATTCAATATCAGCTCAGTGATAAATGGGCCGGGTTCTCCGAGTTTATTTACCACAAAGCAGAAAGCCAGAAGGTGGAATATGCCTTGGGTTCAGGCCTGATTTATGCCTTAAATGCGCGTACCCAGCTGGATGCCAGTGTCGGTGTTGATTTAAATGGCGCTGATAAAAGTTATCATGCCGGTTTAGGTGTGGCCTTCCTGTTCTAAGTGCGCTCTGGTTATGGCGCTGTAGAAAGCGGGGGAGTAGAGTCTCTCGCTGACTGCTAGAGAGCTGCAACTTATTCTGCTTATGGTCTGTTCACAGGCCGTTTTTATATCTGGTTTAGCAGCAGAATTGCTACAGATCTTGACACAGGCGCTGGTAGATCACGCTATCATGATGGTGATGATCACAGCGGATAAGCGCGAGGCCTGTCCGCCCATTAAACTTTAGCTTTTAAGTCGCTTTGTATAGGCTTTGGCGCCATATCCCTTGATCTCATCAGGTGGCACTGCCCAGCGATCGTGAATATTAAAAACAACAACAGGAGGATGAGTCATGATGGAACTGTACATTGCCAACAAGAATTACTCCAGCTGGTCCATGCGGCCGTGGCTGGTCCTTACTGCTTTTGAACTGCCGTTTCGTGAAGTGCTGTTACCTTTTCCTAAAGAACGCGGCACGGGCCATTTTAAACAGGATGTACTGGCAATTAACCCGAATGGCAAGGTACCGGTCTTGGTACATGACGGGCTAATGGTCTGGGATTCACTGGCGATTTGTGAATATTTGGCCGAACAGTTTCCGGAGCGCCAGCTATGGCCGGCTGGTCGGGCACAGCGGGCTCGGGCACGCGCTTTGGCTGCTGAAATGCATAGCGGTTTTCAGGCACTGCGTAACCATTGCGGCATGAATATTCGCGCTGATCTGGCAGAAGTCGGACAGACGTTATGGGCTGAGCAACCTGATTTACGTGACGATGTAGCCCGTGTCTGTCAGATCTGGTCTGAGCGTCCGGACCCAGGCGGTTTTCTCTGTGGTGATTTCTCGATTGCTGATGCCTTTTATGCACCGGTGGTCTGGCGTTTGAAAAGCTATGCGCTGCCCGTGAATGAAGACAGCCAGTATTATATGCAGACCATGCTGCAACATCCGGCAATGCAGGCCTGGGAACAGGCCGCGAAACAGGAACAAGACTGGGTCAATTATCTGGAGCCTTATCAGTCTGAACCATCCTCTAGCTAAGTCTTAAGAGGCTGCTGGTTCCAGCGGCTGATACAGCACCACCTGATTACGGCCATAGGCTTTGGCCTGATACAGGGCCTGATCGGCCTGACTGAGCAGCTTTTCATAAGGGGTATTATGGTGCGATAAGGCAATCCCGAAGCTGGCGGTAAAATGGATGGGCTGGTTATGTTCATCATACAGTTCAATCTGGGTGATGGCCTGCCGGCAGCGCTCGGCCACCTGTTTAGCCTGGTGCGCAGTGGCCTGTTTCAGGACCAGAATAAATTCTTCGCCACCAAAACGGCCCAGCACATCCTGCTCGCGGATATGGCCGGCCAGCACATGACAGACTTGGACCAAGGCTTCATCGCCTTTATGATGGCCATGCTCATCATTAATCTGCTTAAAATGATCCAGATCGACCAGAATCACTGCATAACTGGGTGCCTGTTTGTGGTTCAGTTGTTCCAGACACTGGTTGATACTGCGCCGATTAAAGGTATTGGTGAGCGGATCGACCTGACTTAAATGTGCAATCAGCGCCTCCCGATAGCGCCACTGACTCAGCAGAATTTCAAACAGCACCAGGCAGGTCAGCAGAATCGGCACAATAAAAAACAGCATCGACAGCACCCAGAAGCCATTTTTATAAGGAAAGTCGGTTAATAAAAATAAAGGCGCATAGGTTAACTGGCCGAAAAAGCTTAAATAACCGCAGCTGACCAGATACAGTGTGGCCGGAATTAAGGCCGAATAGACAATTCTGCGTTCAAACAGCACCAGACCGACTGTGAGCAGGCTAACATAAGTCACCATGGTGGCCGGACTCAGTACCCCGACCAGATAACCATCGCGGCACAGACTGACCACAAAGGTGGCCACCGCAATATAGGGCATATAACGCCGGGTCCAGTCCTGTTTGCGAAAGTAGTGACAGATGCCAATCATGCCAATAAACACAAATAGCCCGAATAAATTAATGACCAGCTGCTGTTTTAACAAGGCCAGATTGACCCAGCGCCACAGTTCCGGGGTGAGCAATACCACACTTTTCCAGATGGCCCAGATCACATGTATCAGGCTGCCCAAAAACAGCATCAGAATACATTTGTTTAACGTGCTCCAGTTCATCACCACTTCTTTTTCGAGTAAATAACGGGTGACTTTGTATTTAAATGTGGGCACAGCACTGTGCGCAATGCGACTTTTCATGCGTGAATCACGACCCCAAAAATGAGCGTCTAAAGTCTCATTTTTATACAATTATTTTAATAAAACCTAACATATCATGATTTTAGAGAATTGGTAATGGCTATTTTTTGTACTTTTCGGGAAAAAATATCGTTGCATGGGTGCAACAGTGTGTGTTGTTTAAATCACTTATTTCTATTTTAAACTGCAGTAAAATGGCGCTATTGAAAAAATCACAGTTTAGGATTCTCTCCCATGAAAATTTTGCATATCGACTCGAGTATTTTAGGCGACGCTTCTGTATCACGTCAGTTGTCTAAAGCTATTGTGAACCAGCTACAGGCGAAAAATACAGCGGCCCAAGTTGACTATCTGGATCTGGCTGAACAGACCATTCCGCATTTAACCGCTGAAATTTTAATGGGACAAAATGCCGAGCAAAGCGCTTTAGGCGAACAGATTCTGCAACAATATCTAGATGCAGATGTGGTGGTGGTGGGCGCAGCCATGTATAACTTCGGTCTGCCATCGACTTTAAAAGCCTGGATTGACCGGATTAGCGTGGCAGGTCGTACCTTTAAATACACCGAAAATGGCCCGGTCGGTCTGGCAGGTGACAAGAAAGTGTATATCGCCAGCAGCCGCGGTGGTGTCTATGGCGAACAAAGCCCGGTTGATTTCCAGGAAGCATTCCTGAAAACCGTGTTTAACTTTACCGGTGTCAGTGATATTGAAGTAGTACGTGCTGAAGGGGTTAGCATGAGCGATATTAAAGATCAGGCGATTACTACGGCATTAGACCAGATTGCCAAAATCTAAGCTTTACGGCGCTGCATTAATCACAAAAAAGGTCAGTTTCTACTGACCTTTTTTTATGGCGTTTTAATCTTGGTCCTGCTGATGGGCAAATTCGGCTAAATCGGCCAGCGCCATTTTGGCTTCATCAAACCACGGTGAGAACATAATAAAGTTATGCCACATACCGGTATACAGTTTAAAACTGACCTTCACGCCCGCCTGTTCGGCCTTGTCACGAAAACGCTGCGCATCATCCAGCAGCAGTTCTTTAGAACCCACCTGCACCAAGGTTGGTGGTAAATCGGTTAAATCATCAAATAGCGGCGAAACACGCGGATCACCACGATCGACCGACGGTGGCACATAGTATTGAATCCCGGTTTCCAGAGTTTCAATCGACAATAAGGCATCGTGTTTGCGGTTATAACGAATTGATTCACTGGTCAGGGTTAAATCCAAAAATGGTGAAAGCAGCATGAGGCCGCTGACTTGCGGTAACTGTTCATCACGGATTTTTAAGGCTAAGGCCAGCGCCAGATTGGCGCCGCAGGAATCTCCTGCCAGCAAAATATCTTTGGCCTGTACGCCCTGATCCAGCAGGGTCTGATAGACATCAAAAATTGCTTCTAAGGCTTCCGGGAATGGATTTTCAGGCGCCAGCGGATAATCGATATGAATCACCTGCATCTGGGTGCGGGCGGCCAGTTCAGTCAGAAATGGGCGATGGGTATTTAAAGACCCTAAATAAAAGGCGCCACCGTGAATATAGAAAATCAGCTGGGTGGCTTCATCTTGTGGCTTGATTTCTTCGGCTTTCAGGCCAGCCAGACGTAAAGCGCGGACTTCGACAGTTTTATTGGTCGGAAACAGCCGGCACATCTGTTCGAGGGCGAAACGCAGCGGATTATGCGGTAAATTATATTGGCTTGGCAGGCGGATGGTGGTTTTTAAAAAGCCTTCTGTGAAAATTTGTTTCAATAACGGGTTGATCTTCATTGTTCTTCCATCTTGTTCTTGATTTTGGCCTGTGCTTGCGTATTTACCAACACAATTTACAAGGTTACACTAAATGGTCACATTCAAAAATTGCAAATTTGTAGTGACTTTTTAATACTAAGGCTGTCTAACACTAGACTAGGGAATCAAAAAAAATGAAAAAAATTGCACTGGCATTAGGATTAATGGGTTTAACAGCTTTGGCGAATGCTGCTGATCCGCTAAATGGTACTGTCTGGAAAACAATTGATGACAAAACCAAGCAAGCAAAAGCAACCGTCAAATTTACCGAGCAGAAAAATGGCACGTTAACTGCAACAATTCAGTCCATTTTAACGCCGGGTGAAGAAAATGCCTGTACAAAATGTGAAGGACCTTACAAAAACAAATCCTTGAAAGGTTTAACCATTGTACGTGGTTTAAAGAATTCGGGTGGTACCAACTATGACAGCGGTTCAATTCTGGATCCGCAATCAGGTAAAACCTACAAGTTAAAAGGTCAACTGGCTGATGGCGGGCAGAAATTACAATTGCGTGGCTATATTGGCGTAGCAGCGCTGGGTCGTAACCAGACCTGGGTTCGTGTGAAATAAGCCAGCCAATAGAAACGGATTAAACCAGAAAGCCTGAGGTAGATGCATCAGGCTTTTTGATTTTTAACGGATAAGTAAAAGGTAGATAAAAAGAATTTATCCGTTTAAGGCGCGATAGGCGGTTTCATCAAAACCAACAATAAAGCCGTCTGCGGTGGCCAGCACAGGACGTTTGATCAGGCTGTTGTGAGTGCGTAAGGCTTCAATTAAATCTGCTTCGCTAGACAGGGCTTGTGCCTGTTCCGCTTCCGACAGTTTGCGCCAGGTGGTGCCTTTTTTATTCAGAATTTTGTCCTGACCTTCAGCATCCAGCCAATGTTTTAGCGTTTCTGCATCAATACCCTGTTTTTTATAATCATGAAATTCATAAGCCAGGCCCAGTTCATTGAGCAGATCAAAGGCTTTTTTCATGGAGTTGCAGTTTTTAATACCATAAATTTTAAGCATAAAGCGGATTCCAGCAAGAAACACAATGCTCAAGAGATTAACCAAAAAATTGGTTTTGCACTATAGCGGGTATAAATATTGAGTTCATGGTTCTGAAATTAAACCGTCATTAAAATGCAACGCTACCGCGCCATAATAGTGGCAGAAAAACAAGACATCACTTGATAAGAATTATTCGTGCTAAGAAAAAAACGAAAAGCAAATAGCCAATATAAAAAATAAAAGCCCAGATGTAGAAAACCCGCATTTAATCATCCTGATTATGCGGGTCTCACTACAACGTCCGATGTCACATCCTTGAAACAAAGACCATCATGGCTTTGTTTATTTGCATCCTACGGCTTCCTGTCCCTTTGCTGTCATCCTGACACTGTCCCTTTGCCGTGCTGCAATAATGCGCCGATTTAAAAAGCAGATAAAGGTCTGAATGACGACAAAATATGTCGGAAATAAACCTCTATTGAGTGAACATTTGTTCACTCAATAGGATGATTTTTAGTTGAGTTTGTAATCAATAATCACCGGGGCATGGTCGCTATACCATTCGTCTTTATAGACCCAGGCATTGACGGTACGTGCTTTCCAGTCCGGTGAACAGGCATGATAGTCAATCCGCCAGCCAACGTTCTTGGCACGGGCTTGACCGCGATTCGACCACCAGGAATACAGTTCGGCTTCTTTACGCACTTCACGGAAGGTATCGACATAGCCCAAATCATCATAGATATGATCGAGCCAGGCACGCTCATGCGGTAAACAGCCAGAAGATTTCTGGTTGCCTGACCAGTTTTTAATATCAATACGTTTATGCACGATATTGTAGTCACCGCAGACGATGATCGATTTATTTTCATCGCGCCATTGTTTCAGGATTTTTGTATATTCTTCGAGGAAGTGGTCTTTACGGGCTTGTGCTTCTTCACCCGATGAACCCGATGGCAGATACAGCGAGCAGATATGCACCGGATAACCCAGCCCTAAATCAAATTCTGCCGTGACAAAACGGCCTTGGGAGTCGGCCAGTTCAAAGCCTAAACCATCCTGAATAGACACAAATGGCAGGCGGCTGTAAATGGCGGTGCCGGCATAGCCCGGACGTTCAGCTGCGAACAGATGGGTATACCAGCCTTCCGGTTTGAATTTATCAGTCCACTGCGCATGGGTCAGACGGCTTTCCTGAATGCAGATGACATCAGCCTCTGATTTTTCCATCCACTCCAGCAGGCCTTTACTGACCGAAGAACGCAGGCCATTGACGTTAATTGAAACCACACGAAGAATTTTTTGATCACTCGGATAGCTACTCTTTGGTATCATGCGCAGGTCTTACCTCAATTTATGAATTTTGGAGCACCTCATGTCAACGCAAGCGACATTTAACCCTCAAGCTTTTATCGAACTCGCATTATCACGTGGTGTGCTTAAATTTGGTGAGTTTACTTTAAAATCGGGTCGCGTGAGTCCTTATTTTTTTAATGCCGGTTTATTAAATGATGGCGAAGCCTTGTCATTACTGGCGTCAGGCTATGCAGCCAAGTTAACAGAATGTGAAAATGTTGATGTGATTTTTGGCCCAGCCTATAAAGGCATTCCATTTGTGGCGGCTACAGCAGTGGCGCTGTCTCAAAATCATGGCGTAAGCGTGCCATGGGGCTTTAACCGTAAAGAAGCCAAAGATCACGGTGAAGGTGGCGTATTGGTCGGTGCATCGGTTGAAGGTAAAAAAGTCTGGATTATTGATGATGTGATTACCGCAGGTACAGCAATTCGTGAAGTGGTGACCATTTTAAAAAATGCAGGTGCCACAATTGCCGGTGTACTGGTCGCGCTAGATCGTCAGGAAAAAGGGCAGGGTGATTTGTCTGCGATTCAGGAAGTTCAAAAAGAGCTAGAAATTCCGGTACATGCCTTAATTACCATGAAAGATTTAATGAATTATCTGGATGCCAAAGGTGAAAAAGAGGCTTTGGCGAAGATGGAAGCGTATCGTGTGAAGTATGGGATCTAATAATTAATACAACGTATTGATTTTTAATAAAGCTCTATCCATGATAGGGCTTTATTTTTATAAAAAACAAAAATGAATCTAGATTGGAATTTAATGATCGCAAGTTTTTCAGCTATTGCTGCAAGTGTGCAGCATCGATAGCGACTTTTTTGGGTTGGAAAGAAAATAGGGAACTTAGAAAAGTTCAAACCGAACCATTGATAGACATTAAGTTAGAACCTGTTGAGTACAGAATCCATTTTTTACGTTTAAAAATTACAAATGTAGGAAAAGGAGGAGCTCATAACGTAAAAATAAAATTATTTCCTGAACCTTCACTCGATGCTTCTTTTTTAGTTACTGCTCAAAAAGCTATTAAAGTTTTTATGCAAAGAGATTTTATGATTAAGTGAGTCAATTATTTAGCGCCGAATGATTCTAAATATACGGACTATCTAAGTTTTACTGGTTTAAATCCTAAAGAGTTAGATAGTGAATACTTCTTTAATCTTATTTTTAATGCTGAGATCAGATATGAGGATTTAAAGGGAAAGAAATATAAGAATACATATAAAATTGATACTTCAGAACTAAAAATTTATAAATTAGGAGAGAGTTTTGAAGAAGCTCTTCCCAAAGCATTAGCAGGAATTCAAAAGTCTTTAGAAAGTATGAGTAAAAATATTAATAGGCAAACTGCATTTTTAGATAAAAAATCAAAAGCAGAAGAAACTCATTGGAATGAATAGGAGCTAAAACAAAAGTTGAATTATATGAGCTATGTAAAACGTCGCAATAAAGAGTTAGATATCGATCAGGATGCATATCTTTTTAAAAAAATAGAACGTAGATTGTCTATTCATGAAGTAAGAAGGAAAAATAAATAACAAAATCATCCTTCCTCACACTTCTTACACTCCAGCATCACCCCTAATTTTTCTTTGCGTCCTTGCTCCGTCATCACCCAGGGCCGGTTCTGCCACGGTGGATTATGCCGCACATGCTGGCCATGACCACAGGCCAGCTCTGCGACCCAATGATTTTCTTCATCTAAATGATATCCCACAATTGGCTGTTGCATGGGCAGCTTCCTGAAATCAGCAAATATAGCGCTGCAAAGCTTTACTCAAATTCAGAAAAACAGGCAGCGAATCTCCGTTATACTCCACATTATAGCAATTTTAAAAGAGCAGTCATTATGCGCGTACTTGTGGTGATGGACCCGATTGAAACGGTGAACCTGAAAAAAGATTCCACCATGGCCATGCTGTGGGCCGCGGCACGTCGGGGTCATGAACTCGGTTATGCACTACAACAAGATTTATATATTGATCAGGGCAAGGCTTTCGGTCTAATCAGCCCGTTAAAAGTCTTTGAAGATTACAACCATTATTATGAGCTGGGCGAAAAACAAAAAGAATCCATCGCAGCCTATGATGTGGTGCTGATGCGTAAAGACCCGCCATTTGATATGAACTTTGTCTATAGCACCTATATTCTGGAACAGGCAGAGCGCGAAGGAGCGTGGATTATTAACAAGCCGCAAAGCCTGCGTGACTGTAATGAAAAACTGTTTGCCACCCAGTTCCCGGAGCTGCAGGTGCCGACTTTGGTGACCTCTCAGCAAAGCCTGATTCGTGAATTTATTCAGCAACATGGCGATGTGATTGTGAAACCGCTCGATGGGATGGGCGGCATGGGCATTTTCCGTCTGTATCAGAATGGTGTGAATATTGGCTCTACCATTGAAATTCTGACCAATAACGGCACCCAGCCAATTATGGCGCAGCGTTATATTCCGGAAATTGTAGAAGGGGATAAACGCATTTTAATGGTCAATGGCGAGCCAATTCCGTATTGTCTGGCACGTATTCCGCAAAACGGCGAAGTGCGTGGCAACCTGGCCGCTGGTGGTCTGGGTGAAGCACGTCCATTGACCGACAATGACAAGGCAATTGCTGCCAAAGTCGGGCCATTTTTACGTGAAAAAGGTCTGGTATTTGTCGGTCTGGATGTGATTGGTAACTATGTCACTGAAATTAACGTGACCAGTCCAACCTGTATCCGTGAAATTGATGCCCAGTTCGGCACCTCAATTGCCGATACCCTGTTTGATGTACTGGAAGCCGGTCGTTAATCTATCTTTCAAAAGAGTCACCTTGGGTGGCTCTTTTTGTATTCTTAAGCGAGATTTGAGCTTGAAAAACTGCGTTGAGCAAGAAAATTATAGCGATTTTGTAAATCAAAACCAGTCGACATAATTCAGTGAAAAATGCAGGAAACTTAACAATTTCGGTGAATTAATAATAAAACTAGTTTAAACTTTCAAAACTGTTGAAAAAAACAATGAGCCGCTTGGTGAAAAAAAGTAAATAAACTTTCAAGCTCATACGATTGTGATTACAATTGAGCGCTTATAAAGAACTTTCATTAGCCATATTTGGATTGAAGAATTAGACCGTGACTGATGCAGCGCAAACCAAGCCTAAACATGTGATGATGATGGCCGCAGGCACTGGTGGCCATGTGTTCCCAGCCCTAGCCGTGGCAAAAGAACTCCAGCAGCAGGGAATCCATGTGTCCTGGTTAGCAACGCCTACAGGCATGGAAAACCGTTTATTACAAAACCAGAATATTCCGATTTATCAGATTGATATTCAAGGCGTGCGCGGTAACGGGCTGGCACGCAAACTGATGGCGCCTTTTAAAATTCTAAAAGCCACCTTAAGCGCCATGCAGTTAATGAAAAAACACAAAGTAGAGGCTGTCGCCGGCTTTGGTGGCTATGTGGCTGGACCGGGTGGTCTGGCCGCACGTCTGCTTGGTATTCCGGTCATTATTCATGAGCAGAATGCAATTGCCGGCTTTACCAATACCCAGCTGTCGCGTATTGCCAACACTGTTTGTCAGGCGTTCCCGGATACGTTTCCGGCCAGCACTAAAATTGTCACCACTGGCAACCCGGTGCGTAAAGAAATTAGCGCGACTCTAACCCCATCCTGGCGTTATCAGGAACGTGAAAAAGCAGGTTTGCCGCTGCGTATTTTAATTGTTGGCGGCTCTTTGGGCGCGCAGGCACTGAATGAACGTGTCCCTGAAGCCTTAAAACAGCTGAATGTACCTTTAAATGTGTATCATCAGTGTGGGCAAAATCATGCAGACAGCACCCGAGCGCGTTATGCCAACAAGCCGGACAGCTTAACGGTTGAAGTGCAACCCTTTATTGAAGATATGGCACAGGCCTATAGCGATGCCGATCTGATTATCTGCCGGGCCGGCGCACTGACGGTTACGGAAATTGCAACCGCGGGTGTGGCTGCGGTATTTGTGCCCTTGCCAAGTGCTGTGGATGACCATCAGACGGCCAATGCACAATTCCTGGCCAAGACGGGCGCGGCAAAAATCTGTCCGCAAGCCAGCATGACCCCGGACAGCTTAAAAGAACTGTTAATGCCGTTGATGAACCGCCAACTGCTCTCTGAAATGGCCAGCAAGGCGCGTCAACAGGCACAACCTAATGCAACCCAACATGTGGTTGCTTTAATTCAAGATTTGTAAACCGAGTAAACTATGTCTCCATCTATCCCTGCTGATCAAGTAAAAGAACTGATTAAAGTGCCTGAAATGCGTCGTATCAAACATATCCACTTTGTCGGGATTGGCGGCGCCGGGATGTGTGGCATTGCCGAGGTATTAAAAAACCAGGGCTATGATGTTTCCGGTTCAGATATTAAAGCCTCAAAAACTACAGCCCAGCTGGAAGAAAATGGCATTCGGGTGTTTATTGGTCATAGCGCAGATAATATTCAGGGCGCCAATGTACTGGTAGTCTCTACTGCAATTGATCCGGAAAACCCGGAAGTTAAAGCCGCTATTGAGAGCCGTATTCCGGTGGTGCGCCGTGCTGAAATGCTGGGTGAGCTGATGCGTTATCGTCACGGGATTGCCGTGGCCGGAACACATGGTAAAACCACCACCACCAGCCTGGTTACCTGTATGCTGGCAGAAGAAAATCTGGACCCGACTTACGTGATAGGCGGTTTGCTGAACCGTACCGGGGTTAATGCTGCACTGGGTGCGAGCCGTTATATTGTGGCTGAAGCCGATGAATCAGATGCATCTTTCCTGCATCTGGAGCCAATGGCAGCGATTGTCACCAATATTGATGCCGACCACATGGATACTTATGGCGGCAGCTTTGACAAGCTAAAAGATACCTTTATTGAATTCCTGCACAAACTGCCATTCTATGGTTTGGCAGTGGTTTGTGGTGATGATGCCAACATCCGTGAAATTATGCCGCGCATTGCCCGTCCGGTGCTAACCTACGGCTTTAATGAAGACAATGATATTCGCGCAGTCGATGTTGATCAGGACGGTATGCGTACCCACTTTACCGTATTGCGTAAAGACCGCGAGCCACTGCGTGTTATCGTGAATCAGCCAGGTCTGCACAATGTACTGAATGCCTTGGCCGCCATTGGTGTGGCGACGGATGAAGGTGTTTCGGATGGTGCGATTTGCCGTGCACTGGAAGGCTTTAGTGGTGTAGGTCGCCGTTTCCAGGTGCAAGGTGAATTTGAACTGGACGGTGGCAGCATCAAACTGGTCGATGACTATGGTCACCATCCTAAAGAAGTGGAAGCCACCATTAAAGCAGCGCGTCAGAGCCATCCGGACCGCCGTCTGGTGATGTTGTTCCAGCCGCACCGTTTTAGCCGTACCCGTGACTGTTTTGATGACTTTGTTGAAGTGTTATCGCAGGTCGATCAACTGCTGTTGCTGGAAGTGTATCCTGCCGGTGAAAAAGCTATTGTGGGTGCCGACAGTCGCAGTCTGGCACGCAGTATCCGTCTGCGTGGTCAGGTTGAACCGATCCTGATTGATCCGGTTGAAGGCAATCTGGAAACACTGGTACAAAAAGTGTTACAACCGAATGATTTATTATTGACCCAAGGTGCGGGTAATGTAGGAGCAATCTCCATCGAGCTTGCTCAAAATAAATTGTATTTAAAATAATCACCCAAAGTGATATTTGAATTTGGTCGCTCAGTGTAAAGTTTAAGGATATAAACGTGTCAAATGCTTCAAAGTTCGGCAAAGTTGCCGTGTTATTTGGTGGAAAATCTGCCGAGCGTGGGGTGTCTCTGGATAGTGGACAGGCAGTGCTCGATGCGCTGCTGCGCGAAGGCGTTCAGGCAGAAGCGTTTGACCCGAAAGATCGTAGTGTGACCGAACTGGTCAACTATGATCGTGCCTTTATTGTCCTGCACGGCCGCGGCGGTGAAGATGGCCAGATTCAGGGTGTACTGGAATGGCTGAATGTGCCGTATACCGGTACTGGCGTACAGGGTTCAGCCATTGGCATGGACAAGGTCAAAACCAAACAGGTCTGGCAAGGTTCCGAGCTGCCAACAGCGCCGTATCGTATTGTCACCAAAGATTCAAACCCGGCTGATATTGTCGCTGCATTGGGTTTACCACTGATTATCAAGCCGGTACATGAAGGTTCCAGTATTGGCATGAGCAAAGTCGAACGTATTGAAGACTTTGCTGAAGCGATTGCCAAAGCCACCGAGCATGATGCAGTGGTAATGGCCGAAAAATGGATTACCGGTCGCGAATTCACGATTGTATTACTGAATGGTCAGGCCTTGCCGGTGATTCGTCTGGAACCGCCTAAAGATGTGGCGTTCTATGACTATGAAGCCAAATACAACCGTAATGATGTGCAATATGGCATTCCATGTGGCTTAACCGAGTCGGAAGAGCAGCAGTTACAGGTCTTGGCCCTGCGTGCGTTCCAGGCGGTAGGTGCCAGCGGCTGGGGCCGTATTGATGCAATGCAGGATGAACAAGGCAATTTCTGGCTGCTTGAAGTCAACACTGTACCGGGCATGACCAGTCACTCACTGGTGCCAAAAGCCGCGCAGGCGGTGGGCTACAGTTTTGATGCCTTGTGCGTGGCAATTCTTGAACAAACCTTAACGGATGCGACCCACTAAGCCATGGCTCAACTTCCTGCTTCCATGCGCCGTAAACGCGCAGCGATTACCTCGATTCACGATAAGCCACCGACGCGTAAAGAAAAGCTGACGAACCTGGGTGGATGGGTATTGCTGTGCGTGGCGATTGTGGTATTGGCAGCAGGAATCTATGGTCTATATAAAGTCATGACCGATGCACGCGTGGCTGAACTGGACGTGGTCGGTACTCGTTCCAATGCCGAACTGCGCCAGGTCATGACCCATGTTTCGCCAGTGGTCACAGATAACTATTTTACTTCCGATCTGGAACAGATTCGTGATACCGCACTGGAACTGTCCTGGGTCGATCGGGTGGTGGTGTCACGCGCCTGGCCGAATGCCATCCGTTTACGGGTCATGCCACGCCATGCGATTGCGCGCTGGGGCACCGGACGTTTACTCAGTGACAGCGGTGATGTGTTTTCGGAAGTGACACCCAAGAATAATCAGCATCTGCCGTTATTACATGGCCCGATGCATCAGTCCAAAATGATGATGCGTCGCTATAATGAAATTAACCAGTTATTTTTACCGGTGAATCTGCGTTTAAAAGAGTTATATCTCACTGACCGGATGACCTGGTTTATGCAGTTTGATTCTGGCCTGCGGGTGATTGTGGATCAGGATCAGACCATGAGTAAATTGCAGCGTCTGAGTCATCTGGCGCAAAGTGACTTCAAGCCGGTATGGTCCAGGATTTCTGCAATTGACCTGCGTTACCGCAATGGTCTGGCGATCCAGTGGAAAAACTCGGTGGCACCAAAAATTGCCAATGGTCATTTTGTTGTAACGATTGATGACACAAGCATTGCGAATGCAATAGCAGCAAAGCCATAATACTTGGCTTTAAAAATAGAGGCATTAAGCCATTAATTAAACAAACATGTGATGGTAGTAAATAAATGAGTGAAGCTGTTCCCTCGGTTGTTGCGATTGACATTGGGACACACAAAGTTTCAGTTTTGATTGGTAAGGTACACGCGCCAGACAATATCCAAGTGATTGGTATGGCTACCGCTCGTAACCGAGGCATGAATAAAGGAAAAATTGTAAGTCTCGATAAAGTCATTACAGCCATTAAAAATGCCGTTCAAGAAGCAGAAGATATGGCGGAATGCCGGGTGCATTCAGCCTGGATTTCTATTCCAAGTGCAGAATTAAAAAGTTTTTATGCTGCGGGGCGTACCCCGATTGAAAATAGTGACCACACAATTACAACAAGTGAAGTGGTTCGTGCCTTAGATCTGGCCAAAGCCAGCCATTTAACTTCAGATCATTATCTGGTCAGCGCGGTGCCGTTGGGCTTTGATCTGGATGATTCCGGTGAATGGGTACAAAACCCGATCCGTATGTCGGCGCATAGCATGACCGGTCATTATCAGCTGATGATGCTGCCGATTAGCACCATGCAGAATCTGGACCGTGCCTTAAAAGGGGCCAATATTGGTGTAGAAAAAATGGTGGTGTCGCATCTGGCCACCGCTGAAGCCAGTTTACTGAAAGATGAAAAAGAATATGGCGTGTGCCTGGTTGATATTGGCGCCGGTACCACCAATATTGCGGTCTATCTGGATGGTCGTCTGGCGCTGTCACAAACCCTGCAGCGTGGCGGTGAGCATGTGACCCGTGATATCGCGGCGGTATTGCAGACCACCACCGAAGAAGCCGAGCGGATTAAACTGCTTTACGGTTGCGTCGATTTAAAAGTGGTCAAACCTGATCACATGATTCAGATTCAGGGCATTGATGGTCCGCAAACCATCAGCCGGATTGAACTGTCGGAAATTATTATTGCGCGTTATGAAGAAATTTTTGCGCAAATCCGTCAGGAACTGGAAAACAGTGGCGCCATTCATGGCTTATATCATGGTGTGGTGCTGGCTGGTGATGCCTGTCAGATTGAAGGCATGGTCAGTCTGGTACGCCGCACCCTGGGTGTGTCTGCGCATTTGGGCAATCCGCCGGTACAGGTTTATGCCGATGAACCGCATCAGGCTGCCTTGCGCCGTTCGCAGTATGCAACCGCAGCGGGCGTGCTGATGTATAGCCAGAGCTACAGTCAGGACACCATTGTCGAAACCGAAGACCCGGAGACCTTATCGGTCTGGGCGCGTGTAGGTCGTGCCTGGTCAGGACTCAACGAAAAACTGAAATCAATTTTTTAGTTGATTTTTTAGGGAATATTGTTAGGAAGTTGTACGGATTATCGCTTGTACTTGACAAGGCAGCCGTTGGACAGCATTCTTAAAAACAATTTTTTATTAAGATCAAGGCAGTATACGGGCTGAAGTGACTGCCAATTATGAATTAGGAAAGCTAAAGGTCATGGCCTCATTTGAATTTTTTGAAGATGATCAAACCGATAACAACGGTCAAGCCCGTTTCACTGTATTTGGTGTAGGTGGTGCAGGCGGTAACGCCGTACAGCATATGCTGGAATCAGATATCCAGGGTGTGAAATTTGTCTGTGCCAATACCGATAAACAGGCACTGGACCGCATGAATGCACAGTGCAAAATCCAGCTGGGTGAGCAAAGTACCCGTGGTCTGGGCGCAGGGGCTAATCCGCAAGTGGGTCAAACCGCTGCTGAAGAAAGCCGCGAGCTGATTCGCCAGCAGTTAGAAGGCACCGATATGGTGTTTGTGACTGCCGGTATGGGCGGCGGTACCGGTACCGGTGCTGCACCTGTTGTCGCTGAAATTGCCAAAGAAATGGGCATTTTAACTGTCGGTGTCGTAACCACACCGTTTAACTTTGAAGGTAAACGCCGTCTGCAATCTGCAGAAAAAGGTATTGAAGCTTTAGAGCAGCATGTTGATTCCCTGATCATCATTCCAAACCAGCGCTTGTTAAAAGTGTTCCGTGACATTTCCATGAAAGATGCTTATAAAAAGGCAGATGACGTGCTGTTAAATGCCGTGCGCAGTATCTTTGATTTAGTGGTACGTCCGGGTCACATCAACCTTGACTTTGCCGATTTGAAAACGGCCATGAGTACCCGTGGCTATGCCATGATGGGTGTCGGTCTGGGGCGTGGTGAAAACCGTGCCCGTCAGGCAGCAGAGCAGGCGATTCGCAGTCCGTTACTGGATAACGTGACCATCATGAATGCCAAAGGTATTCTGATTAACGTGACCGGTGGTGATGACGTGACCTTTGGTGAAATTGAAGAAATTACCGATGTTGTCAACCAGATTGTCGATCTGGATGAAGGCCAGGTATTCTACGGTACCGTATTTGATCCGGATGCGCGTGATGAAATCAGCGTGACCGTAATTGCCACCGGTTTGACCCGTAATTCAGCCGATGCGGTTGAGCCAGTCAAGCGTTCTTCAGTGGTGCAGTCTGCACAGGCAACGGCTCAACAGCCGGTTGAAGAAGATGATGTTCCGGCCATTCAGCGTCAGGCAGAGGCAGCGCCAGCCATCAATGCGACTGCAGGCAGCAGCAATAATTCACGTCCAACGCCAATGAGTATTCAGGAATATCTTAAAAATCAACAACGTAAATAATTTTTACGATATAGATTTTTATTCCAGAACTTGTAAAAGGTAGCCAAATGGCTACCTTTTTGTTTTTTATCAATGGCTAAATATGCTAACGTATAGCGGTTTTATATACAGATGAATTGAGAGCATGTTGAAACAACGTACCCTAGAACGTGTCGTGAAAGCGAGTGGTATAGGTCTGCATAGTGGACAGAAAGTCATGATTAACTTTGTGCCGCACCATGCTGACGGGGGAATCGTGTTTCGCCGTATTGACCTGAATCCACCGGTCGATATTCCGGCCGATGCCATGCTGATTCAGGAAGCCTTTATGTGCTCGAATCTGGTTCAGGACAATGCCAAAGTCGGCACCATTGAACACATTATGAGTGCGCTGGCGGGTCTGGGAATTGATAACCTGATTATCGAGGTATCCGCCTCTGAAGTGCCAATTATGGACGGCAGTGCCGGTCCCTTCATCTATTTATTAATGCAGGGTGGTTTAAAAGAGCAGGATGCGCCAAAAAAATTCATCAAGATTTTAAAACCGGTTGAAGCGCTAATTGATGATAAACGTGCCATCTTCACCCCGCATGACGGTTTCCAGCTCAATTTCACCATCGATTTCGATCATCCCGCCTTTAAAAAAGAATATCAGTCTGCCACTATCGATTTTTCTACCGAAACCTTTGTCTATGAAGTCAGTGAAGCACGCACCTTTGGCTTTATGAAAGATCTGGATTATTTAAAAGCCAACAATCTGGCCTTGGGTGCCAGCCTGGAAAATGCCATTGGGGTCGATGACACTGGTGTGGTCAATGAAGAGGGCCTGCGTTTCTCGGATGAATTTGTTCGTCACAAAATATTAGATGCGGTAGGTGACCTGTATTTGCTCGGTCATCAAATTATTGCGAAATTTGATGGATATAAATCGGGTCATGCACTGAATAACCAGCTCTTGCGGAATGTGCAAAAAGATCCAAGCAGCTATGAAATTGTAACATTTGATGACATTAATCAATGTCCAATTCCGTATGTGAGTGTGACATAAGTCATTGTCTTTCCTTGGTGATGTTATAATGTAACATCTAAAAAAGTGAACTAATTCTCGTTTTTATCGGTTTTGTATTTTTTAGATTGGCGCAATGTTACTTTTTATTGCTTGCCAAACGTAACAAAGCTTGGCTAAGCTTAGGGTCGCTCACAAAGTCAGCAGCACCGCGAAGCATTTCCTGGGTTTCTGTACTGAGTGTTCTTGAAGATTTTTCCTGTTTTGGGGGCGTTTGCAACTGCGGTTTTAACCGGACCTGAATCTTGTGTAAATCTTGAAGTTCTGCCAATTGTGATAGCTGAGCAACATACTGTTTTTGCAAATAGGCCAGTTGACTCACCATCGCCTGATTGGTGCCAGTAATGGTAAGAATCCCTTGCTGATAACAAACAACCTGCCAAAGTTCGGGTTGGGGCAACAAGGGTTGAATAATTTGAGTAAGTTTCTGCCAGGCAGCAACTTGCGTTGAGAGAAACGTTAGGTTTCCTGTTTTTATGTGTTTTCTTGTTTGGCGAAAGACGTTACAAGGCTCGGACATACATATTTCCTTCATGTTTATGTCTTAATCTTATGCGCTCCTTTCAGTGAAGATCAAGGAAGAGATCACCAAGGAACTCTGAGTAAGAACAGTTTTTATGAGGTTTTTATGCATACGCGACGTATTTTATTAGCGTTTTCTTTGGCGGCTTCTGCGGCGTCAGTGGCTTTTGCTGATCTGGTTGACTTAAACAGCCAAAATTCATCGACAGACCGTATTGAAGAATTGACCCGCACCCTGGCACAAGGGACCTATAGCGAGTCACAAGACATCAATATTCCGGCGCAAACTGAAATTAATGTCAAACTGCGTGAAAAAACGGTTGAATTAAACAACGAATCTTTAGCGAAAAAATACGGTTCAGCGTCTTCTGCGAAATCTTATAGCGCTAATCCATATAGCTGGTTAGTGGCGCATCCTTTACCCAATGCCCGCGTGAGCTCAAACTATGGCGGTCGTACCATGAATGGTCGTGCTGAACGTCATTCAGGTTTAGATTTAGCAGCGCCAAGCGGCACACCAATTTATGCCACTGGCCCGGGTATCGTAACTAAATCAGGTTGGGGTACAGGTTATGGTCAATATGTTGAAATTAACCATGGCAATGGCTATTTAACCCGTTACGCTCATGCATCACGCTTAATTGCACGTGTCGGCGACCGTGTTGCTGCAGGTGAGCATATTGCAAACGTGGGTTGTACAGGTCGTTGTACCGGTCCTCATTTACATTATGAAGTAGTAAAAGACGGCGTTCGTAAAAACCCATCGACTTACCTGGCAATGCTGCCTTAACAGCTTGCGGCTTTTGCTCAAAAGGCCTAATTTTTGAGCACGTCATGCATTAAGACCTTATAACGATTATATTATCACTCAAAAGAATATTGTCTGTATATTAAACCGCCGCTATTGGCGGTTTTTTGTTATTTTGGGTAATAAAACGTCAATAGATATTTTTTCTCGAAATACTAGTCTAAAGTCGTATTCACCGATAGCCATACCTTTAGAAAGCAGAAATATGGTACATATAAACCATATAATTAGGATTCAGGAATGACCGACTATGGCGTATTATGGTGATACCGACGCGCAGGAAACCCAAGAGTGGCAGGACGCGTTTGATTCAGTTTTGCAGCACATGGGAACCGAGCGTGCGGCATTTTTATTAGAAAAACTTTATCAACGGGCAATCGCGAAACACGTTCCCATTCAGCGTCTAAATACGCCTTATTTAAATACCATTTCAGTTGAAGAGCAACCACCAATGCCGGGTGATCAGGATATGGAGCGTCGTATCCGCGCCCTGATTCGCTGGAATGCACTGGCGATGGTGCTGCGTGCTAACAAAACGGGCGATGATCTTGGTGGTCACCTGGCCAGTTTTGCTTCTTCTGCCACCCTTTATGATGTTGGCTTTAACCATTTCTTCCGTGCCAATAGTGATAACTTTGGCGGCGACATGATCTATTATCAAGGTCACTGTGCTCCGGGTATCTATGCACGTTCTTTCCTTGAAGGTCGTCTGACTGAAGAACATTTAAATAACTTCCGCCGTGAAGTGGGTGGTAAAGGTTTGCCATCTTACCCACACCCATACCTGATGCCAGACTACTGGCAGTTCCCGACCGTATCCATGGGTCTGGGTCCGATCATGTCAATCTATCAGGCGCATATTCAAAAATACCTGATGAACCGTGGCCTGATCAAAGAAGAAGACCGTAAAGTCTGGGCTTATCTGGGCGATGGCGAAATGGATGAGCCGGAAAGCCTGGGTGCGATTTCACTGGCGGGTCGTGAGAAGCTGGATAACCTGATCTGGGTGGTGAACTGTAACTTGCAGCGTTTAGATGGTCCGGTACGTGGTAATGGCAAGATCATTCAGGAACTTGAGTCATTATTCCGTGGTGCTGGCTGGCGCGTGATTAAAGTTGTCTGGGGTCGTCATTGGGATCCGCTACTGGATAAAGACAAATCTGGTGCACTCAAAGCGATTATGGAAGAAGCAGTAGATGGTGATTACCAGCGCTATCAGGTGAAAGGTGGTGCTTATGCACGCGCACATTTCTTTGGTAAATATCCAGAAGCAGAAGCTTTGGTTAAAGACCTGAGCGATGAAGATATTGATAATCTGAACCGTGGTGGTCATGATCCGTACAAAGTTTTTGCTGCCTATGCAGAAGCGACCAAGGCCAAAGGTCAGCCAACGGTCATTCTGGCAAAAACCGTAAAAGGTTATGGTCTGTCTGATGAAATTGAAGCGGTGAACAAGACGCACCAAATCAAGAAAATGCAGCTGGAATCATTGAAGTACGTACGTAACCGTTTCAACCTGCCATTTACCGATGAGCAGCTGGAAGAAGTGCCATTCTATCGTCCAAGTGAAAACTCGCCTGAAATTAAATATATGAAGGCGCGTCGTGAAGCACTGGGCGGCTACTTGCCGGCACGTCGTAAAGACAGCGAGTCTCTCGCGATTCCTGAGCTGTCGGTGTTTGATGCAGTGCTAAAAGGTTCAAACGGTAAAGAACAATCGACCACCATGGTGATGGTGCGCCTGATCTCTGCGCTGTTAAAAGAAAAAGCCATTAAAGACCGCGTGGTGCCAATTGTTCCAGATGAAGCGCGTACCTTCGGTCTGGAAGGCATGTTCCGTCAACTGGGTATTTATGCCGCACATGGCCAGAAATACACTCCGGAAGACCAGGAACAGTTGATGCATTACCGTGAAGCCAAAGACGGTCACATGCTGCAGGAAGGGATTAATGAAGCCGGTGCAATGAGTGCCTGGGCGGCGTTGGCGACCAGTTATTCGACCAATAACCTGCCAATGATTCCGATGTACATGTACTACTCGATGTTTGGTTTCCAGCGGATTGGCGACATTGCCTGGGCAGCCGGTGATGCACAGGCGCAAGGTTTCTTGCTCGGTGCAACCGCAGGCCGTACTACCCTGAACGGTGAAGGTTTACAGCACCAGGACGGTCACTCGCACATTCTGGCCAATACCATTCCAAACTGTGTCTCTTATGACCCATGTTTCGGTTATGAACTGGCGGTTATCGTCCATGACGGTTTACAACGCATGTATGTCAATCAGGAACGTGTATTCTATTACCTGACGGTTATGAACGAGAACTACGAGCATCCTGAAATGCCGCAGGGCGTTGAAGAAGGCATCAAGCGCGGTATGTATCTGCTTGAAGAAGATGAGAAAGCCACGGTTCAGCTTCTTGGTTCCGGCGTGATTCTGCGTGAAGTGATTAAAGCCGCGAAAATCCTGCGTGAGGAATACCAGATTCACTCCAATGTCTACAGCGTGACCAGCTTCAACGAACTGGCGCGTGATGGTATGGCATGTGAAGAATACAACCGTCTGCATCCGCTAGCGGAAGAAGCCAAAGAGCCGTGGGTATCGAAACAGCTGCGTGGTACGGATGGTATTGTGGTATCTGCAACTGACCATATGCGTGCTTATAGCGAACAAATCCGTGCTTATTTGCCAGACAGCCGTCCGTTTGTGGCGCTGGGTACAGATGGTTATGGCCGTTCGGATACACGTGCCAACCTGCGTAGCTACTTTGGTGTCGATGCCGCGCACATTGTGGTGGCGACCTTGAAGAAACTGGCCGATGAAGGCGAAGTTGATGCGCGTCTGGTCAAAGATGCCATTTCAAGCTTTGAGCTGGATACCGACCGTCCGGTCGCGTGGGCACCACAGGCTACGCCTGAGCTGCACGCTGTGGCTGACTACAAAGAGGAGAACTAATCATGCACATTACGACTCCTGATATTGGTGTAGATAAAGCCACCGTGGCTGAAATTCTGGTCAAAGTCGGCGATAGCATCGCGGTCGATGACAGTATTGTGTTGCTGGAATCCGACAAAGCCTCTGTTGAAGTGCCAAGCACTTCAGCCGGGGTGGTGAAAAGCATTCTGGTCAATCAGGGTGATGAAGTCGCAGAAGGCGCGGTGCTGATTGAACTGGAAGCCGAAGATGGAACGTCACAAGCCGTTGAACCACAACTGGCTGATGCACCGCAAAAAACGTCTGAAAATACCCCGACCTCATTGTCTGATCAGGACATTATTGCGGAAGTGAGCAGCCATCAACCTGCGGCAGCCTCGCAAAACCAGACAGCAGCGGCTGGCAGCGCTGTAACCGTTGAAGTGAAAGTGCCGGATATTGGTGTAGAAAAAGCGCTGGTTGGTGAAATTCTGGTTCAGGTCGGCGATCAGATTGATGTCGATCAGAGCATTGTGGTGGTGGAATCGGACAAAGCCACGGTGGAAGTGCCAAGTACGGTATCGGGTACGGTGGCCTCTATTGAGATTCAGGCTGGCGATAGCGTCAAAGAAGGTGTGGTGATTCTGACCGTGGCCACGGCAGAGGCAGCACCAGCAGCTGAACAGTCGCAAGCTCAAGCCGAACAGCAACCCGCTGCTCAGGCGGCGCCTGAACCCAAAGCTGAACCAGCAGCGCCAGCTTCTGCAGCACCGGCGGGTGATGTCGAAGTGAAGGTCCCGGATTTAGGGGTTGATAAAGCCGCGGTTGCAGAAATTCTGGTTCAGGTCGGTGATACGGTCGAAAAAGATCAAAGTATTATTGTGGTGGAATCGGACAAGGCCACGGTTGAAGTGCCAAGTACCGCCGCGGGTGTAATCAAGGCGATTCATGTCGAGCTGGGCCAGAATGTGTCAGAAGGCATTGCCTTGGTGACTATTGAGGCGGAAGGTCAGACAGCGCCTGCACCGCAAGCAGCAAAAGCTGAAGCGCCAGCACAAAAAGCCGCACCTGCTGCGCCAGCCGCACAGGCCTCAAGCGCTGTACCGAGTACACATACTGCAGACAAGCTCACCAAAGAGCAAAATGCAGCGAACTCGAAAGTATATGCTGGTCCTGCAGTGCGTAAACTGGCACGTGAACTGGGTGTCATCTTGGCCGATGTCAAAGCTTCCGGTCCACATGCACGGGTCATGAAAGAAGACTTGGTGGCCTATGTGAAGTCGCGTCTGACAGCACCGCAAACTGCTCCGGCGGCCGCAGCGGTGGCAGCAGCACCATCGGGCTTGACGAAATTGCCAAGTTTCGATGCGTTTGGTGGTGTGGAAGAGAAAGCTTTAACCCGCTTGCAGCAAGTGTCCATTCCGCAGCTGTCTTTAAACAACTACATTCCGCAAGTAACCCAGTTTGATGCAGCAGACATCACCGAACTGGAAGCATGGCGTAATGAGCTGAAAGGCAACTTCAAGAAAGAGGGCATCAGCCTGACCATTATGGCCTTTATCATTAAGGCAGTGGCGTACTTGCTGAAAGAAGAGCGCGAGTTTGCCGGTCACTTGTCTGATGATGGTAAGTCCGTGCTGCTCCGTAATGAAATCCATATGGGGATTGCGGTAGCGACACCAGATGGCCTGACGGTACCGGTACTGCGTAATCCGGATCAAAAATCAATTAGGCAGATTGCAGTTGAATTGGGCGAGCTGGGCCAAAAAGCGCGTGACAAGAAACTGTCGCCGAAAGACCTGCAAGGCGCCAACTTTACCATTTCCAGCCTTGGCGCAATTGGCGGCACCGCCTTTACGCCGCTGGTGAACTGGCCGCAAGTGGCAATTCTGGGGATTTCTCCTGCCACCATGCAACCGGTTTGGAATGGCGAAGGCTTTGATCCACGCTTAATGCTGCCGTTGTCGCTGTCTTATGATCACCGTGTGATTAATGGCGCAGATGCAGCCCGATTTACCAACAAGCTGACCAAGCTGCTCAAAGATATCCGGACTTTGTTAATCTAAAACTCCGCTTGGTGTTTCTCTGTGACGGAGAACGTGCAAAGTTGAAAAACCCTGCTTCGGCAGGGTTTTTGCTTTTGGTACTTGAGTTTTTTCTGTGGCCGATTACAATAACAGCACTTCATTGGGGAGTAGCCGCTTTTTACGCAAAGTAAAAAGGTGATGGTCAACATATTTGCTCAACAGGGCATGGTCATCATAGCAAAGAACCAAAATGCTTTTCTCAAGCTTTCTTTTGTTGGCAAGACCTTTGATTTATCACTCTGCAGATTTGGCTAGCAGGAGGGATAGGTCATTGGTATGTGTGCTAGCCAGAGAAATCCATCATGTATGAATTCCTGATCTCAACTGCAATTGTCGCTTTGGCTGAAATGGGTGATAAAACCCAGCTGTTGGCCTTGTTACTGGCGGCCCGCTTCCGTAAACCGCTGCCAATTTTACTGGCGATTCTGGCCGCCACCCTGATCAATCACGGTTTATCTGCAGCCTTGGGACAATGGATTACCACCATTTTAAGTCCTGAAATTCTGCGCTGGATTCTGGCGCTCGGTTTTATTGGGATGGCCATCTGGATGCTGATTCCCGATCAGCTGGATGATGAAAATGAAAGCATCAACAAATGGCAGAAATACGGGGTGTTTGGTGCTACCTTTATTCTGTTCTTCCTGGCAGAAATTGGTGATAAAACCCAGATTGCAACCGTGGCGCTGGCTGCGCGTTTCGACAGTATTTTCTGGGTGATGATTGGTACCACCTTGGGGATGATGATTGCCAATGCGCCGGCAGTATTTATCGGCAATAAAATGGCAGAGAAATTACCGGTATCCTTGATTCATAAAATTGGCGCACTGATTTTCCTGATCATCGGGGTCAGCACCTTGCTGCAATATTATTTCTTTTAAAGGCTGCTACTGATTTTGGCCCAATCTTCCTGGTTGGGCTTTTTTATGGGCTGAACCTGACCCGTGCTTCTACAAAATAGTTGAAAGTTAAATTGTATATTGATTGTAAGTTGGCGGAATACCCTTTATTTTATAGGGAATTAAAAATTTAATGTAAAGATAAGATTTTTTGGGGACAAGGTATGGCGTTCGATCGCACCACATCACAAGTATTATTTGATAATGGCACGCATAAATGTATCAGTTTCACCAGTCTGGTCAAAGGTGAGGGCGTACAGGCCAACCAGTTTCTGATTCTGGACAATGACCGTGCCGCAGTTCTGGACCCGGGCGGCGATTTGACCTATGTACCGCTAACCATGGAACTGAATAAATATACCCGCCTGACCAATCTGGACTATGTGATGGCATCACATCAGGACCCGGATATTATTACCTCAATGCCGCGCTGGCTGGTGTATACCGATGCCAAAGTGGTGGCTTCGAAATTGTGGGCGCGTTTCTTGCCGCACTTGAACTCGGCCTTTATGAGTGACCGGATGAAAGGCAACTGGCTGGAGCGTCTGATTGAACTGCCAGATCATGGCCAGGTGATTCCATTGGGACAGGCATCCATTGTCGCCATTCCTGCGCATTTTCTGCATTCGGTCGGTAATTTCCAGTTTTATGATCCGGTGGCCAAAATCCTGTTTTCCGGCGATATGGGCGCTTCAATGGTCGAAGATGCGTCCAAGCCGTTAGAAAACTTTGCCGCGCATATTCCAAAAATGAAAGCTTTCCATCAGCGTTATATGTGTGCCAATAAAGTCATCCGTTTATGGGTGAATATGGTGCGTCAAATGGATGTCGAAATGATTGTACCGCAGCATGGTACCGCGTTTGTGGGCAAGGAGCAGATCAACCAGTTCCTGGACTGGATTGAAACGCTGGAATGCGGTGTCGACCTGATGGATGAGTCGGTATTTACCTGTCCGACTTAAGCCAAAAAAATCGCGTAAAAAAACTGAAAAAATAACTTGAGTGTAAAAACAACATTTTTTATATTTTCTTCCCCAAAAAAACTCTTTTTTGATGACGAGAATTTTAACAATGTTGTCTCAAGTTGCTTCCTCAGATGCGTGTCTTAGCTGCGGCGCATGCTGCACCTATTTTAGAGTTTCATTTTACTGGGCAGAAGGCATTCCCATGCCTGAGCATTATACCGAACCGGTAAATGCCCTCTATTCATGCATGAAAGGAACCAATCAGGCCAATCCGCGTTGTATTGCGCTGGAAGGAACGGTCGGACAACAGGTCAGCTGCTCCATGTACGAGCAGCGCAGTTCTAGCTGCAAAGAGGTACAGATTGCCGATGAGCAGTGCAATAAGGCACGCCGTGCACATAATCTGATTCCTTTAGTGCTGGTCGAAGCGGCCAATGATGGCCAGGACCCGGATTTTGACCGGGTCAGTTAAAGACTTCAGCATCCAGATGCTGTTATCGTAGAAAAGCAGGCCACGGCCTGCTTTTTTCATCAGCAAACTCATCCGAATTGTCAGGATGCGCGGAATAAATAATTATTTATGCAATAACAAATGAAATTTATAGCAAGATTTGTTTATAATAGCGCACGGAAATTACCAGTGAGACTGTTATGTTGACCATCGTTCAAGAAGCGCTAACCTTCGATGATGTCTTATTACTCCCTGCCTACTCAACTGTCCTCCCAAAAGATGTCTCTCTAAAGACACGTTTAACTCGCGGCATTAATCTGAATATTCCTCTTGTGTCTGCAGCTATGGATACGGTGACTGAATCCCGTATGGCCATTGCAATGGCGCAAAATGGCGGTATTGGTATCCTGCATAAAAACATGGATATCGCAGCGCAGGCGGCTGAAGTACGTCGTGTGAAAAAATTTGAAGCCGGTATGGTCAAAGACCCGATCACTGTGACCCCAGAAACCACAGTACGTGAACTGATTGCCTTAACTCAAGCCAACAACATCAGCGGTGTTCCTGTGGTGAAAGATGGTAAAGTGGTGGGCATCGTCACCGGTCGTGATACACGCTTTGAAACCAATCTGGAGCAGCCGGTCAGCAACATCATGACCGGTCAGGACCGTCTGGTGACGGTGCGTGAAGGCGAATCAAAAGAAAATATCCAGGCACTATTGCAACAGCACCGTATTGAGAAAGTACTGGTGGTGGGTGAGAACAATGAACTGCGTGGTTTAATTACGGTCACTGATTTCCGTAAAGCAGAACTTTATCCAAACAGCTGTAAAGATGACCTCGGTCGTTTACGCGTAGGTGCTGCAGTCGGTACCGGTGTAGAAACCCCAAGCCGTGTAGAAGCGCTGGTTGAAGCTGGTGTGGACGTGATTGTAGTCGATACTGCACACGGTCACTCTGCCGGTGTAATTGAACGCGTACGCTGGGTAAAACAGAACTATCCGCAAGTGCAGGTCATTGGTGGTAACATCGCAACGGGTGATGCTGCGCTTGCGTTATTAGATGCTGGTGCAGATGCAGTGAAAGTCGGTATTGGTCCGGGTTCTATCTGTACCACCCGTATTGTGGCCGGTATTGGTATGCCGCAAATCTCGGCGATTGACTCTGTAGCAAATGCATTAAAAGAACAGATTCCATTGATCGCGGATGGTGGTATCCGTTTCTCTGGCGATATGGCCAAAGCGATTGGCGCAGGTGCCAGCACGATTATGGTCGGTTCACTGCTGGCTGGTACTGAAGAAGCACCGGGCGAAGTTGAATTCTTCCAGGGCCGTTATTACAAGGCTTATCGTGGTATGGGTTCATTGGGTGCCATGGCGGGTGCAACCGGTTCTGCAGACCGTTACTTCCAGGACTCTAAAGCCGGTGCTGAAAAACTGGTGCCAGAAGGTATTGAAGGTCGCGTACCGTACAAAGGCCCAATGGGTAATATCGTGCATCAGATGATGGGTGGTTTACGTTCATCAATGGGTTATACCGGTTCTTCAACCATTGAAGACCTGCGTCAGAATGCCAAATTCGTGAAGATTACTGCAGCCGGTATGTCTGAATCTCACGTGCATGATGTGACCATTACCAAAGAAGCACCGAACTATCGCGTTGGTTGATTTTTGGTAATTCGCCTTATAGAAAAGCCGTCATAAATGTGACGGCTTTTTTAATTTTGGTGTAAAGTAAGCGTGTTGAAACAGGATGATGAAAATCACCATAACCCTATAAGAAGTGAGTAAGACATGAGTTATTTTGGAACCGATGGTATACGTGGCAAGTTTGGGGAGCTTCCAATTACACCAGAGTTTGCATTGAAACTAGGTTTCGCGGCAGGTAAAGTTTTAAAAAAATACAGCAAGAAAAATAAACCGATTGTGGTACTGGGCAAAGATACCCGTCTGTCAGGTTATATTCTGGAATCGGCGCTACAGGCTGGTCTGAACGCTGCCGGTATTTATGTACATTTACTGGGGCCATTGCCGACCCCCGCGATTGCACATTTAACCCGTGCCTTACATGCCAGTCTGGGCATTGTCATTTCTGCATCGCATAACCCGTATTTTGATAACGGGATTAAATTCTTCTCCAGCGAAGGCAAAAAACTGCCGGATGAACTGCAGGAAGCGATTAATCAAGAACTCGAAAATGAAATTCAGATTGAAGATAACGCCAATCTGGGTAAAAGCTTCCGCGTTAAAGACTCTGCTGGACGTTATATCGAATTCTGTAAATCGACCTTTCCTTATCACTTTGATCTGAACCATTTAAAAATTGTGGTCGATTGTGCCAATGGTGCAGCCTATAACGTCGGTCCGGCGGTATTTAAAGAACTGGGTGCCAAGGTCATTCCGCTATATAACACCCCAGATGGTCTGAATATTAATGAAGATTGTGGTTCGACCCATCCGGAACAGTTACAGCAGGCGGTGGTAGAACATCAGGCGGATTTGGGCATTGCCTTTGATGGCGATGCTGACCGGGTAATTATGGTCGACAAAAATGGTGAGCAGATCACCGGCGATCATATTCTGTATATTCTGGCGACACAGGCTAAAAACAAACCGGCAGGTATTGCCGGAACCGTCATGAGCAATATGGCACTGGAACTGGCGTTAGAAAAAGCCGGAGTCGAGTTTGTTCGCGCCAAAGTTGGTGACCGCTATGTATTGCAGGCGCTTGAGGAAAATGGCTGGAATATCGGCGGTGAGCCATCGGGCCATGTCCTGACTCTGGATAAAAGCACCACTGGTGATGCGATTATTGCCGCATTACAGGTCTTAACCGTCATGGTAGAGCAGGGCAAAGCCCTGCATGAACTGGTTGCCGATTTTAAACTGTTCCCGCAAGTGCTGGTGAATGTACGTTTAGAGGCCATGTTTGACCCGTATGCCGTGCCCGCTTTAGTGGAAGAATTTGGTAAAGCAGAAGCGCAGCTGCAAGGCCGTGGCCGTATCCTGATTCGTAAGTCAGGCACTGAACCGGTGATTCGTGTAATGGTCGAAGGGGATGACCAGCAGGAAGTGACCGTACTGGCCAACCATCTGGCCGATGCCGTGCGTCATCATGCGATTGCTGCCTAAGGGGAGTATAGATGTCTGATTTAATTAAAGACTTAAGTGAATTACGTTTAAGCTATCAAAAAGGCGAGCTGCATGAGTCAGCCGCTTTGGCTGATCCGCATCAGCAGTTCTTAAACTGGTTTAATCATGCGCTGGAAATTAAACTGCATGAACCTTATGCCATGTCTTTGGCTACAGCCAATGCGCAGGGCCGTCCGCATGTGCGTACCGTGCTACTGCGCGGTGCAACCGAACTTGGTTATGACTTTTATACCAACTATGACAGCCAGAAAGGCACCGACTTACTGGAAAATCCTTATGCGGAATTGCTGTTTTACTGGCCGGAACTGGAACGCCAGATTCGGGTTGGCGGCCGGGTGAGTAAAATTCCGGAGGAAGAGTCGCATCTGTACTATAACAAGCGTCCACGTGACAGCCAGATTGCGGCGCATATCAGTACCCCGCAAAGTGGTGTGATTGCCAGCCGTGAAGCGTTGCAACAGCGTTTTGCACAGCTTGCTGCCCAGGTGGGTGAGCAGGATGTACTGAGCAAGCCGGAATTCTGGGGCGGTTATCGTCTGGAACCGGATTATTATGAATTTTGGCAGGGGCGCCCGAATCGTTTACATGACCGTTTAAGTTATGAAAAAACCGATGGGGCATGGACACTGCAACGATTGATGCCTTAAATGTCGAATATACAGATTAAACAACGACCTTTTCTGACACGCCCTGAAAGTTTTCAGGGCGTGACGCCGTTGATTGCCCAGATTTTGGCGCGACGTGGTGTGCAATCCGAGCAGGAACTGGAACTGAAGCTGAAACACTTGCTGGCGCCGACTATGAAAGGGCTGGATCAGGCCATTCAGCTTCTGGATCAGGCCATTGACGAGCACAAAGAGATTGTCATTGTCGGTGATTATGATGCCGATGGTGCCACTAGTACCGCCTTAATGGTACTGGCCTTGCGTGAATTGGGTGCCAAGGTGCAGTATCTGGTGCCGGACCGGTTTAAATATGGGTATGGCCTGACCCCGGCAATTGCCGATCTGGCCTTTACCCGTTTTCAGCCTGATTTATTAATTACCGTTGATAATGGTATTTCCAGTCATGCCGGCGTGGAACAGGCGCAAGCACATGGTATGCAGGTTATTATTACCGACCATCACCTGACCACCAAAGCCACACCAGCGGCGGATGCCGTCGTCAATCCGAACCAGCTCGGCTGCGAATTTCCGAGTAAAGCGCTGGCTGGCGTCGGGGTGGCATTTTATGTCTTGGCCAACCTGTCCAGCTATCGTAAAAAACAAGGCAAATCCAGTTCCAATCTGACCCAATATCTGGATCTGGTGGCCTTGGGCACCTATGCCGATGTGGCCAGTCTGGACTATAACAACCGTATTCTGGTGGATGCCGGACTGAAAAAAATCCAGCAACATCTGTGTCGGCCGGGAATTTCAGCACTGCTGGATATAGCCGGACGAGAGGCAGCCAGCCTAAAAGCCCAGGATTTAGGTTTTGTGTTGGGACCACGGATTAATGCCGCGGGCCGAATGGAAACCATGGATATTGGTATTGAATGTCTGCTGGCCAATGATGCACAAACTGCTTATCGCTTCGCTGAACAGTTAAACCAGTTAAATGTAGAGCGTCGTCAGGTTGAAGGGCAGATCAAGCAGGAAGCATTGCAGGAACTGGAAAAAATCCAGCTCGATGCTAGCGAACTGCCTGCGGCCTTAATCATGTTTGAGCCGCACTGGCATCAAGGGGTGATTGGTATTGTCGCAGGTCGGCTGAAAGAACAGTTCCATCGCCCGAGTATTGTGTTTGCGGCTGATGAAGATGGTATTCATATTAAAGGGTCGGCACGTTCCATAGATGGCATTCATATCCGTGATGCGATTGAACAGGTAGCCGAGCAGTATCCGCATCTGGTCAGCCATTTTGGTGGACATGCAGCTGCGGCCGGACTGACCATTCAAAAAGCTCATTTTCAGGAATTTAGGCAGATTTTTGAACAGCTGATTGCCAGCATGGACCCTGAGCTGTTTCAGGCCACCTTATGGACCGATGGCGAATTGCCGGTAGAAGATTTTCATCTAGACACTGTGCATACCTTGCAGCACTTGGCGCCGTGGGGGCAGAAATTTCCACCGCCAATTTTTGAGGGGCAATTTCAGATTGTGGATTATCGTTGGCTCAAAGATGTACATCTTAAATTACGCGTGGCTTTGGAAAATGGGCAGGTGATTGATGCGATCGCCTTCAATGCAGCCGATAAATATGAATTTGATCCGATGAAAGATACGCGCTTGGTGTATGAGCTGGATAAAAATGTCTTTAATGGCAATGTCAGCCTGCAAATGCGGATTATCCATTTAGAACAATAGGCCATAAAAAACCGCTCAAGTGAGCGGTTTTTTTGCTTTTCATCGGAGCGATTAGAAGCGGTATGCACCACGTACACCAAAGGTATCAGTATTGTCACCAAAATCAATTGAGCCTTCTAGGCTAACTTGTTGGTTAAAGAATTTCTTCGCACGGATTGTGAATACATCATTTGCTGCATGATCAGAATCAGAGAAACCAAGACCGACACTGAAAGTTTTATCGAGGTATAGGTCTGCACCTAAATTATATGCATCGATATCACCGAAGCTTGCACCACCTTCAAAGTTCATGTCATATTGACCCACTTGCGTTACATATTTAGCACGTAAAGTTGGATCAATTTCATCGTCTGCATTGTCTTCAGAAATACCTACAAGACCAAGTGCTACTAATAAGCCAGGAACAGGTAAATAACCAACTTCAGCGGTATAACCTGTTTGATCCCCGAAATCGTTATCAGAATGAGATATATCAGCACTTAGGTAGAAATCGGAATTTGGAACAAAGTATTCAATACCTGCATCAATGCCAAACGTGTCTGAATCATCTTGATAGCTTAATGCACCATTTACATTGCTGGCACGGTTTAAGAATGCAGCTTCATTTAGAGGCGAATTTTTGACTTGGACCGAGTTGAAGTAGTAAGTCCCATCGATAGCAAAACCTACATCTGAACCACCTTGGTCACGATCAATAATATCAATTGAGGCTCCAACTTCAGTTTGGTAAGCATGTGCAGTTCCTAGGCCAGCAAGAAGTGCTGTAGCAAGCGCAAGTTTTTTAAGCATTTAGATTTCTCTCTTTGTTATAAGAATATGACTGTTTGATGAACAGTTGTAACAAATTGTACAGTTTATATTCGCTCAGTCAATGTGCAAAAACTACCTAAATGCTGGTTAAGAGTGCAATAAAAAAACCCATCCGAGGATGGGTTTTTTATAAATGACTAATCTGTGGTTTTAGATTAGAAGCGGTATTTCGCTGCTACACCAAAAGTATTATAGTCATTGTTGAACTGTTCACCAAAGCCGACACGGCCTTCCAGGCTCACTTGCTGGTTAATGAACTTACGTGCATTGATACCGAATTCGCTGCGATCCGTAATATCATTGTTGTGATAATCAGCACCGACACTGAAGGTTTTGTCAATGAAATAATCTGCTGCCAGATTGTATTCGTCTAGATCACCAAAAGCTGCACCTGCTTCCAGGTTGATATCTTTACCATTACTAAGTGTAGTCACGTATTTGGCGCGAAGTGTTGGATCTACACCATCATCATTGTCGTTATCCCAACCTTTTACACCCGCCGCAATCAATAGACCTGGAGCTGGTAAATAACCAACTTCTACACCGTAAGTAGTTAAATCGTTATCAATCTTATCATTATCTTGCAGATCATGACCATTCACGTTACCGCTCAGGTAAAAGTCAGAATTCGGTACGAAATACTCTGCACCTACGCCATAACGATGCGCTTCACTGTCACCAATCTCATTATATTGATAGTGAGCATTTACGTTACTGGCACGATCAAGGAAAGCTGCCTCTGCTAATGGTGCATTACGTGTTTGAACTGGATTGAAGTAATATGTACCATCAACACCGAAAGAGCCACTGGTTCCACCGTTATCAGGATCAAATACGCCTGCTGATGCACCAATTTCAGCTTGGTATGCGTTCGCAGTACCAGTGATAGCCAAAGCTGAAAGTAGGGCTGATGCGATTGCTAATTTTTTCATGGAAATTACCCCTCTGAAATCTGGTTAACAGTTAAACTTTTTGTTACAACTTTTAGTCTAGGCTAAAAAATTTCAGCGTCAATCATCAGAAAGTTACCGCATTGTTTCAGTCGTAAGTTTGTGTAATGATTCGATCTTAAGTTATTGAAATAAAAATGAAATAATTAAATGTTTTGTTTTATTAAAACTATGTAGATTTTGTGAATTTTCTAAATATTGACTATAAAATCATCAAATATGTGTCAGTTCTCCTTCAACGCTAGAGCAAATGGAAATTGCAGATCTAAATATTTCAGGCAAATTTAAGCTGAATATGCGTAGGCAATGGCCGTCTAAGTTTATATCCATCATTTTAGCTGAGCGGATGCAGGCGCCTCTTACTCCTGATTGGCTCTATGCTACAATACACGGGTTTTATCGATATTTTTTTGAGAGCATTCACGTGGAAATTAATCCTTATCTAAACCAGCTAAAAGACTTGAACGAACGTGGTCAAACACTACGGGGGTATCTTTGACTACGATCTTAAAAAAGAGCGTTTAGAAGAAGTTCTCCGTGAATTGGAAGATCCGGCCATCTGGAATGACCAGAACCGCGCCCAAGCCATGGCCAAAGAAAAAGGCGAGCTTGAGAACGTTCTGAATGTATTAGACGGTCTGGCAACACAGCTCGAAGATGCGCAGGCAATGCTGGATCTGGCGGTGGAAGCCGATGAAGAAGCCATGCTGGAAGATGTGCAGGCCGAATTGAACGCCGCTGAAGAAGAGCTGGCAAAACTTGAATTCCGCCGGATGTTTAACAATCCAATGGACCCGAATCCGTGCTATGTCGAAATTCAGGCCGGTTCTGGCGGTACCGAAGCACAAGACTGGGCTTCAATGCTACTGCGTATGTATATGCGCTGGATTGAGCGTCATGGCTTTAAGGCCGAGCTGATGGAAGAATCAGACGGTGATGTGGCCGGGATTAAATCTGCGACTATTCGTGTAGAAGGCGAGTATGCTTATGGCTGGTTGCGGACTGAATCGGGTGTCCATCGTTTGGTACGTAAGTCACCATTTGACTCGGGTAACCGCCGTCATACGTCATTCTCTGCAGTGTTCGTTTCACCTGAAGTAGATGACAATATTGAAATTGAAATCAATCCGTCAGATGTCCGTACCGATACCTATCGTGCATCGGGTGCTGGTGGTCAGCACATTAACAAAACTGACTCTGCCGTGCGTTTAACCCACATTCCAACCGGTATTGTGGTGGCCTGTCAGAACCAGCGTTCACAACATGCCAACCGTGACCATGCCTGGAAGCAATTACGTGCCAAGCTGTATGAGTTGGAAATGAACAAGCGTAATGAAGCTGCACAGGCATTGGAAGATTCCAAGTCTGATATCGGCTGGGGTAGCCAGATCCGTTCTTATGTACTGGATGACTCGCGGATTAAAGACCTGCGTACCGGTGTCGAAAACTCCAACACAGGTGCAGTGCTGGACGGTGATCTGGACAAATTTATTGAAGCGAGCTTAAAGCAGGGGCTTTAAGCCGCTGGCAATAAGAAAGTATCAACAACAAGGCACTAGCAGTGTAAAACTAATATATCTAAAAAAATCGATATATAAATCGAAAAAATACGATATATTGGATAAGAACACTGAATAGTGCTTTGTTGCGTTCCTTGAACACAGCCTGATGCGACGTGCCTGAATTATGGATATTGATTTAATTTTTAAAGCCTTAGCCAATCCGACGCGCCGACAAATCTTGCTCTGGTTAAAACATCCGGAACAGTTTTTGTCAGAAGAGCAGTGCGGCGGCTTTCAACGTGGCGTCTGTGCCGGCAATATCGAAAAACTCGGTAAGGTGTCGCAGTCAACCATGTCCAATCATTTATCTGTGTTACAGCAGGCCGGTTTAATTCAGGCTGAAAAACATGGTCAATGGTCCTATTTCTCCCGCAACGAAGCCCTGATTCAGCAATATATTGAATTTTTAGAAAGCTCACTCTAAGACAAAACAGCATCTGTTTGGTCGCGTGCAGCTACAGAGGCATCTATGGCAGAACTGAATACTCCCTTAACCCTGGGTCAACTCCAGTTAAAAAATCGTGTGGTGATGGCACCCTTAACCCGTAGTCGGGCTACAGATGATCGCGTTCCGACGGCATTAATGGCGGAATATTATGCCCAGCGTGCCAGCGCCGGTCTGATTATTTCTGAAGCCACAGTCATTTCTGAAGAAGCCAATGGCTATTTAAATACTCCGGGCCTGTTTAGCGATGCTCAGGTTGAAGGCTGGAAGCGGGTCACCCATGCAGTGCATGAGCGCGGCAGTTTAATTGTGGCGCAGTTATGGCATGTGGGCCGGGTGTCGCATCCCGATTTACTTCAAGGCGAAACGCCGGTGTCTGCCAGCGCTGTGCAACAGGCTGGTCATGTCAGCTTGCTGCGTCCAAAACGTCCTTATGTGCTGCCACGTCCGCTAGAAATTGCTGAAATTCACGTGATTACGGAGCAATATAAACAGGCAGCGATACGTGCCAAAGACGCCGGTTTTGACGGGGTAGAACTGCACGCGGCCAATGGCTATTTAATTGACCAGTTCCTGCAAAGCAAGACCAACCAGCGTGAAGATCAGTATGGCGGTTCAGTTGAAAACCGTGCCCGTTTCTTGCTGGAAGTGGTGGATGCCTTGATTGAGGTCTGGGGTGCCGGTCGTGTGGGTGTACACCTTGCACCGCGCGGTGATGAGCATGATATGGGAGATGATGATCCACGTGAAACATTTGGCTATGTGATGCAGGAATTGGGTAAACGTCAGATCGCGTTTTTCTTTACCCGTGAATATTTGGCAGAAGACAGTATTTCCGAGTATATGAAACAGCGTTCAGGTGGTGTTCCCTACATTGCCAATATGCGTTTAAGCCGTACCGATGCGATTGAACTGCTGGCTTCGGGCAAAGCCGATGCCGTGTCTTTTGGTAAGGCTTATATTGCCAACCCGGATTTATATGAACGTCTGCTGGATGATGCACCGCTAAATGATTTGCAGCTGGAAACCATGATTGGGGTGCAGGGTGCAGCAGGCTATACCGATTATCCAACTCTGGCTGAAAGCGTGGTGAATGCCGACTAAAGCAGCCGCGTTATTGCTTTGCTTTTTTATTTGGAGCCATATCCATTAACATGCGGATAGGGCTCTGTTATATTCTCAGGGCAAAAAATCAGTTTGAGGCATCTCTTTGGCTACTCCGTTTTGGTATAACGCAGCGTTATCTGTTCTAAAACCGTTGTATCGGTCGCGTATTAAAAAGCGGGCCGAGAGTGAAGCGCAGTATCAGCAGGAAATTGTAGAGCGTTTCGGGCCATTTCAGCCGCCGAAAAATCTGCAGGCGATCTGGTTTCATGTGGTCTCGGTGGGGGAAACCAATGCGGCCCAGCCTTTAATTGAGCATTATTTAAAAGCCGGTCATCCGGTACTGGTCACCAACACTACCAAAACCGGACAGGCACGTGCTAAAGCTCTTTTTCTTAAAGAACCCTATTTAAATTTATTTCAGGCCGTTTATTTACCAGCCGATCAAAAACATCTGATTCGGGATTTTTATCAGAAATATCAGCCCAAATTATTGCTGTTAATGGAAACCGAGCTGTGGCCGAACCTGATTGATCAGGCCCAAAACTTCCATGTGCCGTGCCTGTTGCTGAATGCGCGTCTGTCCGAAAAATCGGCCAAAGGCTATGCCAAAGTCTCCGGCCTGACCCGGGCGATGTTGCAGGGTTTGACGCAGCTGTTGGTGCAAGATCAGGCCTCACATAGCCGCTTTGTAGCACTGGGTGCAGGTGCTGAACAGACTCAGGTGGTGGGTAGTATCAAGTTTGATATTAGTGCACCGCCGGCCTTTATTGAACAGGCCAACATGTTGCAGCAGGACTGGCAGCTGGCAGGCCGTAAAGTGATCACACTGGCCAGCACCCATGCACCGGAAGAAAAAGACGTACTGGCCGTGTTAAAACCAGCCTTGATAGCAGATCCGGCGCTGGTTTGTATTGTGGTACCGCGCCATCCGGAACGTTTTGATGAGGTCTTTCACGCCGCACAGGCTTTGGGTTTGCGCACCCAACGCCGTAGCCTGGGACAGAAAATTGAAGCGGATACCCAGGTCTATCTGGCCGATTCAATGGGCGAAATGTGGCTCTGGTACGGTCTGAGTCAGGCCTGTTATGTTGGCGGTTCTTTAAATGAACCGGGTGGTGGGCATAATATTCTGGAGCCGATAGCGCTGCATGTGCCGACTATTCTGGGTAAGAATTATTTTAACTTCCAGACCATTGTCGATGAGTTTGTCGACGCTCAAGCGGTGGTGGTGGTAGAGAATGCTGAACAAGCGGCACAGACCATGCTGGAGATCTTATCGGATTCCTCCAAAGCACTGACTTTAAATACTGCAGCACAAAAGATTATGCAGCAGAATCAGGGTTCACTGGCAAAGCATATTCAGGTAATTGATCAATATCTTTGATGATATTCTGATGGGTAAAGAAGCTGATTTTCATGGATTTACGAGATCAGATTCAAACCGGGCCTTCTCTTTATCGATTTAATACCAGGAACTCTTCTTCTTTTACTTTAGTTTGGAAAAAGGAGTCCTGCCTCGGACCGTTGTGGATGACGTTTCCGCCTATCCAGTGATGGATTTGTTGAGTTATTTTTTTATGAATATTGTCCTTCTTGATCCTCGCCAAACTGAATCTGAACTGTGGTCGATTAGTTCAACGCGGCAGTTAGCGCATTTGCAACAGCATCTGGATATTCAGGTTGGTGATACCCTGAAAGTTGGGATTCGTGAAGGCAAACGGTATCTCACGGAAATTATCGAAATTACAGACAAAACAGTTCGTCTAAAACCGTTAAAAGAAGAAGCTGTGCCAGCAAAATTGCCAGTGACGTTAATTGTGGCTTTACCACGTCCGAAAGTGCTGCGCCGTTTAATTATGGATGCAGTCACGGTCGGGGTGGAAAAAATTATCCTGATGCATAGCTATCGGGTCGATAAAAGCTACTGGCAGACGCCATTTTTACAGCAGCTGGAGCATTATATTGAACTGGGGCTGGAGCAGGCTGGCGATACCATTGCACCAAAAGTTGAACTGTACAAACGCTTTAAACCCTTTGTTGAAGATGTTTTACCGGGTCTGATTAGCGCCGATTGTCCTGCCTATGTGGCACATCCCTATGCAGAGATGCGCATGCCTGCCGCGATTCAGCATCCCTGTAGCATTGTGATTGGGCCGGAAGGTGGTTTTATTCCTTATGAGGTCGATCTTTTGATACACAACGGCTGCCAGGCGGTGAGTCTGGGCAACCGGATTATCCGCACGGAAACCGTGATTCCGTATGTGCTGGGACGTTTATTTAGCCTCTGAGCTGTCTGCCACCGATGGATCACCGCGATAGACTTTCACTTCCTGCACCGGGTAAGGAATGGAAATGCCCTGTTCGGCAAAGCTTTGAATGACTTCTTCCTGAATTTTACTGATAGATGCCGCGCTATTGGTTTCGCTGGTATTAATCCACCATTGCACGCGTAAATTGACCGAGAAATTGGCCAGCGCATCGACATTAACGCTAAATTCCGGCTGGGTCAGAATGGTCGGGTCACGTTTCAGAATGCACATCACCAGATCTTTGGCTTTCTGAATGTCATCTTCATAGCCAATGCCGACCACAAATTCGCAGCGGCGGCGTGGAAAGGCAGTATTGACGGTAATGGCGCTGGTATAGACCGTGGCATTGGGAATCACAATGCGGCGACCATCGGCCGAGCGTAAAAAGGTGGCGCGAATCTGGATATCTTCGACCGTACCTTCCAGTCCATTCACCAGAATGCTGTCGCCAATCTTAAAGGGCTCACCCAGTAAAATCAGCACGCCGGAAAGCAGGTTCTGGAAAATATCCTTAAAGGCAAAGCCAATGGCAACCGAACCAATCCCGAGGGCGCTCATCAGCTGGCCCGGGGTAAAGCCGGGAATGGCAATCACCAGACCAATTAAGAACCCGAAGAAGATAATCACCGAACTGCCAACCCGGTTCAGTACCAGCACCAGATTTTGCCGGGTATAACTGCGGTTGGATAAGGTTTTTTTCACAAAAAATTTAAACAGCTGGGCAATCAGCCAGAAAATCAGAATCACGCCAAGCGCGATCAGGAAATAGGGCACACGCTCCCAGAAGCCTTCCATGATTTTATCAATAGCAGAATAGGCATCATTGTATTTATGGGTATGTTCAATGACTTTCTGGGTGGTTTTTTCCGTGGCCTGTTGAATCAGCTCGGAAGTTTCTTGGGTGACTTCGCCCAGTTGGGTTTTTTCTTCGGCCACGAATCTGCCAGTCCTCAGCAATAAAATCGTATTTTGCCTGAAATCCGGCCGGATTTTAATAAACATTCTGCAAGCGCGCTGCCTATTTTTGCAAAGTACACTGCGGTTTTGACTGCAAGCGGGTTGTTTTTATAGATAAAGCTACTGCTTTTATACTGAAAAGTACGGCAAAGACATTGAATCTGCTGGTGTATCTGTGCTTAAAATTAAATCAATCGCTACGACCAAAGCATGATTGTGGTGGAGAAAAAATAAGCGTCATACTGCTGATATGCAGAAATAAAAAATCAAGAATGTGGCATACATCTCGTGATGAGATGAGAGAAGATCAAGGAAGTATAATATGAATGAGATCTATCCTGTACCCGAAGAATTTAAGAAAACTGCGCGTACCAACGAGGCAGAATATTTCGAACGTTATCAGCAATCCATTGAACAACCCGACGAGTTCTGGGCCGAGCAGGCCAAGCGTCTGGACTGGATTAAGCCGTTTACCCAGGTCAAAAATACCAATTTTGATCCGGACAATTTCAAGATTGAATGGTTTGCCGATGGCCAGCTCAATGTCAGTGCCAACTGTCTGGACCGGCATTTAAAAGAACATCCTTATAAACCGGCAATTATCTGGGAAGGCGACCACCCTTCACGGCATAAAATTATTTCCTACCGTGAGCTGTACGATGAAACCTGCCGCTTTGCCAATGTGCTGAAAAAAAATGGCGTCACCAAAGGCGACCGCGTAGTGCTGTATATGCCAATGGTGTCCGAGGCTGCCATTGCCATGCTGGCCTGTGCCCGGATTGGCGCGGTGCATTGTGTGGTGTTTGGTGGATTCTCTCCAGATTCGCTGGCCAGCCGGATTGAAGACAGTCAGGCCAAACTGGTGATTACCGCAGATTCGGCCATGCGCGGCGGCAAGCCGATTTATTTAAAGGCCAATGTCGATCAGGCCCTTACTGTGGCCGGTACCGAGTCGGTGCAAAACGTGATTGTGGTCCACCGGACCGGTAACCCGATTGAAATGAAAGCCGGGCGTGACCTGTGGTATCACATGGAAATCATGACGGTCAATGAAATTTGCCCGCCTGAGCCAATGAATGCCGAAGACCCGTTATTTATTTTATATACTTCCGGCTCGACCGGTAAGCCGAAAGGGGTGCTGCACACCACCGGCGGTTATCTGACTTATGTCAACAGTACCTTCCGTGAAGTGTTTGATATTAAACAGGATGATGTGTTCTGGTGTACCGCCGATGTCGGCTGGGTGACCGGGCACTCCTATGTAATTTACGGGCCATTATCGAATGGCACCACCACAGTGATGTTTGAAGGGGTGCCGCAATATCCGACCTGGGCGCGCACCGGGCATTTGATTGATAAACACAACGTCACGATTTTATATACCGCACCCACTGCGATTCGCGCCATGATGCGTGAAGGCGACAGCTTTGTACGGGAAAGTGACCGCAGCAGTCTACGTCTGCTTGGTTCGGTTGGTGAACCGATTAACCCGGAAGCCTGGAACTGGTACTACACCGTGGTTGGTGAAAGCCGCTGCCCAATTGTGGATACCTGGTGGCAAACCGAAACCGGCGGGATTCTGATGTCGCCGCTGCCGGGCGCAACGCCACTGAAACCGGGCTCGGCCACGCGTCCGCTGTTTGGGGTACAACCGGCCCTGGTCGATGCTGAAGGTAATGAGCTGGAAGGTGAAGCCGAAGGTAACCTGATTATCAAGGATTCCTGGCCAGGGCAAATGCGCACCATCTGGGGCGATCCGGCTCGCTTTATTGAAGCCTATTTTGCCACCTATCCGGGCAGTTACTTTACCGGAGATGGCGCGCGCCGCGATAAAGATGGCTATTACTGGATTACCGGCCGGGTCGATGATGTCCTGAATATTTCCGGACACCGCCTAGGCACGGCTGAAATTGAAAGTGCGCTGGTGGCACATGATGCGGTGGCCGAAGCCGCGGTGGTGGGCATGCCGCATGATATTAAAGGTCAGGGCATTTGTACCTTTGTTACCTTGCAAGCCGGCGTGACAGAAAGTGATGAGCTGCGTACCGAACTGGTCAACTGGGTCCGGAAAAATCTGGGACCGGTGGCCACTCCAGATGCGCTGCATTGGGCACCGGCCTTACCAAAAACCCGTTCCGGTAAAATCATGCGCCGGATCTTGAGAAAAATTGCCGCCAATGAGCTGGATAGTCTGGGCGATACCTCAACCCTGGCAGAACCACAAGTGGTAGATCAGCTGATTGCCACGGTGCAAGCCAGCCGTTAAAAATAAATATTAAGATACCGCCTCTCGTAGGCGGTATTTTTATACTGAAAACCGTGTAGCATAGCTGGACACGATGCGAGCACAACAGCCCGCTCCATCCACAGTATTACGATTGATCAAGGATATGATTTTTAGATGAACCCGACTACGGCCACTGTTTTAGACCCGCGTGAAATTGCCCGACAACTGGCCCGCCAGTTTGCCCAGACCGCCGCTGAACGTGACCGGCAGGGCGGTAATCCCAAAGCAGAGCGTGATCTGATTCGCCGTAGCGGTTTGCTGAGTTTATCAATTCCGACAGAATATGGCGGGCAGGGTGCCGCCTGGTCGACTATATTTAAAACGGTCCAGATTTTGGCACAAGCGGACAGCTCCTTGGCGCATGTCTATGCATTTCATCATTTACTGATTGCCACCGTGCAGCTGTTCGCCCAGCCCGCACAATATCAGCACTGGTTGCAACAGACAGTTCAGCAGCAGCTGTTTTGGGGCAATGCCCTGAATCCGCTGGATCGGCGTACCACGGTCACACCGGTCGCAGATTCTGAATATCTGTTTCAGGGCGATAAAAGCTTCTGCTCCGGTTCGGTCGATTCAGACCTGTTGCTCTGTTCCGGTTATGATGCGACCGGCAGGCTTTTGATTGCGGTGATTCCGAGTACCCGGAGTGGTGTCCATTTTCTGGGTGACTGGCACAATATGGGACAGCGCCAGACCGATAGCGGCACGACCCATTTTGAACAGGTGCGTGTTCATCAACATGAATTGCTGCTGAATCCCGGACCGCTAAGTACGCCTTATGCCAGTTTGCGGCCGCTAATTGCACAACTGATTTTTGTGCATCTGTTTTTGGGTGTGGCCGAAGGGGCATTTGAAACAGCGATTCAGAGCGTGCAAGGTCAAAAAGCCTGGTCCAAATCTCGGGTCGAGCAGGCGGTGGATGACCCGTTTATTCAACGGCATTGCGCCGAGTTTTATCTGCAGCTAGAAAGTGTCCGGCTTTTGGCAGATAAAGCCGTGCAGAGTGTGCAGCAGGCTTGGCGCATCGGACCGGAACTCACGGCTGAACAGCGCGGTGAAGTAGCGGTGGCCATTGCTACGGCCAAAATTGCCTCGACCAATACCTCTTTATATATTACCGAGCAGATGTTTCAGGTAATGGGCGCACGGGCCACCACCGCCCAGCTGAATCTGGATCGTTTCTGGCGCAATGTGCGTACCCAGACCCTGCATGATCCGGTGGATTATAAATATCAGGAACTGGGCGAATGGGTGCTGACTGGCAAAGTGCCAGATCCCAGTTTTTATTCTTAAGACTTAAACCGCTTCATCCTGATTTCAGTGAGTCAGAGCTTAAAATGAAAAAATCCCTCAAGCCGAGTCTTGAGGGAAAAATAAGGGGCCTGTTGTTGTGTTTATTTGATCCGGCATTGCAGCGATGTTTCGCTGCAAGCTTGCGGACCCAGACTGCTGCAAGCCTGAATCCGCAGGATCAATGGCCAAGACTACACTCGGAAGAAGGGGATGCCAGCGGGTCAGCAGGTTAAGCCACTTGCGGTTTGACCTTGTTCTGATGCAGACGCGATTCTGCTGCATCTAGACTAGGTACTGCAGCAGAAGGTAGTACTTCATCCTGCTCAATCTGTTTATTAATGCCCAGGTTCTGGTTGGCCTGCTGGGTTTTACTTTTCACCACTTCGGCGCGCTGGCCTTTGGCCGGTGCCCATTCCAGAATGGGCAGGGCGCGTGCCACAGCCAACGTAATCCGGTCACGCAGGGCCTCGCTATGGATGGTGTATTCCGGGGTAAAGTCACGATCTGTGGCATAGACACCAATAGGCAAGGTTTGCGCCTGGAAAAAGCTGAATAACGGACGCAGCTGATGCTCCAGTACCAAGGCATGGCGGTCACTACCCCCCGATGCCGCCAGTAATACCGGTACATCTACCAGCGCAGTCTGTTCGACAAAATCAAAGAAATGTTTGAATAGACCGGTAAAGGAGGCGCGATATACCGGTGTACCGACAATTAACGCATCCGCCGCTTCAACGGCAGCCAGATCATCCTGCACGTGCTGTGGCAACTGCTTGCGGTAAATGGCGCCGCCCAGCAAAGGGGCAATTTCACTGAATTTAATAAAATGCACCTGAATCGGGGTGGCTTCGCCCAGTTCATCAATAATGGCTTGTACCAAAGCTTCGGTTTTAGACGGATGATTTAAGCCGCCCGATACTGCGACAATATTGAGTGGTTTGGTTGAATTGAAAACAGACATAGGCTTACCTGAATTGTGGTTGATCTCGGAATGTCTGTTATTAATCAATAGTTGAATTACCCTGTAAAATAAGCAAATACAGAAAAGTTATCTGTTTTTCAGATAACTTTAAAATGAGCAATTAATAACTAAATTTAATGAAATAAATAATTGAAATTTATACTTATATGCGACTCAGATAAGCATCTGAATCAGGCTGATAAATATTATATCAAAATCAGATTTCCTATCTCAGATTTAAGAAAATGTAAGAAAATATGAATAATCGGACAAAAAATCTCGTTTAAGCCAAAAATAGTTCACTCTTGCATATCCTTAACTGCATTTGTATGGGTAGAATAGGAGCCATTGTGCACAAGATCTCTCACGTCACTTATGAATATTTTAATCGTTGATGATCATCCGCTGTTTCGTCATGCTTTAATTCAGGCTGTACGCTATAGCTTACCGCAAGCTCAAATTCATGAAACTGCTGCAGTCAATGAATTCTATGAACGTTTAGAAAAAGGACCTGAACCTGATCTTGTTCTCCTCGATTTAAATTTGCCAGGCGCTTCGGGTTTCTCGGCGCTGGTGCATGTGCGTGCACAATATCCTTCAATTCCGATTATTGTGGTGTCGGCACATGAAGAAGTGTCGATTATCCAGCGTGCCATTGCGCATGGTGCCATGGGTTATATTCCAAAATCTGCCCACCCAAGCCATATTGGCGAAGCGATTCGTCAGGTGCTGGAAGGCGAAATCTGGTTACCGCCAAACCTGCCGGCCAATGTCAATTTTGACCCGCGTGCTGCCGATGAAACTGCACTGGCAGAGCGGATTCAGTCCTTAACGCCGCAGCAGTTCCGTGTGTTGATGATGGTGGCTGAAGGTTTGCTGAATAAACAGATTGCCTATGAACTGGATGTTTCTGAAGCGACCATTAAGGCACACGTGACGGCGATTTTCCGTAAACTGGGCGTACAAAACCGTACCCAGGCGGTATTGGCGATTAATGCGCTGAATATTGAAGAAAAGAAAATCTAAATATTGAAAAATATATAAAAAGGACATCAAATGATGTCCTTTTTGTTTTGCAGATCGGCTAAGGCTTAAGCCAGACAATCCTGTTTCGGTGTGGCATCGGTACAGAACAGCGGATTCAAAGCGCATTGCAATTCATCAATCTGTTCCTGAGTCACATAGTCCTGAGATTTTAAGTAGTCGGCAATACGGTCATCGCGCAGGCTTAAAAATGCCGGATCATAGACGCCTAAATCGACAAATAGCGCGGCAGTTTCCAGACTGTTAAAACGGTCCAAATAGACATCATTGCCATACATCAGGAAGATATGATCTTCATGGGAATGAATATCTACACCTAAACGCTGTGCCAGTTCATGCGGCGGGGTTTTGATAAACAGTAAATCGGACAGTTCATCAAACTGGCTGGTATCGAGTTCGGTTTTATCGGTTTTGACTTTGCCGAGCCAGGCTTTAAATACCAGGACCGCACCACCGCGCAGCAGCATGCTCCAGATCTGGTGACGGGTGGTGGCACCAAGACAGTCACATTCAGTTTCCAGCGAACGCAGCAGTTTCTGTTCCTGTTCAGACAGTTTTTCAAACAGGCCCAGTCCTTGTGGTTTATAGGCTGCCGGACTAAATACATCAAAATGCAGTTCATCAAAGACCTGTAAGGCCAGCGGTACAGCGGTTTGATAAATGGTATTCAGGGCTTCAATATGCGCATGTTCTAATTTGCTGTGCTGAAACAGGGTTTTCCAGTCGATGGCCGGCAACAGGGCATTGGCGCCATACTGACGGTGAAACTGTTGGTTCTGCTCATGACCTTGCTGTACTGCGCTTGAAAGACTCATCAAAAAACTCCTCTAGGCTGGATGATGATCAGCTCCGGACAGGACGTTCAGGGGCTCATCTCCAGACTAAACACTGATCTTTTCTTTTTAATGTCTTTTTTATGCGCGTATTGCTACATATCAGATATGCGACTAAAGTCTAATGCATATTTTTTAATCAAAAAATAATTTTAAAAATCATAAGATTAAAATTTTGTAACCAGGTATACAGCTGTACACTGAGATTTTTGGTAGCCTTTGCCATAGTAAATAATTCAATGGAATTTTCTGCCAATGGCTGTCAGGCAGATAGTGCCTGTTTTGAGCAGTTTTGCCTAGCGGGCTGCAATAAATCGCCATTTTCAGGCCCAAAATACAAAACCTCTTTGTTACCGAAGCCGCAAAGAGGTTTCAAAATATGTCAGCCTAAGCTGAAATTTTCAGACCGGATAACCAGGCTCGCAAGGAGGCCGGTTTCAGCGGTTTTTTCAGCAACACGATATTCAGCTCTTTTAGACGCTGCGGTAATTCCGGATCCGAATCGGCGGTAATTAATGCCACTGGTACATTTTCCTGACGGTTGGCCAGAATAAAGTCCAGACCGACTTTATTGTTATTTAAATGCTGATCGACCAGCCAGACCTGAATATTTTCCTGCTGGATAATCTCCAGGGCCTGTTCCGGTTCGGTGGCTTTAAAGACCTGATAGCCCCATTTGCCCAATAAGGTCGCCATGCCTTCTAAAATGGTTTCATCATTATCCAGACACAGAATTTTATAGGCCTTGGTTTTCAGCGGTACGGCCTGAACCGGTGCAGCCACGGCTTTAGGTGCAGCCACCACCGGTACTTCAATCATGAAGCAGGAGCCCTGTCCGAGAGTGGAATAGACATAGACCGGATAATCCAGCAGGCTGGTCATACGCTGCACAATGGCCAGACCGAGGCCCAGACCCTGTTCACCCCACGGCGAGGTATGGCCGCAACGTTCAAATTCCTGGAACAGTTTAATGCGCTGTTCTTCGGCAATGCCGGGACCGGTATCCCAGACCCCGATGCGGATATGCTGCGGACGCTGTGCAGAACGTAATACCCCGACCACGACTTTGCCTTTGGCGGTATAACGCAGTGCATTGCTGACAAAGTTTTGGATAATCCGGCGAATCCATTGCGGATCGGTGTCAATCCAGAACTGGGCATCATGCACGACAAACTGGATGCCACGCTGTGCAGCAATGGATTTAAATTGCAGTTCCAGATCACTGAGCAGGTCATGCAGTGGATAAGGCTGACGTTTTGGCTGAATAGTGCCGCCTTCTAAACGGGCAATATCCAGCAGTGCAGACAGCATGCTTTCAGCCCCATGCAGCGCACGATCCAGCTGCTGCAAGGTTTTACGGTCATCATCTGACTGGATGCTTTGCTCCAGCGCGGTACTGAACAGACGGGCTGCGTGCATCGGCTGTAATAGGTCATGACTGGCCGCGGCAATAAAGCGGCTCTTGGACATATTGGCTTTATCGGCCTGTTCGCGCGCCAGCTGCTGTTCGGCCAGGGCATCGGCCAATTGCTGGGTACGGTCTTGTACACGTGCTTCAAGGACCGCTTCATTTTCACGGAAGGCGGTAATATCGGCAAAGGTGGTCACGAAGCCACCGCCTTCAATCGGATTACCGCGCATTTGAATCACGCGGCCATCTTTACGGATACGTTCAAACTCATGCGCACTGCCGACTTTCATCCAGTGAATCCGTTTACGCACGTGTTCTTCCACCGAGCCCGGGCCACATTCGCCGCGCTCGGCGTTATAGCGGATCAGGTCGGCAATTGGACAGCCGACATAGACAATATCTTTTGGATAATCAAACAGTTTCAGATATTGATTGTTCCAGGCCACCAGACACATGTTTTCATCGACCACGCTCACCCCCTGGGTCATGTGGTCGATCATGGTCATGATCAGGTTCTGGTTAAAGCGCTGCCATTGGGAGGCCTGGTCAAGAATATTGGCGACCTGACCTAGCGCCAGACCATTGTTGACCATCGCCGTGGTGAGCAGGGTTCGCGCCGATGCCGCGCCAATGGTGCCGGCCAGGTACTGTTCGGTAAAACGCCACCACATGCCGTTGGCATTGCTGTTTTCATTCAGCACCACATTATTCTGTTCACTGAACTGCCGGAAGGCCTGCATGGTTGGCTCATCGCCGGTAATGCGTTTGGCCAGCGTAATCAGGTCACCGACTTTTAAACGCGCCACATCCTGATGCGAATAGCTGACTTCATTGCTGGTGGTGTGTGATGGCAGCGGCTTGGTTTCATAGTAGAAGAAACTTTCAGCCTGAATCTGTTCAGCCACACTCGGGCGGAACATGCGCGATACCCAGACATACAGCAATAGGTTCAGACCAAGTGACCAGACCACACCATGTGTCAGCGGCGCAAATGATTCAAAACCTAACAGCGCTTCCGGACGTAAGCCATTAATACCAAATGGCCCCACAGTTAAATAATACTGGGTAATCGCTGAGAACTGCTCTGGCAGACTGCGTAAAACCGTTGGCCAGAGCAGGGTATAGGCCCACATGATAAAACCGACAATCAGGCCGGCATAGACGCCCTGTTTACTGCCGCCGCGCCAGTACAGCCCGCCAATCAGGGCAGGGGAGAACTGCGCTACCGCACTAAAGGCCAGTAAACCGAAGACCGAAAGCTGGTCAATATCATTAAAGAAATGGAAGAACAGGAAGCCAAGCAGCATCACCGCCAGAATACAGATGCGGCGGGTGAATTTCAGCACCAGTGGCAACCGTTTGTCATGACGCGAAATCAGGCCCGAGCGCCACAGCGCCGGCATGATCAGGTCATTACTGAGCATGATCGACAGCGCCACTGAAGACACCAGCAACATCCCGGTTGAAGCCGAAAAACCACCCAGGAAGGCCAGTAAGGTCAGCCATTCCTGATTATAGCTGAGCGGTAAGGACAGCACCGCGACATCCGGAATCATCAGATATTGCGGCGCGGCATGTAAGGCCCAGCTGGCAATTGGAATAATCGCGATGGTGGTTAAAATCAGATAAACGGCAAACCAGCGCCGTGCCCCGCGAATATGTTTTTCATCGCGTAATTCGACCACCGCCACGTGGAACTGGCGTGGCAAGCAGATAATCGCCAGTGCGGCCAGCAGGGTTTGCACCCAGAAAGTTTCCGGTACGCCCAACAGCTGCACTTCATGGAAGGTCTGGGCCACATCATTGCTGATCTGCTTCAGGTTATCGGCCGATTCAAAGACAAAGAAACCGGCCACACAGAGCAGGGCAAACAGCTTGACGAAAGATTCAAAGGCCACCGCCAGCATTAAACCGCCGTGCTGTTCGGTGTTGGCAATTTGCCGGGTGCCAAACAGCATTGCCAGAATCGCCAGCAGCGCGGTTAAAAACAGCACGCCATTGGTGGTACTTTCGACATGGGTGGTCTGATCCAGAATTACGGCAGCACTTAAGGCAATTGCGCGTAACTGCAGGGCCAGATAGGGAATAATCGCAATGACTGCCAGAATGGTCACCAGCGAGGCCAGGGCACCACTTTTGCCATATCGCGCTGCCACGAAGTCGGCAATCGAGGAAATGGCATGATGTTGCCGGACCCGACCCAAACGGCGCCAGATGTCATAGCCAACCGCCACGAACAAGAGCGGCCCTAAATAGATCGGCAGGAAGATAATGCCTTCACGCACCGCTGCACCAGTGGCCCCGTAAAAGGTCCAGGATGAACAGTAGACGCCCAAGGTCAGACTGAACAGCAGCATACGACCGCGCGTACTGAGGCGGCTCGCATGTTTTTCACCAAAAAATGCACAAATAAAAAGTAATGCAATATAAAGGGCTAACACCCCGATAATCAGCCAGCTGTTCATAATACCCGCGGTGTATTTATCTCGCGTTATAATACTCTATTCGTGAACGCATCAGTTTGAATTGCTCAAAATTTAACGACCAAAGTCTAAATTACAAGCACCCTACAAACTTGTTAGTTTTCATCATGAATATAATTCGAATTAAAAATTACGCCTAAGGCTGGGCGTTTCAAGGAGTAAAACTATGGATGAGGCTCAAGTAGATCGAATTCTACACAATCCAAAATTCAAAGAAATGGTTGCAAAAAAGCGTAATCTTAGCTGGACGCTTACCGCAATCATGTTAATCGTTTATGTCGGCTTCATGTTGTTAGTTGGCTATAACAAAGAGTTTCTATTATCTTCCATTTCTGGTGGCGTGACGACCTGGGGTATTCCACTGGGTCTGGGCATCATCGTGTTATCTTTCATTTTGTGTGCAGTGTATTCCTATATTGCGAATAACAAGCTGGATCAACTGAATGAAGAAGCAATGCGTGAAGTAGAAGCAATTGCACAACAAAAAGGACAAGACTAAGATGAAATGGACTTCATTGAAGGCGCAAGCTGCTGCAGCTTCTGCGTTGATGATGTCAGGTATGGCTTTTGCCGCACCTGATCTGGGCGCAGCAGAACAACAAGCCACCAACTGGCCTGCAATTATCATGTTCCTGATCTTTGTGGGTGCGACCCTGTTCATTACCAAATGGGCGGCGAAACAAACCACCAATACCAAAGACTTCTATACTGCCGGTGGTGGTATTTCAGGTTTCCAAAACGGTCTGGCTATTGCCGGTGACTATATGTCGGCTGCGTCTTTCCTGGGTATTTCCGCCATGGTGTTTATGTCAGGCTTCGACGGCTTGCTGTATTCACTGGGCTTCATGGTGGGCTGGCCAATCGTATTGTTCCTGATTGCAGAACGTTTACGTAACCTGGGTAAATACAACCTGTCTGACGTAGTTTCCTTCCGTTTATCAGAAAAACCGGTACGTACCCTGGCGGCATTCAGCTCGCTAGTCGTCGTCGCGTTCTATCTGATTGCACAGATGGTGGGTGCAGGTCAGCTGATCAAACTGCTGTTCGGTCTGAACTATAACATTGCAGTTGTGCTGGTTGGCTTATTGATGATGGCTTACGTTATGTTCGGCGGCATGCTGGCAACGACCTGGGTACAGATCATTAAAGCGGTACTGTTACTGTCTGGTGCAACGTTCATGGCCTTCATGGTAATGAAAGGCGTGGGCTTCAGCTTCACCAATATGTTTGAACAATCAATTCAGGTGTTCTCGAAGGTACATGACTTGAGCCTGGCTGATGCAGCCAATATCATGGGTCCAGGTAGCCTGGCATCTAACCCGATTGATGCGATCTCACTGGGTCTGGCATTAATGTTCGGTACTGCAGGTCTGCCACACATCCTGATGCGTTTCTTCACGGTAAAAGATGCCAAAGAAGCACGTAAATCTGTTGTGGTTGCAACCGGCTTTATTGGTTACTTCTACCTGTTAACCTTCATCATTGGTTTCGGTGCGATCCTGTATGTGGCCAACAACCCGCAATTCCTGGATATCGCAAAAATGGCAGTCACTGGCAAGCTTGAGCTGGTGGGTGGTAACAACATGGCGGCGGTACACCTGTCTGACGCAGTCGGTGGCGACCTGTTCATGGGCTTCATTTCAGCAGTTGCATTCGCCACAATTCTTGCGGTGGTTGCCGGTCTGACCCTGTCAGGTGCTTCAGCAATCTCTCACGACTTGTATGCCAACGTATTCAAGAAAGGCCAAACTACACCTGAATCTGAACTGCGCATGTCTAAAATCGCAACTTTAGGTTTAGCGATCTTCGCGATGATTCTGGGTATTCTGTTCGAGAAACAAAACGTTGCCTTCATGGTGGGTCTGGCATTCTCGGTAGCGGCATGTGCGAACTTCCCGGTACTGGTTCTGTCGATGTTCTGGAAAGGTTTAACTACACGTGGTGCAGTGATTGGTGGTGTTGCTGGTCTGGTGTCTGCTGTCGTGCTGATCGTATTGTCGAAAGCAGTTTGGGTCGATACGCTGGCAATTTCTGATACACCAGTGGTGCCATTTAACGGTCCTGCAATCTTCGCAATGCCATTGTCATTCTTCTGCTGCTGGTTGTTCTCGATTACCGATAACTCTGCACAAGCACAAGCGGAACGTAAAGCATTCGATGCACAGTTTGTCCGCTCACAAACCGGTATTGGTATCTCAGGTGCATCTGATCACTAAGATGAGCAGGTATGCCTAGAAAAAGCCCCGCAAGGGGCTTTTTTATGGCTGCGGTTTTTGCTTGCTGGCCCAGTAGGCCTGTAGTTTGCGATATAGCGCTGATTCTTTTTCAAACCAGGTGGCTTTGGCATTCAGTAACAGCTTGGCGACCAGGTAGGCACCCGTGACCTGACCGACCACCGGTAGACCCAACAGCAGACCAATAAAGGCAATTTTACTGACCTTGATGCCAGATACTTTGGCCGCCATCCATTTAAATTCTGACCAGCTGATTTCCTGCTGCTGATAGCGCCGGAACAGTTCATAAATCGCCAGTGAAACACTGGCCACGGAGATGGCCGGAAAGTAGTCCCAGAAATGTTCATCATTCGGGTCTTTGGCGGTGACAATCACATCAATCGCATCTTCCACGCTCTGGGTCAGCTCTTTGGTGCTGAGACCAGAACTTTCCAGACCCAACTGTGCCGCGATTTCTTCAGTGGCAAGCAACATTTCTTCAGGAGGGGCAGCAATCCAGTCTTTGCCGGTGCCAGTACCTTCGATGGCTTTTAGTTGCAGTTGCCAGCTTTCGCCGCTGTGCTGATCGGCCAGAAGCACATCAAAATCGGTATGGTCGTGCTGGTCCAGATACGCGGCATACAGACTGTCGCCATCTTCATGGTCCAGCCGTACAAACTCCATATCATGCAACATGCCTTTAACCGTCGATACCAGCCCGACAATCTGCTGCTCATCAAAACCCTGTAAATAAGCCTGAATATCTTCCAGAGGGGCGTTTGCCAGTTCAGCATGGCTGCGTCTTAATGCAGCCAGTACCGCCTGATCCGCTTCAGTCAGTTGCGGCGTGCGCGCGTTCCAGGCCAGTTTGGCCAATACGGTGGTGATGGCCAGCGCATCAAAATTTTTACGGAGATAGTGAATCGGTGAGGGTGAGGACGATCGGGTCATGGCTTAATCCTCTGGCTGTTGCAGCTGCTCTGCCTGAGCCTGTCCCTGTTTTTTACCTTGCTGGAACGCCTGTTTCCATACCGCTTTAATGCGTTCCTCACTGAGTTTTTCATTACGGGCTTTATGGGAAAAATACAGATCAGCCACTTTCATAATCGCAAAAGTCAGGCCGTAGACCAGTGGAATGGTCAGCAGGCCGCCAAAGCCAAAGGTCACGGTTTTCCAGACCCCCAGTGCAATCTGCTGCGCGGCGATGCCCAAACCCACCAGCCCGATCAGCTCCTTGACCCAGTCCAGCGCTTCATTGTCGGTCAGTTTAATGCCGTGAATGGCAGCAATCCGGCTGGCAAAGTAGCCTTGTAAGGGTGTCAGAATCAGAATATCGGCAAAAGGCAGGGGCTGAATGGCGACACCGGCACAGGTGGCACAGGCCAGATGGGTGATTTTGGCAATTTTTTTATCCTGAGAAAGGTCATCCCGGAATTCAATCTGGGTGATTTCTTGACGTACTTTTTCTGTAATTTTCATACAAAGGAGTGATCTGTCTGCGCTTTTAAGCATGCTATGGTAATCAGAACAAAAAAGAAAGTGATGTCCGCATTACACCAAGATACCCAGGATGTACCCATGCAAGCATTCATTGATTTATGGAAAGGATTCCGGCTGTTGCCTTCGGCCTGGCTGCTGTTAATGCAGTTTTTTATTCTCGTGTTGTCGCTGCTCAGTCATCATGCCACCTATCGCGTGCTGATCTGGATGCTGGGTGTGGTGGTATTGCTGTTAATTGCCAAAGTCATTCGCCAGACCCCGATGTTTACTTTTTTAGGGCTGAGCTTTGTCACGGGCGCCTTGTTCTTTTCTCTGCTGATTGTGCTGGGGGTTAATAACCCGACCGTGCTGGTGATTAGTCATGCCTTTGAAGCCGCGGCCTATTTAAGTGCGGCCTATGGTTTGCTGCGTTATATGTTTGAAGACCGTTACCTGACTCGCGATGAACTGTTTGCCGCCGGCGCAGTATTCACCTTAATTGCCTGGGCGTTTGCCTTTGTTTACAATATTTGCCAGATACTGGATCCTTCCAGTTTTTATCATCCGACCCAACCGGATTTACAAAGCTGGCTGGATCTGCTGTTTCTGAGTTTCAGTTTGCAGTCTGCCACCGGCCTGTCTGACCTGATGCCGATTGGTCCGGCAGTACGGGTGATTGCCATGCTGCAAATGTTTTGCGGGGTGATGTATCTGGCCTTAATTGTTTCCCGGCTGATTGCCCTGCAATACATTCGTCATTTGCCCAGAAATAAAGATTAATCATCGGCTTGGGCTATTGTGTTACAGCAGTTCAATAGTGTTTCTGCTGCGAGAGGACTAAGCTGTGCGCGAGTTTAAGCTCACGACACTCATCTTTTGTTCACCTTTGCGGTGAATGCTGCCCGGACCTAAAGCGTCTGTCTATCATCTTTAAAAATAAAATGGGGGAGTTATGCCTTCCGAAAAATTGCCCTGGTGGGGCAATATCAATCCGAATGTATTTATCAGTACGGTCGCGGTTATTGCGATTTTTCTGGCGGTGGTGCTGCTGGCGCCCAATAGTTTTGAACTGCTGACCCAGCGCATGAACCAGTGGATTACCGATTCTTTTAGCTGGTTCTATGTGCTGTCGGTGGCGGTGTTTCTGATTCTGCTGATTTATATTGCACTGTCCGATATGGGCAAAATCAAGCTCGGTCCGGACCATAGCCAGCCGGAATATCATCAGGGTTCCTGGTTTGCGATGCTGTTTACCGCCGGCATGGGCATTGGCCTGATGTTCTTTGGCGTGGCTGAACCGGTGATGCACTATGTTTCGCCACCGGTCGGTGAGCCGGCCACCATCCAGGCAGCGCAGCAGGCGATGCGTATTTCTTTTTTCCACTGGGGCATTCATGCCTGGGCCATTTATGCGCTGGTCGGGCTGGCGCTGGCTTATTTTGCTTACCGGCACAATCTACCACTAAAAGTCCGTTCGGCCCTGTATCCGCTGATTGGCTCAAAAATTTACGGCCCGCTCGGAGATGGGATTGATACCTTTGCCACGCTCGGCACTGTCTTCGGGATTGCCACCACTTTAGGTTTTGGTGTGACCCAGATCAATTCCGGCTTAAATTATTTATTCGGGATTGAGCAAAGCGCCAGTACCCAGATGATCCTGATTATTGTGGTCAGCAGCATGGCGTCTTTATCGGTGTTTTTTGGTCTGGACAAAGGTATTAAACGGCTGTCAGAGCTGAATCTGGTGCTGGCGGTGGTGCTGCTGTTATTTGTATTTATAACGGGGCCGAGTATCTATTTACTACAAACCACCATTCAGAATATTGGTCAGTATGCCTCGAATCTGTTTCATATGACCTTCAATTTATATGCCTATCAACCGAGTGGCTGGATTGGGGGCTGGACCATCATGTACTGGGCCTGGTGGATCTCCTGGTCGCCATTTGTGGGACTGTTTATTGCCCGGGTATCCAAAGGACGCAGTATCCGTGAATTTATTGTGGGGGTAATGCTGATTCCGACTGGTTTTACCCTGGTCTGGATGGGTTTTATGGGCAATGCCGCGCTGTATAGCATTTTGCATGAGGCGAATCTGCAACTGATGACCGCGGTACAGCAGGATTCCTCGGTAGCCCTGTTTGAGTTTTTAAGTAATCTGCCTTTTGCTTCCATCATGAGTCTGCTGGCGACCCTACTGGTGATGCTGTTTTTTGTTACTTCGGCAGATTCAGGCGCGCTGGTCACAGATTTTCTCACTGCAAAAACAGAACATTCTCCGGTCTGGCAACGCCTGTTCTGGACGGTGTTGATGGCGGTGCTGGCGATTATCCTGCTATTGGCTGGTGGCCTGAGTGCGCTCCAGTCGGCCACCATTATGAGCGCCTTGCCCTTTACCTTCATTCTGTTACTGATGTGCTGGGGCCTGCTCAAAGCCCTACGGCTAGATGTCACCAAAATGAACGCCTTGCAGGAAGCGCGGATTACGCCGCGCGCCATTCATAATCCACGCAGCTGGCAACAGCGTCTGGGGCTGATCATGCATTATCCACATAGCCAGGCCGAGGTAGAACAGTATATTCAGACCCAGGTACAGCAGGCTTTTGAGAATATTCAGAAGGAGTTTCAAAAGCGGCATCTGACTGTGTCGATTGATTCGCTGGAAGATGGCCTGCGTTTAAAGGTCGATCATCAGCATGAGATTAACTTTATCTATCAGGTAGTGTCCCGTGAAACTGTGCCGCCGAGCTTTATGCCAGAAGTCATGGCCGATGAACCGTTTTATCAGGCCGAGGTATTTTTAAGAGAGGGCGGGCAGAACTACGATGTGATGGACTGGACCCAGGAAGATTTACTACAGGATATTCTGGATCAATATGAACGGCATTTATATTTCCTGAGTATTGTGCGTAGTCCGGAATAATCATTTCTTTCAAACAAAAAAAGACGCTCATAGAGCGTCTTTTTTACATCAGTTTCTAAATCAGATTAGAAACGGAATTTAGCATTTAAGCCAACAGTTTGAGTATCAAGTACTGTTGCATCTTCTTCGCCAGCTTGAGCAGCTTCGAAGTTAGCATTTACATAGCTTGCACCTACAGAAACAGCAGGAGTGATGAAGTAATTTACGTTTGCACCCCAAGCTTTGTCTGGAGAGTTGTTGTAGCTAGACTCCATGTAAGATGCACCAACGCTAAGAGCAGGCGTTAAGTAAAGATCAGTTTTCAGGTTGTACGCTGTGCTTTCACCGTAAACAAGGCCAGTTTCAAAACCGATTGCCATGTTTGTACCATCAATTGCACCCACGTATTTAGTACGTGCAGTAATAGCATCTTGATCGTCTGCGATTGTTGCAGATTCTAGACCTGCTTTAGCAACACCGTTAGCAACAATGTTGAAAGCATCTAAAGACGCTTGGTCTGCAACGCTGGTATAACCTACAGCAACCAGGAAGTTTGGCGCTACTAATGCACCAAGTTCTAAGGCATAACGGTCGCCATTGTCATCAGCAGAACCAGTTTTGTTATCTACGATGGTGTGGTTATAAGACGCGCTTGCATAGGCTGGAACAAATTTTGTCGGAACATATGCTTCAGCTTTAGCACCATAAGCATGAACAACATCACGCTCGCCATCTTCTTGAAGTTCGCCATAGCTATAAGCTAAAGAAACATTTGATGCTTGGTTTAAAAACGCAGCTTCAGCTAAAGGACCTTTAGTTGAATCAACATTTTTGAAGTAGTAAGTACCTTGAATTGCACCAGAGAAGTCATTGTTGTTTGCAGTATTGTCGATGAATTCTGATTGACCTTGAACTTCGAATTGGTACGCTTGAGCACCGGTCATGGCTAATAATAAAGCTGTGGCTAAACCGAGTTTTTTCATGATAGTTACCAGTTTTGTTAAAAATGGATTAAACAATAGGCATTGTATTGTAACAATTTATTAAGTCAATGAAGACAAAGGAGATTATTTAGTTGAGTAATTGCTCTAAAATATGTATAGGCGAAAAAGTAGTCAATTGATAAATCTGTTGTCAACCTAAAAAGTGTATAAAGAACAAGCGGCTAAATCTCATTTGCGAAAGAAAAGTGTTTGCTGCCTCACTTTTCTTGATAGTTAATATGAATTGATTCAATATAAATTATCTATAAAAACAATCTAATAAAAATGTGAAAAGCAGCGCATAAAGCTTAAAAAATGAAACTTAAGACCAGGATTATGTAGCTGAAATTGATAACGCTTTACTTTTTTTCTACGTTTTCTGGTTTTTATAGGTCTAAATTCGCTGACTATTAATACTGGTTAAACTAAAAGCAGACTATTTTAATAGGCTTTACAAAAAGTGTGATAAGTATCATAATGGCTAGGTAAAGTTATACCGTTTGGTCAGCTTTATCGAAATTGTGATTTCGGTCATGATTTTTCTTGATGCAGGACTAGAGGTTAGAGGAACTGCACTGAGATTCTCCACAAAGTTTTACTTTTTATATGCCCAGCTTTCCCCAAGGCTGGGTTTTTTTATGCCTGAATCCTGTAGTCAGGATTAAAAACCGCTTAAGTATAAATTTATTGTGCACTATGTTGGTGCAATATTTCTTGAATTAAAAAGCGCTATTGAATATATGACCATAAAAAAATCCCGGTTTTCAACGAAAACCGGGATTTTTTAGCCAAAATTTGCGGGAAAATTTAAAATTCTGCTGAGGAATATCTAAAGTCGCCCCAATGCGGTGCATTATGCACTTATTTGATGCAGCTGTAAAATGTTTTCTTTAATTTTTTATACAATTTTTAAAACCTTATTTTTATTATATAAATCATTGGCTTATATTTAATTTTTAAGAGAATGCAATCTCGGTTGCCGTTCAAAAAAATAGAAGCTTACTCTAATTTCGTCGGTTTTTATTCAACTTAATCAATAAATTTGTTAACCTTGTCACAATTTTTTAGTTATCTTGTTGATTTATTCGACTTATAGTTGAATGAACGCTACCGCTGTCCTGTTATTTTTTCCTCAGCAGTGTGGTCATCCGCTTCAGGTCGTTGCTCTGCCTTTGTTGATTCAATACGTTCAGTTCATGCTCATGGTCGTGAGGTTATAAACATGTCCCATCGCTTGCATTCAGAGAATACTAAGCAGCGTCTGTTTATTTCTATGCTCATTATCATCCTGTCGATTCTGTTTATTTCGGTTCCGGTGACGCTGAAGAGTTATCGCTCTTATCAGCAGTCCGATGTGGTGCTGACCGAAATTTCAGTCTTACGTCATGTGGCCGATCTGGCCAATGAGATTTCACGCGAACGTGGTCCGGCCAATAAGGTCATGTCCAGTACTCCAGATGAACTCAGTGCCAACCTGAAAGAGCTGACCCTGTTTCGAGAGCGGGTCGATCTGCAGATTGAACACACCATGCAATTGTTAAATAGCGCCGGTTTTGCTGCACAGGCCAATGCCTTGACCACCGATTTAAAACCGGCTTTGGCAAAAGGACGTGCTGCGGTGGATGCCTATGCAGCACAACCCTATGCCCAGCGCAGTTCAGCACAGCTGGATCAGGCCATTCAGGCCATGTTTCGTGCCTGGGATGAAGTCTATGAGGTGCTGAAGCATGTCATGATGCAGTCGGAAGGCAAAAAGACCATGCTGTCGGAGTCCTATAGTCTGATTCTGGTACTGGCCGATTTACGTGATCAGGCCGGACGTCTGGCCTCGACGATTATGGCGGCCGTGACTTTTAAAGAACCAATTCCTGAACAGAACCTGGCTTATTCCTTACAGAGCCAGCGGCAATCTTATTATTTATGGGATCTGGTCAACTCGATTCAGCCTGAACAGCACAAAACGCCTGAATACCTGGGACTGCATCAACAGGTTAAACAAAAATATCTGGATCAGGGGGTTCCTATTGTCAGCCAGCTGATTGAAGAAAGTCTGCATGCGCGCCCGTATTCATTAAGCGGAATTGAATTGACTCTGAAGATTGTCGATAAATTTACGACAGTGGTGAATCTGCAGAAATATCTGCTGGATTATAGTGTCTGGCTGGCCCAGCAGGAGCGCCATGCTGCCTGGCAGCAGTTTATCCTGACGCTGTCGGTGTCGATTATTTCCTTGCTGGCAGCGCTGTTTACCATGGTCTATGCGCGTTTTAAGGTATTTAAACCTTTAATTGAAGCGCGAGATCTGATTTTAGAGTTATCTGAAGCCCAGCCGCAGACGGCCACAGCTCCAGATTCCTCACCCACCTCTTTATTTGCTGCACTCAAGCAGTTGCAGGCACGCTTGGCTGAACGGGATTTGCTGGAATTCCAGCTACGTAATATGGCCAATACCGATACCCTGACCGGGGTTTCCAATCGTCTGGCGCTAGAAGAATATATTCAATATCTGAATCAGAATCCGGACAAGCTCCATCAAACCGGTTTAATTATTATTGATATTGATGACTTTAAAGAGGTCAATGATCAGTATGGGCATATTGTCGGTGACCGGGTGATTCAGGGAATTGCCGAAGTGTTAAAACACAGTGTGCGTTCATCTGACCTGATTGTGCGTTATGGGGGCGATGAATTCCTGATTCTGATTGAGCAGATTGATCTGGACGGGGCCTTGAGTATTGCCGAGAAATTACGTCAGGAAATTAGCCAGAATGTTCTGACCCTGCCGGGACTGGACACGCCATTAAATATTTCTGTCAGTGCCGGGGTCGCCGCAGATGCAGGCAGCTGGATGGAGCTGTTTGGCCGGGCAGACCAGTCCTTATTTAAGGCCAAAGAGAAGGGGCGGAATAGGGTGGAAAGTATGCTCTAAACCGTAAATTAAAATAGAAAAATATTTTAAATATATATCTTGATATTTTTCAGGTGAATCTAATAACAAAGAAAAGGGCTCCTCAGAGCCCTTTCATTTTATTTTAACATCGGTTTCAGGAATTTTCCGGTATGGGAGGCTTTCACTTTCACCACCTCTTCCGGGGTACCTTCGGCAATAATCATCCCGCCGCCGGCACCGCCTTCCGGGCCTAAATCCACAATCCAGTCTGCGGTTTTAATCACATCCAGATTGTGTTCAATCACCACAATGGTATTTCCCTTGTTGCGCAGCTCATGCAGGATGTCCAGTAGTTTGGCAATGTCATGGAAATGCAGACCGGTGGTTGGTTCATCCAGCACGTACAGGGTTTTACCGGTATCCCGTTTTGCCAGTTCGCGTGCCAGTTTGACCCGCTGCGCTTCACCACCAGATAAGGTGGTGGCTGACTGACCCAGACGGATATAACCTAAACCGACTTGATTCAAGGTTTCCAGACGGCGGTGAATCACCGGAATGGCATCAAAGAAATGCATGGCATCTTCGACCGTCATTTCCAGCACATCGGAAATATTTTTGCCTTTGTAATGCACTTCCAGGGTTTCGCGGTTATAGCGTTTGCCATGGCAGGCATCACAGGGGACATACATATCCGGCAGGAAGTGCATGGCGACTTTAATCATGCCATCACCTTCACAGGCCTCGCAGCGTCCGCCTTTGACGTTAAAGGAGAAACGGCCTGCCGCATAACCACGGCCTTTGGCTTCAGGTGTCTGGGCAAACAGTTCACGAATCGGGGTAAACAGACCGGTATAGGTGGCCGGATTGGAACGCGGGGTACGGCCAATCGGACTCTGGTCAATATCTACCACTTTATCCAGGAATTGCAGTCCTTCAATGGTGTCAAACTTTTCCGCACTGAGCGTGGTGGCGCCATTCAGCTGGGTTGCGGCCAATGGCAGCAGGGTACGGTTAATCAGGGTTGATTTGCCCGAACCGGATACCCCGGTAACACAGGTCATCACGCCTAAAGGCAGGGTCAGATCGACATTTTTCAGGTTATGGCCACAGGCACCCATCAGCTTGATCTGTTCATCCGGTTTAGGTGGCTGAGTGCGCTGTTTTGGTACTTCAATCTTGAGCTTGCCCGACAGGTATTGACCGGTCAGAGAGTTGGCATTGGCCGCCAGTTCCTGATAGGTCCCTTCGGCAATCACATTCCCGCCATGTACGCCGGCGCCTGGCCCGATATCAATAATATGGTCTGCGGCGCGAATCGCATCTTCATCATGTTCGACCACCAGTACAGTGTTGCCCAGATCACGCAGGCGAATCAGGGTTTCCAGCAGGCGGTCATTATCACGCTGATGCAGACCAATAGACGGTTCATCCAGCACATACATTACGCCCATTAACCCGGCACCAATCTGCGATGCCAGACGAATACGCTGGGCTTCACCACCCGAGAGGGTTTCGGCAGAGCGCGACAGACTTAAATAGTTCAGACCGACTGAGACCAGAAAGTGCAGACGTTCACGGATTTCCTTAAAAATTTTATCGGCAATTTCGCCTTTGGCGCCTTCCAGATTCAGATTCTGGTAGTAATGCTCGGCATCGCCAATCGACATTTTGGTAATCTGGCTGATGGTTTTGTCTTTGACTCGCACATGGCGCGAAATTTCATTCAGACGTGAACCATCACAGGCATCACAGGCGGCATTGGAGAGATACTGCGCCAGATCATCGCGGACATAATTACTTTCTGTTTCACGATAGCGGCGTTCCAGATGCGGCAAAATCCCTTCAAACGGTTGTACCCGGTTATGGCGACGACCACGTTCATCGACATAGCTCAGGTCAATTTTTTCCCGGCCACTGCCGTAGAGGAATTTTTTCTGGGTGTCTTTGTCCAGTTCATTCCACGGTGTATCCAGCGAAAAATCATAATGATCGGCAACTTTTTGCAGCATGCCATAATAATAAGGACGCTGACGGTCCCAGCCACGAATTGCACCCTGGCTTAAAGAAAGTTCCGGATTGGGAATGAGTTTGTCGGCACTAAAATGGCTGCGTGTGCCCAGGCCATCACAGACCGGACAGGCACCAAACGGGTTGTTAAATGAAAACAGGCGCGGTTCCAGTTCAGCCACGGCACGGTCACATTCTGGGCAGGAGTGTTTGGCCGAGAACACCCGGTCCGGATGTTCGCCTTTCATCCACGATAAAATCGCAATATCCCCGCCTAAACGTAAAGCGGTTTCAAAACTTTCGGCAATACGGTTGCCCAAATCATCCCGGACTTTAAAACGGTCGACCACCACTTCAATACTGTGTTTTTTCTTTTTGTCCAGTTCTGGTGGCGGATCAATCTCCATGATTTCGCCATCTACCCGGGCACGGACAAAACCCTGGCTTTGCAGCTGTTCAAACAGATGGGTATATTCGCCTTTACGTTCACGTACCACCGGTGCCAATAGCAATAGGGCGGTACCTTCTTCCAGACCTTTGACCACATCGACCATTTCAGATACGGTTTGCGCCACCATTGGTAAGTCATGTTCCGGACAGTAGGGCGTACCCACGCGTGCATAGAGCAGACGTAAATAGTCATAAATTTCGGTAATAGTGCCGACGGTAGAACGCGGGTTGTGGCTGGTCGATTTCTGTTCAATGGCAATGGCCGGACTTAAGCCTTCAATCGAGTCGACTTCCGGTTTTTCCATTTGTGACAGGAATTGGCGCGCATAGGCCGAGAGCGATTCGACATAACGGCGCTGACCTTCGGCATATAGGGTATCGAAAGCCAGGGAAGATTTACCTGAACCGGAAAGTCCCGTAATCACCACAAACTTGTCGCGTGGAATATCAAGGTTCACATTCTTCAGGTTATGGGTACGTGCGCCTCGAATACGGATATGACTTTGGCTCATGCAATGATCCTAGAAAATTCATTTAAAACCTCTATATGATAGCGCATGAAAAATGTTCAAGTGCAGGCTTAAGGTATTTCTACGTCAAATTATGTCGGTTGATTGCAAATAAAGGCCAAGATCTGAAAACGTATAAGGATAAAAAATTGTCAGGAGAAAAAGTACGGGGATCAAAGCACGCAAGAATGAAAGAGAGCTGTCGGCCCTTGTGCAAGTCTGCTGATCTTGCACCAGGGCGAGTAATCAAAGATTAGTTGCTGCTGTCCAGTCCCGGCCAGTTACGCTGTGCATAGGCACTGTCCCAGAACAGCCATTCCAGTTCAGCAGCACGGGTATAGGCCTGACGCATTTTCGCCAGTGTGTCTTCATCACAGCGCTCGGCCACGCGGTCAACCGTGGCAATCACATTGCGCACCGCAGTATGGAACTCTTCGCCGGCATAGGTATCGACCCAGGCCTGATACGGGTTGTTGGCGACCGAGTTGCCGACAATATCTTTACCGACTTCGGCATAAATCCAGAAACATGGCAATAACGAGGCCAGCACCACCGGATAACTCTCCGACCAGGCAGTGGCAACCAGATAACTGGTGTAATGATGGCAGGCCAGGGTCAGCGGCGTATTTTCAAACTGTTCCTTGCTAATGCCAAAATCCTGCATAAAGCCGTTATGGAGTGAACGTTCTACCACAATCGCTACCTTGGCGGCTTCGGCAAACTGGATCACATCATCGGCATCAAAGGCTTTGGCAGCACACACCGCCAGCGCGCGGCCATAGGCCAGTAAATAATGCGCATCCTGAATCACATAGTGGCTAAAGGCCTCACGACTTAGGCTGCCTTGCGCCAGTTCCTGGTTAAAGGGTAGGGCCAGGGTGTTTTGATACAGTTCTAAATTCTGTTGCCACAATTGTTCAGAAAAACGCATGTCCGGTTCCTGTAAAGCATCAAGATCAATGCCCAAAGACTAGCATACTTGCGCTGCAAAGATGAGCCGCTTTGATTTGTATCAGAATCAACAAAAAAGCATACGAAGTGTTTTGGCATCGTCATGAAAAAGCGTCATAATAGCGGCCATATCTCTATCGCCGAGGTCCTGCATGTCTTCAGCAGGATGCACGCGGCGCATTCGGTGTAATTCAAGTTTAATATTTACCGAATTTCTTTATCTAATAATGTCATAGGTCGATTTGTCATGATGAAACATTTTGGTTTCTCTATTGCATTTACGATCGTGTGTCTCGGTTTGTCTGCTTATTGGGGCTATACCCACGGCCCGGAAGCAGGCCTGAAAACCATGTTCACAGCACTGACCATTACGGCCATTCTCGCCATTATGGAAGTGTCGTTATCGTTTGATAACGCGGTTGTTAACGCATCAGTCCTGCGCGGTTGGGACCATTTCTGGAAAATGCTGTTCCTGACGGTCGGGATTCTGATTGCCGTATTCGGTATGCGTTTAATTTTCCCGGTGGTGATTGTTGCCGTCACAGCCGATATGGGCATGATGGAAGTAGTGCAGCTGGCACTGAATAATCCGAAAGAATATTCGGCCAAATTAATGGCACATCATCCTGAAATTGCAGCATTTGGTGGTGCCTTCCTGTTAATGGTGTTCCTGAACTTTTTCCTCGATGATGAAAAAGACACCCACTGGTTCCGCTGGATTGAGCGCCGTTTATCCAATCTGGCCAGTGTACCGGCCATGTCGGTCTTTATTGCGCTGGTGGCCTTGCTGATCATGGCGGCCAATGTGGTCGAAGATAAACGTCTGGTGGTGACCATGGCCGGCATCTGGGGCATCGTGATCTATATTGGCGTACAGGTATTGAGTCATTTATTGGGTGGCGAACCTGAAGTCGATGAAAATGGCAATGCGATCCGTCATGATGAAAATGGCGTGCCGACCGGTGTGGTGAAAGCCGGTATTGGTGGCTTCTTGTATCTGGAAGTGCTGGATGCCTCGTTCAGTTTTGACGGTGTGATTGGTGCCTTTGCGATTACTTCGGATGTGGTAATTATCATGCTGGGTCTGGCGATTGGCGCGATTTTCGTGCGTTCGATGACCATTTATCTGGTAGAAAAAGGCACCCTGGATGCTTATATTTACCTGGAACATGGTGCGCATTATGCGATTGGTGCGCTGGCCTTTATCATGATTGCCAGCGGAACCGGTTTACATGTCCCGGAAGTGGTCACCGGCCTGATTGGTGTGGCCTTTATTGTCTGGGCGGTATTTGCCTCAATTCAATATAAAAAACGTCAGGCACTGCACTAAGTTGCAGTCTGATCTGAAGAAGGTGCAAACAATTGCACCTTTTTTTATGACTGGTAGTTCAGATGCAGAATATTGTGCTGAATATCGCAGCATCTGCAGCATGAATGATGTAGGATATTCGCATACAAAATTGTTGCACTTAGCCTATTGATATGATGAATGCCTTAGAACGCCGTTCAACTTTTGCCTTAAGCAGTATTTTTGCCTTACGCATGTTGGGTCTGTTCATGATTATTCCGGTTTTCTCGGTGGCAGGGCAATCCTATCAATATGCAACCCCGACCTTAATTGGTCTGGCGGTTGGGGTGTATGGTTTGACCCAGGCCATCTTACAGATTCCATTTAGCCTGATTGCTGATCGCTATAGCCGTAAACCGCTGGTGGTGCTTGGACTGTTACTGTTTGCTTTAGGCGGTGCCATTGCTGCAATGTCAGAGACCATTTATGGGGTCATCATTGGCCGGGCCATTGCCGGTGGCGGCGCAGTCTCTGCCGTGGTGATGGCTTTACTGGCCGATGTCACCCGTGAAGAACAGCGCACCAAAGCCATGGCCATGATGGGCATGAGTATTGGTTTATCCTTCGTGATTGCCTTTAGTGCCGGGCCGTGGCTGACTGGACTGGTTGGTATTTCCGGGCTGTTCTGGGTGACCACCATTATGGGACTGGCGGCCATTGCCATGTTGCTGCTGGTGCCTAAAGTCACGCGCCATCATCGTAATTTCCAGCAGGGCTATTTGCCGCAGCTCAAACAGGTGCTAAAAATGGGCGATTTAAACCGCCTGCATCTGTCAGTGTTTACCCTGCATTTACTGCTAACGGCGATGTTTATTTATGCACCACCGCAGCTGATTGAATATGCCGGTTTGCCATTGTCCAGTCACGGCTGGGTGTATTTGCCGCTGCTGGTGCTGAGTCTGTTTTTTGCCTTCCCCAGTATTATTCTGGCGGAAAAATATCGCAAAATGCGCGGTATTTTCCTGACCGCGATTGGCGGGATTATTCTTGGCCTGATCGTGATGATTTTTGGTTTTGAATCTAAATATATCCTGCTGATTGGACTGGGCCTGTTTTTTATTGCCTTTAACGTGATGGAAGCGCTGTTACCGTCCTGGTTATCGAAGGCGGCACCGATTCAATCCAAAGCCACTGCAATGGGCGTCAATGCCAGCAGCCAGTTCCTCGGTGCCTTCTTTGGCGGCATGATTGGCGGGCAACTGTTACTGCTGAATAACACGGCGATGGGTTGGAGTATTCTGACCGCAGTTGCTATAATTTGGCTGCTGATGAGTTTTGGTCTGGCCCAGCCGCGTTATCTGTCGTCGATGGTATTTCGCCTGCCTGAGGCCAAACAAACGGATGAGTGGACTTCTCAACTTTTGGCCATTCATGGTATTGAAGAAGTCGTGGTGATGTCTGAACAGCAAGTTGCCTATATAAAAGTCGATAAACAGCAAATTGATGATGCTGCGCGACAACAATTAACGCACTTGTTGGGTAAAGAGGTAGCCATTTAAGCATAACTCTTATAAAGTAAATAATAGAAACAAATAGGAAGAATACAGCTGATGCGTGGTGTAAATAAGGTCATTTTAGTTGGTACTTTAGGTCGAGATCCAGAAACAAAAACTTTCCCGAATGGTGGCTCGCTTACTCAATTTTCTATTGCCACCAGTGATGCGTGGACCGATAAAACCACCGGTGAGCGTAAAGAGCAAACCGAATGGCACCGTATTGTGCTGCATAACCGTTTAGGTGAAATCGCGCAGCAATACTTACGCAAAGGTTCAAAAGTCTATATTGAAGGTTCGCTGCGTACCCGTCAGTGGACCGATCAGAATGGTCAGGAACGCTACACCACAGAAATTCGTGGCGAGCAAATGCAGATGCTGGACTCGGGTCGTCAGCAAGGTGAGCAGGGCGATAACGGTTTTAATCAGCCACGTTTTAACAATAACCAGGGCGGTGGTTATAGCAATAACAACCAGGGTGGCTATGCGCCGCAGGCTCAAGGCGGTTTTAACAACAATAATGCCGGTGGTGGTTATGGCAACCAGGGTGGTTATCAGCAACCGAAACCAGCTCCTGCTGCAACGCCTGCACCTGCAGATTTAGATGATGATTTACCGTTCTAATCTTAGAAAGGCAGATCATCAACAAAACCCGCCTCACAATGGCGGGTTTTTTAATCGCTGCTCTTTTCTTTCTTATTTTTTTACTTCTTTGGTGAGACCCACATCGTAATCACGGCACGAAAAACGACTTCCTGTGCGGTATTTTTGACTTCGATATTGACCAAATAATCACTGCCTTCATTCCAAAGAAAATTTGGCTCAGCGGGTGTAGCGATCGCAATTAAATCTGTGGTGGCTTTTTTGATATATTCGACTTGCATGCCTTTTGGAATCCAGCGATGGGTATGCGGCACAGTGGCATCTGTCATGGTTCCACCCGCAAGTTCTGCCATATTACACATGGCAATTGCATGTACAGTGCTTAAATGGTTCAGCACAGCACGATGTTTCTTTATGCTCACTTGGCAGAAATTCGGCTGAAGGGTTTCAAAAACAGGAGAAATACTGCTGAAGTAGGGTGCTTTTAAACAGAGCAGTTTTGAAAAAATACGTTTTCCAGCAGGTTTATTTTGCAGTTTTTGCCATATGTTTAGGGATTGGCTCATGGTGTCGTCCTGATCATGTCATTCTTATCAAAGTCAGAATGATCTTCTCATACAGAATAATATTCTGTATTGGCTGTGCCGCCAAATGGACTACACAAAAGTGTAAATCTTGCTTTATGATGCCCAACAAGAACAGAAATGATACTGTAAAACATGGATTTGCTACAAAGAATATATGTGGGACGACGTGCTGAATTGAAACGTCAGATTTTGCAATCGGCTTTGGATTGCTTTATTGAATATGGATTAGAAGCCACCACGATTGAGATGATTCGTGAACGTGCCAATGCCAGTGTCGGAGCGATTTATCATCATTTTAAGCATAAAGAAGGCATGATTACTGCGTTGTATTTGGCTGCACTGACAGATCAAGCCAATCAGCGTCTAGAAGCTTTAGCGCAGAGTCAAAGTATTGAGCAGGGCATTCATGCGGTAATTTTGAGTTATCTTACATGGGTGGAACAGTATCCGAATTTTTCCCGTTTTCTCTATGCTTCGCATTTCAGCATACAGCAAAAAGCAGAACTAAAAACTGCCAATCAGCAGCGGAATTTACAGTTGTTGCAATGGCTGGAACAGCAACCTGATCAAGCGAAAATTGCCATCATTCCATCCGAGTTATTGTTATCTTTAGTGATTGGACCAACTGAAAGTTATTGTCGTGCTTGGCTATCCGGTCGCGTCAAAAGTTCACCTCGGCACTATGCAACAGCACTTGCCCAATCAGCATGGGATTCTTTGCAGCACTTCCAAGCTTAGAATTTAAAGTTAAAGCAATGACTAAAAGACATCTTTGGATGGATTTTTAAATCTAAAAAAACGATTATTTTTATAAAAAAGTACTGTTTTACCGATTTATCTCAGTTTTGTATTCTAGCTTCACAAGATAAGCAATCCCCACAACGCACTGAGGAATACAGAATGAGTTTAATCAATACCCAAGTGAAAGCCTTTAACGCTACTGCTTACCAGAATGGTCAATTCATTGAAGTGTCTGAGCAGGACATGATGGGTAAATGGTCGGTGGTGTTTTTCTATCCTGCAGACTTTACCTTTGTCTGTCCAACCGAATTAGGCGATCTGGCTGATCATTATGCTGAATTCCAGAAAATGGGTGTTGAAATTTATGGTGTATCAACCGATACCCACTTCACCCATAAAGCCTGGCACGATACTTCAGACGTGATTGGCAAAATCCAGTATCCACTGATTGGTGATCCGACCTGGACTCTGGCAAAAAACTTTGAAGTGTTAATTGAAGCTGAAGGTCTGGCTGACCGTGGGACCTTCGTAATTGACCCAGAAGGTACCATCCAGATTGTTGAAATTAACGCTGGCGGTATCGGCCGTGATGCCCAGGAACTGCTACGTAAAGTCAAAGCAGCGCAATATGTCCATGCACACCCAGGTGAAGTTTGCCCGGCAAAATGGAAAGAAGGTGAAGCAACGCTTGCACCGTCAATCGACCTGGTCGGTAAAATCTAATCCAGTTGCATTTATCTTCTGATGAAAATCCAGAACTCCGGTTCTGGATTTTTTTTGTCTGTTGAAAGAGAAACCAAGCAGAATCCGGATGCGCCTGGATGATTCTATTATTGCAATGCAGTATGCCAGATTTGCGCTAGCTGGCCGCACCGCAAAGGCTTAACATGAAACGATCAATTCTCCTTGCAGGCGCAGGACAGTATGAAAAAAATAATTGGTTTATATCGAAATAAAAACATGCACTGGGTCGGTGATGGTTTTCCGGTACAGAACCTGTTTGCTTATGACCGTTTAGGTCAGGCCATCAGCCCGTTTTTAATGCTCGACTATGCTGCGCCTTATCCGTTTGAGGCGACGAAAGCGCAGCGTGGTGTGGGTTCACATCCGCATCGTGGCTTTGAAACTGTGACTCTGGCCTATCAGGGCGCCGTCACCCATCAAGATTCGGCCGGTGGCGGGGGCACCATTCAGACGGGTGATGTGCAGTGGATGACAGCCGGTGCCGGCGTGGTGCATGAAGAGTTTCATTCTGCCGATTTTGCCGAAGCCGGTGGACTGTTTGAAATGGTCCAGCTCTGGGTCAATTTGCCAGCCAAAGACAAAATGACCACGCCGCGTTATCAGGCCATTGCCGCTGCCGATATTCCCCGAATTGAACTGGACGATGCCGCCGGGCACCTCCGGGTGATTGCCGGGAACTATTTAGGTCACACCGGGCCGGCACAGACCTTTAGCCCGGTCAATGTCTGGGATGGCAGCTTGCACAAAGATGCACAAACCTTTGTGCATGTCCCGGTGACTCACAATGTCCTGCTGGTGGTGCTAAAAGGCGAGCTGCTGGTGAATGGCAATCAACAGGTGCAGGACAGTTCTATCGTGATGTTTGCCCGCGATGCCGAGCCGACCATTCAGTTGCAGGCGCAGCAGGAAACACAGTTTTTAATTCTGACCGGTGAGCCATTAAATGAGCCAATTCAAGGCCATGGTCCTTTTGTGATGAACAGCAAACAGGAAATTATTCAGGCCTTTGAGGACTTTCATTCTGGTAAGTTTGGCCAAATTCCGCTGCAAAGCTAAGCATTCAGCGATCCTGCTGCGAAAAGAAAAAAGCCTCTGATAAAAATCAGAGGCTTTCTTGTTATTGCGCTGTTAAGTTTCTTGTTTTATCTCATTTGTATCATTATCTGTAATGATTTTATGTGATGTGGTTGTCATTCTTGTGTGGAGCGTATACTAGCGGAAAGCACGCACTTTGTAAAACAACTATTCTAAAACTGGTTAATTTATACCTATTGTTTTTAAATGATTTTTAAAAATTAATAAATAAAATTTCAGGTATTTCTTATATTTACACGGGGCTTGAAAATACGTTAAAAAATGTAACAGAAGTGGCATTTTAGAACTTTATTACACTTTGTAAAAAGGGTGAATCTGGTAGTTTTTAATAGCTCATTTTGGCAAGGCATGGTTCATAATTTCGGTCAATGTTTTCATTAACGGATAAGACGTTTTGGATATTGCAGTCATCGGTAGTGGCATGGCTGGGCTAGCTACCGCAAGAATTCTTAAAGATGCAGGGCATAACATTACAATTTTTGAAGCTCTGCCTGGACGTGGAATGGACAGCCACAGTACTGAGTTTGAAGGCGGTTTAATTGACGCACCGCTGCGGGTCATGAATCCGCATTTGTGGAAAAACACACTCAGTTTAGCCACCTATCTGGGTATTCCGACCTTCCCGGTACGGACCTATATGGCCTGTAGCTGGTTATTTGAAGACCGGACCGAAACCTGGTTAACCACCTCGCGTACGCGTATCGGGAATTTCCCGATTATCAATAACCGTAAAGGCTTGCAGCAATACGGCTGGCGTCTGGTTAAAGGCATGTTGCAGTTAAAAACGGCAATTGCCAAATTCTTCCGGTCGAAGAATCAGGACATTACCCTGGCTGAGTTCATCAACCAGAATGAAATTGAAGAAGTGTTCTGGCATGGCGCGGTAATGCCGGTGTTGTACACCATCTGTACCTGTAACCCGAAAACCATTGGCGAATGGCCAGCGAAGCCGCTGTTGACCTTCTTGCGTCAATTGACCGATGGTGATGCGCTGTTGCGTATTCAGGGTGGCACTCCGGCGCTGGTGAATAAGCTGATTGAAGGTATTCATATCAAGAGTGGTTCACCCATCACCCATATTAGCCAGCAAGATGATCAGGTCTATGTCAAAAATGCCGAAGGCGAAACTGCGGTATTTGACCGTGTGGTGGTGGCCACCCCAACTACCAATATCGAGAACTTCCTCGATCGTGAACAGTTTGCCGAAGATATTGCCTTGTTAAAGCAGTTCAAGTTTGAACAGGGCGAACTGGTGATTCATACCGATAGCACAGTGATGCCGCCAAAACGCAAAGACTGGTCGGTACTGAGCTATATGATGGACCGCAAGTTTACCCGTCAGCAATTTACTGTCTGGCTAAACTCGATTGAGCCATCGCTGGTCGGTAAAACGCCGGTGTTCCAGACCTGGCGTCCGGTCACGCCTATTGATCCGAAGAAAGTCATTTCTTCTGTCACCCTGACCCGTGCGGTGGTGGATTCAAAAACTGTGGCACTGAACAAAGAATTGCAACAGCGTCATAAAGTCGCTGATCGCAAGGTGTTCTTCTGTGGTTCATGGTCATGTGACGGCTTGCCAATTTTAGAATCAGCCGTGACTTCGGCCATGCATATTGCAGAAATTTTTGGTGCACCGTTGCCGTTTGTGGGCTTAAAACCTAAAGTAGAGGTTGCTCCCCAACTCGGCTACTAATTTATGCGCTGGCTTCAGGCAATTTTTCGACAGGCTCCTTCCCATAAATATGCAATCAATGCAGCGCTTTTGGGAGATCCTGCCGAGTTGCCCTGGAGCAATCTGGGCTACTGGCACTCATCTGCACAGGACTATCCGGCGGCGTGCCAGCAGCTGGCCGATCATTTGGCCGAAGCCGTTCAGTTGCAATCCACAGATCGGCTGCTCGATTTAGGCTGTGGACAGGGCGCCAGCCTGTTGCACTGGCAACAGCATTATCAACTCTCAAATATTACCGCCGTTGAACTGCAAACGACCTGTGTCGAGCAGATTCAAGCGCGCTGGCCAGAGCTGCCCATCTATGCGCAGTCTTTTTTAAATTTAAAAAATCTCATACCTCTGGCGCCATTTGATGTGGTGCTGTGTATTGATGCGGCCTATCATCATGCTTTGAATTCATTTCTGGATGCCGTGCAACCGGTTTTAAATTCAAAAGGCCGTCTGGGTTTTCACACCCTGATATTGTCACCGCAGTTTTTAAAATCAAATACATTACAACAGCATTCTTATCGCGCTTTATTAAAGGCGGCGGATGTGTCGTTGCCGGAACTGAAAACCGCAGTACAACTGGAGCAGTGTTTGCAGGAACGCGGTTTTACCCAGATTCAGATTGAAGATTTATCTGCACCAGTGTTAAACAGATTTGCCGAATATATCCAGCAGCTGCACTGGCCGCAGCACAGTCCAGGTCTGGACCGGATCAAGATTGCCATGACCGCAAAGCTGTGCCGACGTTTATATAAAGATGGCTTGGTGAGATATGTGCAAGTGACCGCACACACGCAATAAAGCAGAAAAAATAGCGCCATAAAAACAACAAAGGCCCACTAAAATAGCGAGCCTAAGAAAATGGTGCCGGCACACGGATTCGAACTGTGGACCTACTGATTACAAGTCAGTTGCTCTACCAACTGAGCTATGCCGGCATTGTGGAGTTGCATTTTACAGATTTTTAATTCGGGCGCAAGCGAAAAAATAAGCAATTAAAAGTAGGCGACAGGCGCTGTTTTATTTTTATCCAGCTCTTGTTTTCGCGCTTAAACATCGTGGAAGAGGCAAGTTTCTGCTCAAGACAACAATAGCTCACGTTCAGGGCGAGCTATTGTTTTGAATTTAAAATAAAGGGGGGTTAAGTGCCGCAGAGGCGTGCTACTTGCTCCTTAAAATACGGTCTAAATCTTGTGCACATTCTTCAAGGGTAAAAGCCATATCGAGTTGCATTTGTGGTTTGAGTTCGTTGGCGAGAGATCTCCACTGCTCAATAAGTTTAAGGGCTTTTTGAATTTTATGTCGATTGAGGTCTTTGGCGATGGTGGGGGTATAACCACCACGTTTGGCATTTTTAATTTGTTTGACATAATTTGCGCTGTTATTCATGCTCGCTCCCGAATAGCAGTTTTTTGACTGATTGGCTTTAAACATCTTTTTTGGCACGATTAAATGAAGAATATTTTTTAAGTTAATAGTTTTAAACAGTTGTTTATTTTGCCTATTGTTCTCCTTGTTCTGTTTAGGTCTGTGTTTAACATAGCACAATGCTTGCTGCTGTAAAGCTTGCGAATTCTATGCCACTTTTTACTGTTGTAGCATGAGATGATGACTTTTTGTTGACATCTGTGGTTTAAAAACAGGTTGGAACTGTGGCAGGCTGTAACTTTCACATATATGCGGCAGGATGGCATAACCCGAAGATCATGCTTAACAACCCAAGAGATGAACGGGGAGTCAGAAAAATTGATGCTATTTTCAGCAAAGCCTGAGATGGTGCTGGAAAAATAAGCGCTTCAAGTCAATGAATTTATCAATATAGTTTTGAATTTGATAGAAAAAGTCTATCTCAGGTTTCCTGTTTTATCTGTGTTAAAAACTTGACCATCCATTTAAATTTTAGGGAAGCAGATGCGATAGATGCTCTGCTTTTTCAACTATAAATTTAAATTCAAAAGCTGATGAATTTAAAACTTAGCGGATGTATTCAGGCTCAAGTTTTTAAATTCAAAAAAATAAAAGTACTGTTGTTATTTTAAAATCTAATCCAGAAACAAGCAGATAATTTCACTGTCTGGAACTGAATAATTTTGAAAAAGCAGAAAAGTCGAAGCATAAAAAAAGACCCAAATTTTACAATTTGAGTCTTTTTAAACATTCTGGCGGTGAGAGAGGGATTCGAACCCTCGATACGCGTCAACGTATACACACTTTCCAGGCGTGCTCCTTCAGCCACTCGGACACCTCACCATAGGCCGTGGATAATACCCAAAAAAAGTCACTCTGCCAAGCTGAAACAATTGATTTGCGGAAAAACTTTTGGGCTGGTGCTATTATGCGCAAAAATACGGTCTATCCATGAAGACATTCTATGCAAAGTACTGCAAAAAAAGCCGCCCTGCCTGTGATTACCCTCGCGGCACTGGGCGTAGTTTTTGGTGACATTGGAACGAGTCCACTCTATGCCTTGCGTCAATGTTTCCTGACCGCACATCTGGCCATTTCTGAAGGCAGTGTTCTGGGGATTTTATCGCTGATCTTCTGGTGCATGATGCTGACCATCAGCTTTAAATACGTCACCATCATCATGCGCGCAGACAACAACGGTGAAGGCGGAATCATGTCGCTGCTGGCCTTAAACCTGCGTACCACCCGTATTTCTGAACAGAAGAAAATCTACCTGATTGCACTGGGCTTTATTGGCGCATCATTGTTCTTTGGTGATGGGATTATTACCCCGGCTATTTCGGTGCTATCCGCGATTGAGGGTCTGAGTATTGCCACCCCGATGTTTAACCAGTGGCTGATTCCCTTATCTATCGGGATTCTGGCTGGACTGTTTCTGGTGCAGCGTCATGGTACCGGCATCATGGGCACCTTCTTTGGGCCGTTGACCCTGCTCTGGTTCCTGTCGATTGGTGGGGTGGGGCTGTGGAGTATTATCCAGACGCCGTATGTGCTGGCGATGATCAGCCCGCACTGGGCCATTAACTTTGTGCTGGAACAGCCTTATGTGGCCTTTTTAACCATGGGCGCAGTCATTTTGACCATGACCGGTGGTGAAGCGATTTATGCCGATATGGGGCATTTTGGCCGCTTGCCGATCCGGATGGCCTGGTTTGTGATTGTGCTGCCATGTCTGTTATTGAATTACGCCGGACAGGGCGCCTTGTTGCTGCGTGATCCGGACGCGATTACCAATCCTTTCTATCTGCTGGTGCCGGACTGGGGTCTGTATCCGATGATTGCGCTGGCCACGGCTGCGGCGGTGATTGCCTCACAGGCGGTGATTACTGGCGTATTTTCGATGGTCAATCAGGCTATTCAGCTGCGTTATTTGCCACGTTTATCGGTCAAACATACCTCAGAAGTGGAACAGGGCCAGATTTATTTGCCGTTCATTAACTGGGTACTGTTTGTATCGGTGGTGATTCTGATTCTGCTGTTTGAAAACAGTGCCAATCTGGCCAGTGCCTATGGCGTAGCGGTGACCATGACCATGCTCTGCGGCACCATTTTAATTTCCATTCTGGCCTATGGTTTCTGGCGCTGGCCGGTGTGGAAAGTGCTGCTGTTTGCACTGCCTTTTTTAATTCTGGATCTGATTTTTGTCGGTTCAACCTCACTGAAAATTGTCGCCGGTGGCTGGGTACCAATTTTAATTGGTGCCATTGTATTTACCCTCCTGATGACCTGGAAAGATGGCCGTGCCTTGCTGATTCATCATCTGGAAAAAGATGCCTTGCCGATTGAGCTGTTTATTAAAAGTATCAGCATGGGCAATGACACCAAATTTGTGCCGGGCGAAGCGGTATTCTTGACTGGTACGCCGAATATCGTGCCACATGCGATGCTGCATAACATCAAGCACAATAAGGTGTTGCATGAGCGCAATATTATGGTGACGGTGGTGACGCGCGATATTCCGTATGTGCCGCAAGAAGAGCGGGTGCAGATTGAACGGCTAGATGAACGTTTTTACCGGATTTTTATCTATTACGGTTTTAAAGATCAGCCGAATATTCCGCGCGCGTTAAAGCAGGCCTATGATGAATTGGGCTTTGAATTCGACATGATGCAAATGAGCTTCTTTATTTCACGTGAACGCATTATCAGCACAGTCGGCGAAGGCATGGCACCGTGGCGGGAAAAGCTGTTTATTTCGATGCAGCGCAATACCAGTCCGGTCAGTGACTTCTACCAGATTCCGACCAACCGGGTTGTGGAGCTGGGCAGTCAAATCCAGATCTGATGCAACGGCGTGGTCTCAACGCAACTGCAATAAAAAAACCAGAGCATAGCTCTGGTTTTTTTGGAGGATAAAAGCCTAAAACAGGTCTTTAATTGGCTTCATTCAGGCTTGGGGCTTCAGGTAAGGCTTGAACAGGCGCTTGCATTTGCTCGGCGCCAGCTTCAGGTGCGGCCTGAATAGCAGGGTCTGCCATTGGTGCTGCTTCTGGTGCAGCGGCTAAGGCTTCCTGGGTAACATCGGTTTCGGCTTCTATACCATTCACCGGCGCTTCAGCTGAGGAGTCCATCATGGGCGCTGCATTCTGGGCGGCTTCCGCTGCAGGTGCAGTCAACTCTGCTGCGGGTGGTTCAGTAATAGGCTGTGCGCCCTGGGCCAACGGATCAGTTGACTGGCCAGCCGGTACCGGTTGTGAGGTCAGCGCTGATGCATCGGGTGCAACCGCTTGTGCCGGAGCATCATGGCCTGGTACCTGGGCGGGTGCATCTGCCGGAATCACATCCAGCTGCGGATTGGTCGGCATCGGCTGAACCACTTGCGGATTGGCTTCAGAGACAATGCGCACCTGACCGCTGGCCACGATATCCTGCAATGAACCCGGCTGACCATTAACCGTGGTCACCACTTTGGCTTTCGATAAGCTTTCCAGGGTATCACCCGGTTGAATGGGAGGTTCGGCAAAGGCAGTTGCACTCATTAAACCGGTAATCAGGCCGGCACCCAGTAATTTGGAATACATAGATTCCTCCATCAAATTTTTATCACACGATTTTTTCGTGAACTACCTTGGCATATAACACTGGCCTGACGCAACGCAGCACACTGAAAGCCATCCAGACTTATCATAAACTGTGTTAAAACTCTGACAGACTGTTACACAGTCACCGCCTGTACAGCGGTTTATTGTCTAATTGTTAAGCGAACAACAGCCAGAACATATACAAGCTGCAGACCCCTTGTTAAGCTCGGCCAATATGTGATTCTTATAGTTTTTAGCAGTGTAATGGCCAGAAAAAAGCGCAGTACAAATCCGCCTCTCTTTCCCTTTTTTCATCAAGGAAGTTTAAAAGTTGTTTTAGGTGTGGTGGCCGCTGGCAGTTTCGCGATTGCCTTTGGACAGGAAAAAATCAGCCAGTGGATGTCCTTGACACCAAGCACTTCGAATAGTGCCTGTCTGGAACAATTTTACCGTGATGTGCCGCCGTATTTAATTAAAGACAGCCTGCGCAAAGACAGTTATCCGCTGTGCTTTAATGGTTTTAACGTGATGTATTCCGGCGTGTCCAAAACCCCGCTGTGGGTGGCTGAAAGTCTGACCCCGGCGCGTTTAAGCCAGAAAATTCCCCGTGAAGACAGTTTCCATGAAGAAGAGCGGGTGAAAGAGCAGCACCGCGCGACCTTGGCGGATTATCGTGGTTCAGGTTATGACCGCGGACATATGGCCCCAAATGCGGATATGTCCAATAAAGCGGCGCAATACGACAGTTTCTCGCTGGCCAATATGGTGCCGCAAGCGCCGAAGAATAATCAGCAGGTCTGGCGTGAACTGGAAGAAGCCACCCGTGCGCTGGTGACCAAGCATAAACAGGATGTGTATGTCATTACCGGGCCGACTTTTAGTGGCAAAAAACTGAAAGCGATTGGTAATGGGGTGATTGTTCCAACCTCGGTGTATAAAGCCATTTACTTACCTAAAACCGGCGCAATTGGCGCCTACTATGCACCGAATGACAATTCCCTGCAGGTCAAGGTGGTCAGCGTCTGTTATTTAGAAGAACAGTTGGGCATTAACCTGTTTCCGCAGCTGACCGAAGAGCAAAAACGCAATACCTATAAATTGCCGCTGACCGCCAACGCAGTAAAAGCCAATAAACCACTGGAATATTCGCATTGGGATGCAGAAAGTCAGTGTGCTGAAGATGTTGCCCCGGAGCAGCTACAGGCCTTACAGCGTCAGTTTAAATCTGGCGGTAGCACGGCCACTGCCAGTGGTACAACCTTGGATGCCGAAACCCAGGATGCCATCATTAAGCAGTTGATTGAGGCCTTGTTGCACTATATCTTACAGTTAATGAATAAAAGCTGATCAGCACATATAAACGGCAGGATGAGCAATTGATCCTGCCACAACAACCAGCATTACGGCCGAGGTGGGTATGTTTAAACCGTTTCAACATGGGACAGAATCTCATGCCATTCATGATCTGACTGTCGAGAATGATCTGGACTGCGTGAATGTCTATGGCAATTTACAGCTCACCAAGGACCAGGCGGGTCTGGCTGCGGCTAAAGCCTTGCAGGCACTGCTGAATGAGGTGGTTGCGGCTCTGGAAAAAGAGCCAAATCTGCCTGAAAAAGTCCAGCGTACCGAAGTACGGGAAATCGAAAATCCTTTTCTTTGACATTCTTCCTGTCTTAGAGGACAGGGTTTTTACGCTCTAACTAATAAACTGTTCATTTAAAATATAAAAAAGCCCACCGAAGTGAGCTTGTAGGACGTGCAGCAAGATTAGTCCTTCTTGCCAACCACTTTATAAATCACCGCGCCAATTACCGCACCAATCATTGGTGCAACCCAGAATAACCAGAGCTGGCTTAAGGCTGCAGTTTCTGCAAAGAACGCTACACCGGTACTACGGGCCGGGTTGACTGAGGTGTTGGTGACCGGAATACTGATTAAGTGAATCAGGGTTAAGGCCAGACCAATTGCAATTGGCGCAAAACCGGCCGGCGCACGCTGATCGGTAGCGCCTAAAATAATAATCAGGAAAAAGGCGGTTAAGACAATTTCAATGATCAGTGCTGAAACGAGTGAATATTGCCCCGGGGATAATTCACCAAAACCATTGCTGGCAAAACCACCGGTGCCGCTAAAACCGGCCTGACCCTGGACAATCAGGTATAAAATCCAGGCCGCGACGACAGCACCCAATACCTGGGCAACGATATACGGGAGCAGTTCTTTGGCTTCAAAACGGCCGCCGACCCATAAGCCCAGACTCACCGCCGGGTTAAAGTGACCGCCTGAAATATGCCCCAGGGCATAGGCCGCGGTTAAAACGGTTAAACCAAAGGCAATCGATACGCCAACAAAGCCAATGCCCAGTTCAGGGGAAGGCTGCAGCCAGCACGGCACTACCACAGCCGCCGAATACCAGCCAGAAGGTCCCCAGAAATTCTGAACAATATTTATTCATTTTCATGTCTCCAGAATTTTATTTATGTGATGAAAATTATAAAGTGTGAAATATATCACACTATTTTTGTAAAATACTCTTTTTTTATACGCTTCAAATTAAACTAAAAAGATGAAAGATTGATTAAGTTGTTCTGACGCCATTGCTGTGGCGTGTGCTGGGTCCATTGTTTAAAGGCACGCTGAAAGGCACTCTGTTCCGAATAGCCGAGCAGCAGGGCAATTTCCTGTAGGCTTAAATGTGGATCTTTTAAATATTGTTCGGCCAGTAAGCAGCGCACTTCCTGAATCCGTTGCTGATAGGTGGTGCCTTGCTGCTGTAAATGCCGTTGTAGCTGCCGTACTGACAAATTCAGCTGTTGGGCAATATGCTCAATCTGGTACATATTGCGTTGTAAACCGGTCAGAATCGCTTGCTGTAAACGGTGATCAATCTGGGTGGAGTTTGGCAGTTTTTCCAGCAGTGCCTTGGCCTGTTGAAGCAATAAATGCTGTAAGGTCTGATCTCCCTGATAAAAGGGTTTCGACAGTTCCTGCAATGGCATCAGCACCTGGGTTTTTTCCTGGGAAAAACGTACCTTGCAATGAAAATACTGCTCATACAGCGCCACATGCCGTGGCGCCGGATTCTGGAAATGTACTTCATGCAGGCAAATATCCTGAAACTCCATAAAATGTTTCAGGAACTCCACCATCAGCGCAATGGCAATTTCATTGGTCAGTTGCGTGGTCATGGTTGGCGGCAGGTCAGCCCAGCGAATGGAGAGATAATTACCTTGCACTTCCACCTGTAACGGACTGCCGTCGTAGACCAGCCGGTGAAAGTCATGATAGCGTTGCAACGCTTCGCCCAGATTGTCACAGGACAGGGCAACATAGGCAATAATGCCCAGATGTTTGGGCTGCACCAGCGCGGCAATTTCTAGTCCCAACGCCGGACGCTGTAGCTGCTGTTCCAGTTCGGTCAGCAAGTCGCGCCAGAGAATATAATCAAAACGTTCCTGATGTTGAACCTGCTGTAATTTTTCTGGAACCGGCAGCTGTTGTGCTTGATAAAAGTCGTACAGCAACTGGGCCAAGCCGCCATAAATCGAGCCGGTATAATCCTTTATCCGTTGCATAGCTTGTCATTTTATTCTTGTCGTGATTTGTCAATCATATTCAATTTTTCCGTCAATATCTAGCCTGTGCCGACGCTTATAGTGAAGGAAAAGCACAGGAGGACTGGAGCATGTTAAAAGGATTTATAGCAGGTTTATTGGTGGCCAATGCCTTTGAATGGGTGGCACATAAATATGTATTACATGGTACCCATCGGCCGGGGCAGCCGCGTCACAGTCCGGTGCCACGCAGTATGCGTTCGCATTGGGAGCATCATCGTGAGGTGCGGAAAAATCAGTTTAATGATGAAAGCTATGTGATTGGCTGGTCGCACTGGCGCAATAAAAACGAGATTATTTCGCTGGCCGCCGCCGCGGGTGTGTTTGGGCTGGTCTTTTTCCCGATTTCCAAAGGCATGATGGCCGGCAGCATGTATAGCGCCCTGAATTATTACTATATTCACCGCCGTGCCCATTTGGAGCCAGAGTGGGCCAGAACAAAAATTCCCTGGCACTATGACCATCATATGAACAGCAATCAGGATGCCAATTGGTGTGTGACCAAGCCCTGGTTTGACTATATTCTGGGCACCCGGGTTATATCTTCACCCGATTTGCAGGAGCAGAATCCGCTCGGGATTGCCTTGCCACGGCCGCTGTCGGCGCTATTAAACCGCGGCGCGGAAAAATTCTTCCCGGCCAAATGGGTCGACCGGAATGAAAAGCCATCCCCAGATCTTGAGTCGCTACCTAAAGCCAGTTAATGAGAGGGTTGTTTATCTGCTGAGCAAATTCATCGTTGATTGGCCCAAAGTCAGTATATTCGCGGAACAATAATACTGGATCAATTATGTGATAGAGATCAAATAAAACTGATTGAAAACAACTGCTTTGTAAGCTGTTGTCGTGAATTGTCAATAAAATTGGCGTTGATGGTCAATATCTGTTCAGGGAAGTTTTCTATAGTAAAGAAGCTGAAGATAGCGGCAGAACTTCTGCCTACATCGAAGGTGATTCTGTTGAAATATGTACGTTTTAATGCCAAGCGCTGTAGCAATTCTTGGTTTATAGGGAGTCTTCAGGACTCCTTTTTTTTATCTTCATTTTTTATTTGTTTTGCTTTGCCGCATAAAAAAAGAGTGTATGACTACACTCTTTTTCAGTTCTGAAATTTTTGAGCCAGCGGGCTTAAAGGCGCATTTCAATACCTTGTGCCGCCAAGTATTGCTTGGCTTCCGGAATGGTGTGCTGACCAAAGTGGAAAATTGAGGCCGCCAGAACTGCATCGGCGCCGCCTTGTAAAATTCCGTCTGCCAGATGCTGTAAATTGCCAACACCGCCAGAAGCAATGGTTGGAATATTGACGTGGTCATTAATGGTTCGCATTAGTGCCAGGTCATAACCGGCTTTGGTACCATCGGCATCCATAGAGGTAATTAGCAGTTCACCCGCGCCGTAATCAGCCATTTTCACGGCCCATTCAATTGCATCAATCCCGGTCGGTTTGCGGCCACCGTGGGTGAAAATTTCCCATTTGTTGTCGCCGGTTTTTTTGGCATCAATCGCCACCACAATACATTGTGCGCCAAAACGTTGTGAGGCTTCCTGCACAAATTCCGGATTAAACACCGCAGCCGAGTTAATGCTGACCTTGTCGGCACCGGCATTCAGTAATAAACGGATATCTTCGACCTTACGCACGCCGCCGCCCACAGTCAGTGGAACAAACACGGTTTCTGCCATACGCTCAACGGTACGGTAGGTGGTGTCACGGCCATGATGGGTAGCGGTAATATCTAAAAAGGTGATTTCATCAGCGCCCTGTTCGTTATAACGACGCGCCACTTCAACCGGATCACCTGCATCACGAATATCCAGAAATTGCACACCTTTCACCACGCGGCCGTTATCTACGTCTAGGCAAGGAATAATACGTTTAGCAAGCATAATTTTTTCCAGTCATTTCAGCTGATTATGAAACTCACCCACACAAGCGCTACACCTTGGCAGATGGACACGCTATTCTATCAAACTTATGTAAGATTTTTCGCAGGTTTTCTATGTCGGTTTATACGCCTTTGACTTTAAAGGAAGTTCAGGATTTTGCAGCCCCTTATGGACTTGAGGTGGTCGATCTGATTCCGATTCAAGGCGGTATTCAAAATACCAATTACTTTTTGGTGGCTCAGGACGGTACACACTATGTGTTGACCGTGTTTGAAGACATGGATGAACAGGCAGCCGGTGAACTGGTGCCGGTACTGGAACATTTGGGTCAGGCAGGTCTGGCTGTGGCGGTGCCGCTCAGTTATGCTGGCAAGGCCATCCACTCGATTAAACAGAAACCGGCCCAGATTGCGCCGCGTTTAATCGGCGAGCATCCAATGCCGGCCAGCATCGCTCAGGTGGAAGCCATTGCCGTGGCACAGGCCAAAATGCATGTGGCCTTAAAAGATTTTCCTTTAAAACGCGCTTTTGTCCGCGATCATGCGTACTGGCTGGCGGTATCCCAGGAAATTAAACCCAGCTTGAGCGAGGCAGATAAAGTCCTGCTCAGCAAATTGCTGGGACTGTATGAAGCGCTTACCGCGATTTATCCGGACCGTCCAAAAGGGTTTATCCATTCTGATTTATTCCGCGATAATACCCTGTTTGAAGGCGATCAGCTGCAGGGCATTCTGGATTTTTACGAGCTGAATCAGGATGAATGGCTGTTTGATATTGCCATTACCTTAAATGACTTCTGTACTGAGTATCCGCAGGTCAGCCTGAATGAAGACAAAGCCATGGCCTTTTTAAAAGCCTATGACCGCATTCGTCCTTTAACCGAAGATGAAAAAGCCTGTCTGGAGCTGTATCTGGCAATGGCTGCTGGCCGTTTCTGGATGATGCGTTTACAGGTGGCACAAAAAAATGCTTTGCAAGGACGCAGCGGTGACGCAATTTTGCAGAAAAATCCGCTCGAGATGCGTAATATGTTGATTGAACGCTTAAAGTTCGTCACAGCTTAAACATAAAGGGTAGGGAAATGCGCGATCAGGGCCGGTTAATTGAATGGTTTGATGACAAGGGCTATGGCTTTATTCAGCCCAATGATCCGGACAAAGACCGCGTATTTTTGCATATCAAGGATTTTGCCCGTCCGGGGCCGCGCCCGATTGTCGGTTGTGCACTGGATTATCAGGTCATTCTAGATGAACGCGGCCGCTATCGGGCCCAGCAGGTGGTGTATTTAAAAGCCTCGCAGGTCAAGCCGCGTGCTGATGTGGTGAGCAAGCCGCGGCAGCGTCCTGCGGCCAAACGTCCGGCCATGCAAATCCTGTGTGTGGCCTATATTCTCGTGCTGGCGGTACTGACCCTGACCGGTTTATTGCACGGCCTGCTGCTGTTATTGATCAGCCTGATGAATGCACTCAGCTATTGGCTGTATGCACAAGACAAGGAAGCGGCCCAACTCGGTCACCGGCGGATTCCGGAACAGAGCCTGCATCTGGTTTCGGCTCTGGGGGGCTGGCCGGCGGCCTGGCTGGCACAGGAAAAAATGCGACATAAAACACAAAAACAACCTTTTCGTAAAATTTATTTTTGTACAATCGGCTTAAACATTCTTTTGATTTTATGGTTTATTTCTCCTTTTAATCTGTTGACGCTCTGAGCATAGCGGGGCGGGGAGTGCAGGACAACAATATGAATACTTCCATTGACCGTGACCCGAATCGTAGTCTGACTTTTATTCTGTATCTTCTGTATATCGTGGCGATTTTTAGTGCCGGCTTGCTGGCAATCGTCGCGCTAATCATCAATTATGTAAAACGCGGCGCGGTACGCGGTTCGATTTTTGAAAGCCACTTTACTTGGCAAATTCGCAGCTTCTGGTGGTATCTATTCTGGAATATTGTGGCCTTTGTGCCGTTCTTTTTTATTTTCTTTATTGATGAAGACCCGAACCGCTTTGCCCAGGTGATTTTTGGTGCTTCGGCCTTCTGTCTGGCGGTGATTGGCCTGTCTTGGCTGTGGATTGTCTATCGGGCTATTCGCGGTATTATGCGCCTGAATGATAATGAGCCGATGTATTCTTAAATATCTGAATCATCAGACCGATCTTCCCAAAATTTAGTCCGGAAGATCGATCGCTGATGGCGTGTGCTGCTGTTTCTGACGCAGAAATTTTGGTTTCCATTCACTGATAATCACGCCCAGCACCACCAGAAAACCACCGACCAAAGCCATAAACGGTAAACGCTCGCCGGCCAGACGGCCAAACAGCGACGCCCATACCGGTTCGCCAGCATAAATAATTGCCGCCTGTGCCGGGCTGACTGCACGCTGCGCCCAGTTCATCACCAGCTGAACCAGTGCACTGGCCAGACCTAAACCGCCCGCCAAGAGCAGCAGCATCCAGGGAAATTGTGGTAGTTGCTGCTCACCGACCAGTGGCATGGCAAGAAAGGCAAACAGGGAGGCGAACAGCAGTTGAATCACCGTGACCCGTTGCAGATTGACCCGTCCGGCAAAATGGCTGATCAGGATAATTTCCAGTGCAATCGCAATGGCGCCGAGCAGGGTAATCAGCTGACCAAAACTCAGCTGTAGCTGCCCCAAACCATTGCCGGTCAGTAAAACCAGCCCGATAAAGGCACAGCTAGCGCCCAGCCAGATCATGATATGCAGCCGTTTCCGGAACAGCAGCCACAGTAAGATCGGCACCAGCGGCACATATAATGCGGTTAAAAATGCCGATTCGCTACTGCTGATGGTCTGCAGCCCTACGGTTTGCGTACCATAACCGACGGTCAGGCTGGCCCCAATTAATGCACCGGCCCAGAGTTCTTTGACTTGCACAGCGCGTAAATGCGGCAGTGAAATCAGCGCGACCGCCAGTGCAGCGGCGGCAAAGCGGCAGCCGACAAAAAACATCGGGCTGGCATAATTCAGCGCCAGCTTGACTGCCACAAAAGTACCGCCCCATAGCATGGTAATCATGATCAGGGCCAGTTGCGGCGCTTTGCTGTTAAGTGTAGTTTTAAGGTTCACAGGGGCATCAGACATGGCAGATCAGCGAGTATTCAAAAAAAGACATCAACCCGGTGAGGGCATAAAAAAAGAGGCCCGAAGACCTCTTTCTGATAGCAGCACTTAGAGGGCTTGCTCATCCAGCAGCAATTGCGCTTCACGCAAATTCAGGCTGCCTTCATAAATGGCACGACCGGTAATCGCGCCTAAAATGCCTGGCTGGCCTTTTAAATTACGGACATCATCCAGATTGGTTACGCCGCCTGAAGCAATCACTGGTAAACCGGAATATTGCGCCAGATTGACAGTCTGCTCGACGTTTACGCCTTGCATCATGCCGTCACGGGCAATGTCGGTATACACAATGCTGGAGACACCGGCATCGGCAAAACGTTTGGCCAGATCGGTGGCTTTCACTTCAGTCACGTTGGCCCAGCCATCGGTCGCGACCATGCCATTCATGGCATCAATGCCGACAATGATATGCCCGGCGAATTTTTTGCAGGCTTGTTCGACAAATTCTGGCTCTTGAACGGCTTTGGTGCCAATAATCACAAAAGATACGCCTGCATCGAGGTAGTGTTCAATGGTTTCAAATGAGCGAATACCGCCACCAATCTGAATTGGCAGGTCTGGCTGTGCCTTGGCAATGGCCTCGACCACCGGTTTATGGATTGGGGTACCTGCAAAAGCGCCATTTAAGTCGACCAGATGCAAGCGACGCGCACCTTCATTGACCCAATGCTGTGCAGTGGCCACCGGATCATCAGAAAATACGGTATCGTCTTCCATACGACCTTGTTTTAAACGGACACATTTTCCATCTTTCAGGTCAATTGCAGGGATGATCAGCATGCTTTCGCTCCTTGCTTCATCGGTTGAATTTCTTGCCGCCCATCTTAGCAATAAACGAAAATTTTCTAAATGCCATATTTGCATGTAAAAACAAAAACAGCCTGTGCTGTGTCAGGCGGTAAATAGGGAGATCAGGAAAATCGGGCGGCCTGTGTAGCTTGATCTTCAGAGCGGTTTAGGGCGGGGTTTTAGATGGCCGGATTCTGAGTTTGAGCGAGGTATTGGGAATCTGTTTCGGCAACAGGCCCAAACGCAACAATTCTTCAAAGACCAGAACCGGGGCATAGGCATCGGCGGCGGCATATTCTATTTGTGCTGTGCTTAATACCGGATTGGCCCAGTTCGAGGTGCTGAGCCGTTTGCTTTTGGGAAAATAGACCTGAAACAGCAGCGCCATGGCATGTTTTAATCCGACCGGGTTTTTAAAGCCAAAGCTGTGAAAGCATTTGGACAGTTCCAGCACACTGTTCAGTTCTACGCCTTTTTTGCGAAATAGATGGGCATCATTTTTCAGGCCAAAGCCGACTTTAATCTGGTCACGGTTGGCGAAGATTGGCTTAAGAAAGTTCCAGATTTCCTCATTCATCTGAAATAGATAGGCCTGATCTAGTGTGGCCAGCTGAATCAGGTGCGGGCCATCCGACACTTCGCCACTTTTAAAAATCGGTTTGGATTCCGAATCAAAGCCGAGTACCGCTGCAATATTCAGTTCATGCGCATAGTGCTGACATTCGGCCAGCGTTTGAATCAGATGAATTTTAGAGGGTGGCAGACTTTGAAAGCGCGGCAGCTGTTCCAGCTGGCTGGAAGAGGGCATATGGGGTGATGTTGAAGATAAGCTCATGCCATCTTTTCCTTGGGCTGGCGATAAAAATAAGGCCTGAATTGTCAGGCCTTATTTTAAGCAAGCGGGACCTTTTAGGCCAGTACTGCACCAAAAATGGCAAAAGCAAATAGCAGTACCAACAGAATAATATAAATCCAGGCCAGCGCCGCTTCCCAGCCAGCCGTAGCACGTGGTGGACCATAGCTGTTAACACGTTGATCACCCGGGGCGAAAAACAGATACAGCATCAGCAACAGGTTGGCCACTGGAACCAGCATCAGTAACGATAGCCAGCCGGTATGGTTACGGTCATGCAGACGGCGGATGGTGAAAATAAACATCAGATATAACACCCCCAGATAAATCAGTGCGCCCAGCACCAGTGGGGTGAGCGGAATACCGCCAGCAGGGTCAATATTCATCAGCCCGGGAAAGAGCAGGGTCAAAACCAGAAAAACCGGAATCATTAACAGTGCAATCAGGCAGTTCCAGGCCAGATAGGAGAAACGTCCAAAACGCCCCGCCGCGCTGAGTGCCGAATCTTGTGTCGTGATGTGTTGGGTATGAGTGGTGCTATGCATTTTTGAATTACCTGTTTTATTTTTATTGAGTTGTATAAAAAGCAGTCAAATATTACTAAAAATTGCTTAAAAAAGAAAGAAATAAAAAATAGCTAAAAACAAAGCCGGGACGAACCCGGCTCTATACATCTTGCGCAACAGAAGAAGTGATTTAAATCTTCCAGTCGACAAAGTTCTTTAACAGTTGCAGACCAGCAGTATGGCTTTTTTCCGGGTGGAACTGGGTCGCGAACAGGTTGTCTTTGTGCAGGGCGGTACAGAATTGCAGCCCATAGTCACAGGTCGCTGCCACAATCGCGCTGTCTTTCGGCTCGACATAGAAACTGTGCACAAAATAGAAACGTGCATCCTGTTCAATGTTGTTCCACATTGGATGGCTCGGGTCAACCTGATGCACCTGGTTCCAGCCCATGTGTGGCACTTTTAGACCTTCAACCTCCGGGAAGCGTTTTACCACCCCTTCAAAAATACCCAGTGCATCGGCACCGCCATTTTCTTCGGAATGTTGCATCAGCGCCTGCATACCCACACAAATGGCCAGTACCGGTTTATTAAACACCGCCTGACGCACGACCTCATCGATCCCGGCTTCATGCATGCCTTGCATACAGTCGCGCATGGCACCGACACCCGGAAACACGATTTTATCGGCCTGGGCAATCAGTTTCGGGTCATTGGTGACATCCACCGTAGCACCGACGTGTTCCAAAGCTTTGGCGGCAGAGTGCAAATTCCCCATGCCATAATCAAGAAGGGCAATACGGGTCATTACAGGGTACCTTTGGTCGATGCCACAGTATTTGCAGCACGTGGATCAATTTCACAGGCCATACGCAGTGCGCGCGCAAATGCTTTAAACACACTTTCAATCTGGTGGTGGCTGTTTTTGCCTTTCAGGTTGTCGATGTGTACGGTCATTAGCGAGTGGTTCACAAAGCCCTGGAAGAATTCAGAGAATAAATCGACATCAAAACGGCCAATGGTGGCGCGGGTAAATGGTACATCCATAAACAGGCCCGGACGACCAGATAAATCCACCACGGCACGGCTTAAAGATTCATCGAGTGGGGCATAGAAGTGACCATAACGCTTTAAGCCTTTTTTATCGCCCAGTGCCTGTGCAAAGGCCTGACCCAGGGTAATACCACAGTCTTCTACGGTATGGTGGTCATCAATTTCCAGATCGCCATCACAATGAATATCAATATCAAACAAACCGTGTCGCTTGATTTGATCAATCATATGGTCTAAAAATGGAATACCAGTGTTGAGTGTGCCTTGACCGGTACCGTCGAGGTTTAAACGAACTCGAATTTTGGTTTCGTTAGTGTTTCTTACCACTTCACTGATACGCTCTGTCATGGACACGTTCCTCAAAAAACGTTAAAAATGATGGATGTAAAAATGTTTCGCTGCGACGAAGTCCCAGCATATTAGATTGCTCAGGAGGGTTAATCAATGCCTATTACCGTACATGCTTATACTTCACTGGAAAATGATGAAGTGCGCAGCCAGCTTGAGCGACTGTATGACACCAGTCCAGAGTTTGGTGATGGCCAGGATGCGGTAGAGCAACTCGAGCAACATCTGAACCAGTATACCCTACTTTATACCGCAGAATTTAATACAAAATTAATTGGTGCAATTTGGTGTACCGGGCAGGGCGAAAGCAGGACCCTGGAATATATTGTGGTGCATCCGGCCAATCGTGGTCGTGGTGTGGCCGAGCGTCTGGTCAGTGAAGTCTGCCGCATGGAAGAAGCCAAAGGCGTGAATCAGTTTGAACCGGGCTGTGGCGCGATTCACCGCTGTCTGGCACATCTGGACAAACTCTAAGCGATTTAAAATGAAATTCAAGAGAGGCCAAGCGCCTCTCTTTTTTGTCTGCTGACCTGTAAATGGCTGGAATCGCGGGCATTTCACTTAAAAAATAAGCAGACAGTGTACAAAATGCTGTAAAAGTAAACAAATACTTGAATTTATGCAAAAGCTGCTTGACGGCACCGGGCGGAGATTGTTTAATACGCGTCATCGGCGTGATAGCTCAGTTGGTAGAGCAACGGATTGAAAATCCGTGTGTCCCCAGTTCGATCCTGGGTCTCGCCACCATATTCAAACGTTTAAACGTTTTCAATCCCTGATCCCATCAGGGATTTTTTTTGGGTAAAAAATACTCGATTAAATAAAAATGTCATGATTTATATTGACTAATTTCCCCAGATGCGGCTTAATACACGGCATCGGCGTGATAGCTCAGTTGGTAGAGCAACGGATTGAAAATCCGTGTGTCCCCAGTTCGATCCTGGGTCTCGCCACCATATTCAAAAAAGCCCCTGCATTGCAGGTAATGCCAGTCAGTTAAGCAAATTTTAGTAAAATGTAGTAAAAATGAGTGTATGTAAATACGCTCATTTTTTTATGTCTTTATCTGAACATTTAGAATCCACTCTTGAACATGCTCTCCCATCACTCAACCATTTTTGTGAACTTATTGATTTAAATTGGATTGAAACATCTCTGCATCAAACAGGTAAGGCATCAATCAGAAGGAGAAAATTACCTGCTGAGCACGTGGTTTGGCTTGTTCTTGGGCTTGCCTTGTTTCGCAATCAACCCATCAGCTATGTGGTAGAACAATTAAAACTCGTGTTTGGTACAACAGATTATT
>NZ_VPCK01000006.1:0-221404 GCF_013418255.1 Acinetobacter sp. YH12155
GAATAATTCAAGTGAATTTGTTTGAAAGAAGAACTTTAAAAGCTTTATTTTCACCCGATAAAATACCCATAAAACAAGAGGAAGCTCAAATGAGCTTCCTCTTGTGAAAAATTGTGGGACAGCAATGCCCGGTTGGACGCTTTTTAAATATGTCGAATTCAGTATTAAGATGCTTCAGTCGATGCACCCGCAGCTGAAATCTGACGATGCGCTGCATGTAAATAATCATCTGACTGCATTTCCAGCAAACGTGAACGCGTCCGTTCAATTTCAAAGGCCAGTTTTTCACCCTGATACAGTTCAATAATCGAATCTTCAGAGGTTAATAGCAGTTTTACACCACGATCATAAAACTCATCGACCAGATAAATAAAACGGCGTGTACCATCGGCCAGATAATCGGTTAAATGCGGCACATTACTGACCAGCACGGTATTGTACAGGTTGGCAATTTCAATATAGTCAGCCGGGCTACGCGGTTTCAGGCACATTTCCGAGAATTCACACCACAACACATCTTCAGTATGCGCCACCGTTTCAATTAAACGGTTGTTGATGGTAATGGGCTCATCCGAATGGGTTTGGGTATGAGTCAGCGCATCAAAACGCTGCGCCATCCAGACATTATGGTCATGCGTCAGCGGCGATTTAAACAGTTGTGCCTGCTTTAACACGCGTAAACGGTAATCCACTCCTGCATCGACATTTAAAATGGCACAGTTCTTTTTCACCATTTCAATGGTCGGAATAAAGCGGTCACGGTGAATACCATTTTTATACAAGCCATCTGGCGCGATGTTTGAGGTGGCCACCAAAGTAATGCCGCGATTAAACAGCTTCTGGAACAGGTCGCTGAGAATCATGGCATCAGTCACGTTAGATACAAAGAATTCATCAAAACAGATAATTACCGCATCTTTATAAATCTGATCAGCCACTGTATCGAGCGGGTTACGCTGCCCTGACAGTTTGTTCAGTTCACGATGCACATGCTGCATAAAGTGATGGAAATGCATACGGATTTTGCGGCGAAACGGAATTGATTCATAGAACTGGTCCATCAGCCAGGTTTTACCGCGTCCAACCCCGCCCCACATATACACACCGCGCGGGGATGTCTGACGACGAAAACGGCGAAAGGCCTTTTTCGAGGCTTTATAACGCTGAATTAACTCTTGCCACACCCGGTCCAGCTCGTGTACCGCTTCGGCCTGTGCTTCATCTGGCATGAACTGCCCCGACGCCAACGCCTGTGCATAGCGTTCTGCCGGAGACAATGGAGTATATGCTGTGTTGTGGGATGAGTTGAAGTCAGACATATTATTCAGTACTTTTGGGGTTAATAAATGATAACGAAGATAACCGCCGCACAATATACCACTTTGGGTTTAAAATGCTTAGGCTATTTCCCATACTGGCGCGGACTTTGTCCAAACCAGCGTTTAAAGGCATGATTAAAAGCTGCAGGTTCTGAATAACCCAGTAACTCTGCAATCATTTCAATTGAATAAGCTTGATATTCAATTAATCTCAATGCCTTGTCTTTAATTAAATCTTCACGAATCTGTTTATAACTGGTGTTCAACTGCTGCAACTGATGCCGCAAGGTACGTTCTGGAATCTGTAAGGCCTGCGCGGTTTCGGCCATAGTCGGCATCACGCCCTGCTGCAATTCCAGATAATCTTTGACCCGCTGCACCAAGGTCGGTGCCTGATCTTCCAGTTTTAAGCGCTGCAGCTCTTCAATACACTTTTCTTCAAAGGTCTTGAAGGTAATTGAATCAGCGGATGGAATTTTCACTTCCAGCACCGACTGCTCGAACCAGAACGCTGCATGGTCATGGCCAAAACACAAGTCATGACCATAATAGTCATGATAAGCCGCCAGGGCCTGTGCCTGATCTGGCCGTGCAAATGGCAGTTCAATACGGATTTGCGGCACATTCAGGCTCATCATCTTGTAAAGATCCTGAATAAACTTGAAAGTCCCGGAAATTTCACATTGTGCCCGCAGCATACCCAAATCGCTATCCAGATCATTCGGCAGATATTGCAGCGCCACCCGATCTGCTTCATGTTTCAGCTTTAGCTGCCCGGTCAGATGAGTCAGCCCCTGATACTGAATGCCTTTTTCAATCGCGGTCGCAATAGTGTCAGAGGTCACCAGTAACATCAGCAAGGGACCATAACCGGCCAGTGCATAATGCTGGCCAATAAAAATACCCTGCTCAGGTCGCACCCCGGCGCCAATAATCTTCAGAATATCCAGTTCCAGTCGCGGATGAATCACCGAACTGGCATCCAGTGCATCTGCATGCAGTCCGATACTTTGCAAACGCTCATCCACATCAATTCCGGCATTTCGCATACCTTGAATTAAGTACATGAGACCGAGAATGGATCGTTTCATAGGGGCGCTTGAGTCACGTCTGTGTATCTGTTTTACTATATCATTCACTATTTTTAAATTGCCGAAAATATCAATTTTTTTGTCAGTGCTATCATGGCATCTGCACTGACCCGCTTATATGCTAATCATAGAAATAAAAAGAAAAGGATATACAACTATGCATGATGCATTGTCAAATCATGATTTTTCTACAAATCATGCCGTTCAAAAAACTAAAATTGCCATTATTGGTGCCGGTTTTGGTGGCTTGGCGATGGCCATTCGCCTGCTGCAGCAACAGATCACCGATTTTATTATTCTGGAAAAAGCCAATGAGGTTGGTGGTACCTGGCGGGAAAACCAGTATCCGGGTGCGGCCTGTGATGTGCAATCGCATATGTATTCCCTGTCATTTGCGCCCAAAACCGACTGGTCAAAACGCTATGCCGAAGCGCCAGAGATTTTTGCCTATATTCAGGGCCTGACCGATCAGTTCCAGCTCAGAGATTATTGCCAGTTTCAGACTGAAGTTCTGTCTGCACATTATCAGGAACAGGACTGCGAATGGCATTTACAGCTCAATCAGCAGCGCAAGCTAATTGCCCAATACGTGGTATTTGCCTCCGGACCCTTGCATGTGCCGCAAATTCCACATATTCAGGGGATCGAAAAATTTAAAGGCAAGGTCTTTCATTCATCGCAGTGGGATCATCAATACGACTTAAACGGTAAAAATGTCGCCTCAATTGGTACTGGCGGCAGTGCCATTCAATATATTCCGGAAATTGCCCCACAAACCAGACAGCTGTATGTGTTTCAGCGTACCGCCGCCTGGGTGATTCCACGCGATGAACGACTCTATAGCCAGCTTGAAAAAAAGCTGTTTAAAAAGTTTGACTGGTTTAGAAAACTGCACCGCGCCCGCCTGTACTGGTCCAATGAATCCCGCGTGGTGCCGATTGTAAAACCAGGGGTAATGAAATATACCCAGAAACTGGCCGAAGCCTTTTTAAAATATCAGGTCAAGGACAAACGCATCGCCGCCAAGCTGATTCCTGACTATATTATGGGTTGTAAACGTATTCTGGTCTCCAATAAATATTATCCGACCTTTAATCGCACCAATGTCGAACTGGTGACTGATGCCATTCAGGAACTGACCGAACACAGCATTATCACCAAAGATGGCAAAGAACGCCCAATTGATTGTCTGATTTATGGCACCGGTTTTATTACCGATCCGCGCATTTATCTGAAATCGTTTGATTGTGTCGGTGAACATGGCGTGGAGCTGAAACAGGCCTGGAAAGGTGGCGCCGAAAGTTATTATGGCATTTGCACCAAAGGCTTTCCCAACCTGTTCCAGCTGCTAGGCCCCAATACCGTGCTGGCGCATAATTCCGTAGTGTTTATGATTGAGGCACAGGTTGACTATATTTTGCAGATGATCAAGCTGGTCGAACAAACCCAGACCGATGCCATAGTCATTAAAGATCAGGTTCATGATGACTATAACCGTTATGTTCAGGAGATGCTGGCCGGGACCATCTGGCAATCCGGTTGTGTCAGCTGGTATCAGCAAGATGGCGGTAAAAACTTTGCCCTCTGGCCGACCTATACCTGGAAATACTGGTTAAAAACCCAGAAAGTGAATCCGGCTGATTATCGCTTACTGAATAAACGTGCAAAACAACAGCTGGCCAGCTAATTCAGGCATAATAAGCAGGAATTGATTTTAGGCGAGTATAGATGCAATCCTTTTGGCTTATTTTCCAGCTACTATTTTGTCTCTATCTCGGCTATGCCTTTGCAGCCCGGTTTCCCCGCTGGCTGCAACAGCTTATGCTGAAACTGTTACCTTATTTCAGCTATATTCTACTGATCGCCATTTCACTTGAATTTGCCCAGACTTTAAACCAAATCCCTCAACCGGAACGTATTTTAACCAGCGCAATGCTGATTTCATTTAGCACCAGTCTCGGCGCTTTCGCCTGCTGTTATGGCCTGTTTAAATGGGCCGGTTTTCAGCCCAGCCAAGGACGCGTATCCTTCAGTCTGGTACTACAATCCTTACTCAATATCAGTTATGCCTTCATTGCTTTAGCCGCTGGTTATCTGCTTTATCTGGGCAGTGAATATTGGCAGCTCAATTTACATATTAGTACCTGGCATTTATTACTGGTCTTTATGCTAATGATTGGTTTTGATCTCGCACGTGCGCCACTTGACCACTCCTGGTTAAACTGGAACATCCTGCTGGTGCCAGTGGGCTGTATTGTTGGCTCGATTTTAGGGGCGCTGTTCTGCTTATTCTGGCTATCACACATTTCCCTAAAAGATCTGATCATGCTGTCGCAAGGCTATGGCTTTTATTCCATGAGCGGGATTGTAATTAGTGAACTGCGTACAGCTGAACTGGGCAGTATTGCCCTGATGAATGATTTATTCCGCGAAATCTTTGCGATTGTGCTGATGTATCTGATTGGTTGGCGTTATCCGCGTGCGGCCATTTCTTCTGCCGGCGCTACAGCGATGGATGTGACCTTACCAATGGTGAAACAGGCCTGTGGCAATGACTTTATTCCTCATGCCATGGTCAGTGGTTTTGTGTTGTCAGTATTGGCACCTATCGTGGTCAGTATTCTGGCAGTGATTTAGATTTAACCTCTTCCAACCTCCCTTTACAAAGGGAGGAGTCTCCCTTTGGAAAAGGGGGGTTTAGGGAGATTACAACGTCGCTAGAATATCTTTAAGCATTTGACGAGGATGTTCCGCCTTGGTAATTGGGCGACCAATCACCAGATGTGTTGAACCATCCAGCATCGCCTGTTTAGGCGTAACGATACGCTTCTGGTCATCTGCAGCTGAACCTTCAGGGCGAATCCCCGGCGTTACCAGAGCAAATTCCTGACCTAAGCTTTCACGCAGCATTTTAGCTTCTTGCGCTGAACAAACTACGCCATCTAAACCGCTGTCTTTGGTTAAGGTGGCTAAACGCTTCACCTGTTCAAATGGCTCAATATCTAAACCGATATCACGTAAATCTTCACGGCCCATTGAGGTCAAAACAGTCACAGCAATAAGCTGGGTATTGTAATTCCCTGCTTTTAAGCGCTCTACACAGGTTTCCATCATTTTTCGGCCGCCAGAAGCATGCACATTCACCATCCACACCCCTAAGTCTGCTGCCGCACATACCGCCTGAGCTGTGGTGTTAGGAATATCGTGGAATTTCAAATCCAGAAAAACTTCAAAGCCTTTATCTTGCAGTGCTTTAACCACTGCTGGCCCTTCATGGGTAAACAGCTCTTTACCGACCTTGACCCGACATAAAGCTGGGTCTAGCTGCTCGGCAATTGTCATTGCGTCGTAATGACTTTTTGCATCTAAAGCAACGATAATACTCATGAGAAGACCCTTAAAACTGACAAAATTAAAGCATTATACGAATTTCAAATCTGGCAACCAAGTGAATTTTATTGAATATAAGCAAAGCAGTTAAATTAAGCTGCTTATTTATAAAACCTTATAGATCAAACTAAGCATTTCAAAACATGGCTGTATAAAAAAACGCTTAAGAGATCAGCTCTTAAGCGTTAAATATTTCAAGTTGCAGACCCTGAATAAAGCCATTCAACTTTATTCAAGCGCCCACTATAAAGGTGTAGATGAACGATCATTCGGATGAATATCTACCACTGTTTTTTCATGGCGTGTATTTGCAGCCGCCTCAGCCGCTGCCAACTGTGCCGTATGAATTTGCTCTTTGCGCAGATGGTCAATATCTTTACGCAGTCGCTTGATTTCCCAGCTGGTCTGGAATACGCGGAAAATCTGCACACCCAGTAAAAGTCCAACAACAACACCCAGTGCCAGGGTCAGTAATAACAATAACCCCAAACGCATGGCTGGAACTTGAGTGAACAAAAGGTCAACCGACAGCTCGGTCCCATTTTGTAAAACCAGAGCCAATGAATAGCCAAACAGTACAATCAATAATGCGACTAAGACGTAACGCATAAACACACCTCAGGATATAAATTAATTATTTCTCTGCAGATGCGTTCACTGCATCGCGCAATGCTTTACCTGGTTTGAAATGAGGTACCGCTTTTGCCGCCACTTTAACTGACTTGCCCGTTTTCGGGTTACGACCTACACGTGGCTCACGATGATGCAATGCAAAGCTACCAAATCCACGAATTTCAATTCGGTTATCTGCAGACAGTGATTCAATCATTTGATCAATCATAATCTTAACAGCTTCTTCAACTAAAGGTTCCGCTAAATGTGGATTTTTTAGGGAAATTCGCTCTATTAAGTCAGACTTATTAAGTGCTTCAGTAGTCATCTGCGACCTCTTTAATTATCAAGCTACTTTAACTTAAAACCGATAATAACCTGTTTAAATACAAAACGGTAGCGCAATAAGTTAATACTACGCTACCGTTTACAGTATTTGTGTAAAAAGTAAGATTTAAATTACATTAATCATACTTTTCCACGGCTACTTAGTGGTTCATCTGAGCTTTGATCAGATCACCAATAGTCTTAGGACCATTGTCTTGAGAAGCTGTTGCTTGACGTAAGTTAGCTACTGCTTCTTTCTCTTCAGCTTCGTCTTTCGCTTTGATAGACAAGTTGATAGAGCGAGACTTACGGTCAACGTTGATGATTTTCGCTTCAACTTCTTGACCAACTTCTAAGAACTTAGTTGCATCTTCAACGCGATCACGGTTGATTTCAGATGCTTTCAGAGTTGCTTCAACTTCGTCAGCTAACTTAACAGTCGCGCCTTTCGCGTCAACTGCAGTTACAGTACCTTTAACCAGCGCACCGCGTTCGTTAGCAGCCAAGAAATCGTTGAATGGATCGCTGTTCAATTGCTTGATACCAAGGCTGATACGGTTGCCTTCAGCGTCTACAGACAGGATAACCGCTTCAACAGTGTCACCTTTCTTGTAACGACGAATCGCTTCTTCGCCTTGTTCGTTCCAAGAGATGTCAGACAAGTGAACTAGACCATCGATACCGCCTGGTAAACCGATGAAGATACCGAAGTCAGTGATTGACTTGATTGTACCTGAAACTTTTTCACCTTTATCGTGGTTCTTAGCAAACTCTTCCCATGGGTTAGCACGAGTTTGTTTGATACCAAGAGAAATACGACGACGCTCTTCATCAACTTCAAGAACCATAACGTCAACTTCGTCACCGATCTGAACAACTTTAGATGGGTGGATGTTTTTGTTTGTGTGGTCCATTTCTGAAACGTGTACTAAGCCTTCAACGCCTTCAGCGATTTCAGCGAAGCAACCGTAGTCAGTTAAGTTAGTTACGCGAGCTTTAACGATAGAACCTTTAGGATAACGGCTCATGATCGCTAACCATGGATCTTCGCCTAATTGTTTCAGGCCTAAAGATACGCGGTTACGTTCTTTGTCAAACTTAAGTACTTTAACAGTAACTTCTTGACCAACTTCAACAACTTCTGATGGGTGCTTGATACGTTTCCAAGCCATGTCAGTGATGTGAAGAAGACCGTCGATACCGCCAAGGTCAACGAACGCGCCGTAATCAGTAAGGTTCTTGATCGTACCTGTAACTGTTTGACCTTCTTCAAGCTGAGCAAGAAGCGCTTCACGGTCAGCTGAAGATTCAGCTTCCATAACAGCACGACGAGAAACAACAACGTTGTTACGTTTAGCGTCAAGCTTGATAACTTTGAATTCTAACTCTTTACCTTCAAGGTGAGTTGTGTCACGGATAGGACGAGTGTCTACCAAAGAACCTGGTAAGAACGCACGAACTGGACCGATGTCAACAGTGAAACCGCCTTTAACTTTACCAGAGATAACACCAGTAACGATTTCGCCGTCTTCAAAGATTTTTTCAAGTTTAGTCCAAGTTTCAGCACGTTTCGCTTTTTCACGTGATAAAACTGTTTGACCCATACCGTTGTCGAGAGCTTCAACAACAACATCAACAGTATCACCAACTTGAACTTCAAGTTCACGTTGTTCATTTAAGAATTCAGCACGGTCAACAATACCTTCAGATTTAAGGCCAGTGTCAACTGTTACCCAATCAGAGTCGATGCTTACTACAACGCCTTGGATGACAGCACCCTTTTCAACGTTGAGGTTTAATTCGCTTTCTTCAAAGAGGGCTGCAAAAGATTCGGTCATGATATTTCCGATAAAGTCAGCGGTCTTGGATCAGACAAGGCCGGTTTAGTTAAGCGTTTACATAGTCCGTATAAAACTGATCAAGCTATGCATTCGCTGAATAAATTTAGTTTGCTAACTGCTGATCGACATAACGTGTCATCAGTTGAAAGACTTCATCGATGTTCAAATCTGAACTGTCAATGATGTAAGCATCAACCGCTGGCTTGAGTGGAGCAACTTCGCGCTCCATATCTCGTTTGTCGCGAGCTTCGATATTAGCTAAAATGTCGTTTATTTTAGCATCCAGCCCCATACCCTGCAACTGTTTTACACGTCTTTGCGCGCGCGACTCTGCCGATGCAGTCAGATAAATTTTGGCTTGTGCTTCAGGAAAAATGGAGGTGGCCATGTCACGACCATCGGCTACCAGCCCCGGCGCCTGGGCAAAAGCACGCTGACGGGCCAACAATGCCGTTCTAAGTTCCGGAATTGCTGCTACTTTTGAAGCATATTCTCCGACACGTTCGGTACGGATGGTCTGGCTGACATCTTCGCCATCCAGCATGACCTGAGTGCCGGTTGCTGTGCTCTGAAATTTGATGTCTAAATTTGTTGCAATTTCGATGCATTTGCTTAGTTCGTTACTCAGACTTTCCAGCAAATCTGCCTTATGCAATGACAGCCCAAGCAGACGATACAGCGCGCCTGAATCCAGCAAGTGAAATTGATAATGTGCAGCCAGTTTGGCGGCAAGCGTACCTTTACCTGAGCCACTTGGCCCATCAATGGTAATAATTTGAACTGTCATTGCGTTTCCAGACATATTTACAGATTTTTATACAGATTTAGCCAGTTTACTTAAACCGATTTTAATTGCAGTTTTCAACTGGGCAAGAATGAGTTTACTGACAAAAGGCGCGCGTGCCTGCAGCTCAATCCGGTAGGTCACCAGGGTTTTATCTTCTGCCACAGGCTCAAATTCAATCACGCCCAAATGATGTTTCACCAACGGATTTTTAATAATTTTATATTCAATCCGCTGATTTGGCTCGAGCACCGTAATCTGCTCCTGCAAAGGCTTAACCGGGCCAAAACCCATCCGGCGCACTGAACCCACACCATCCGGGCGTTCAGGATCAGCGGAATCCTTGACACGCTTAACCTGTAAAGGTGCAAAAGCGGTGTTATAGGTGGCATGTTTCGACATTAATTCAAATACCTGTGCTACAGGCGCATTAAATTCTTTTTTAATTTGAATAGCGTTCATTTTATTGTTCCTAAAGGGATTCAATCACGTACACGGCTTAGTGTAGAGGAAAATGCTTTAAAGATTCTGATCATTTAAGGACTTTTGTTGTAATTTTTGCTGTCTTTTCTGCTCACGACGCAGCTTGAAAAAATCGCTCAACTGGGCTGCACACTGGGTTTGCAAACAGCCCGCTTCAAATTCAAACAGATGATTATAATAGCCGCTGTCCAGCAATTGGCGTGCACTAACCAGAGAACCAGCTTTCGGCTCGGTGGTGCCAAATACTACCCGTTTTACCCGGGCATGAATCAGTGCACCCACACACATGGTACACGGCTCTAGCGTAACATAGAGCGTGGTATCTTCCGGCAAGCGATAATTTTCAATGTGGCTACAGGCCTGACGAATCGCCAGAATTTCAGCATGCGCAGTAGGATCATTCAGGGAAATGGGCGCATTATAGCCCGACCCAATAATCTGGTTCTGACTGACTAAAATTGCCCCGACAGGAATTTCTCCCTGCGAGGCCGCTAATGCAGCCTGCTCAAAAGCACGCTGCATCCAGTATTCATCAGAATAAGCTTCTACATCAGACATAAATCAGCTGATAACACCATGACGTTTCAGTAGATCATTCCAGCTTTGAATTGAAGTCACTGGTGGATCATCAGCCAGAATACCTTTCAGACTGCGATCAGCGCCCTGCTTCCACTCTGGAGATAAATCCTTATCGACCAGACGGGCACGCACACCCTCAACAAAGTCAGGATGATTGATTTTCCAGGCCGAAATCTGGGTTTCCAGCTCAAACACTTCATTCCATGAATGCACCTGCTTGCCCCATTGCCATAATAACCAGCTTAGGGCTGCAGTTGTCAGTGAACCTTTTTGCAGGTTTTCACTGGCCTGACGCAACCAGTCACTACGCGCATCACTTAGACCGACAATTGCTTCATAGTCATGTTCAAAGTTGACTCCACGACACACGCTATGAATCACATCTAACGAGTTCTGTAATGGTCCTGGTCCAACCGGACGATGCATACTGTTCAAGGTATCATCAATTGCACGGAAATCCCCGGCCGGATAATGATCCCAGTCAATATTGATCATCCGGTCCAGCACCACGTCACGTGCGACATCACAGATATGCGTGGCCCAGCCAATTCCGTAAGCACCGGCGGCAGTCATAATCGAACCGGTTAAACCAGTGAACAGACCAATAGCACCCCGATCTGCCAGGAAGCGCGATGCACCTACATCTGGATAAAGACCGATATTAATTTCCGGCATTGCCAGACGTGAATGCGGGGTTACCAGACGGAACGGCGCTGCCATAAACAGACCCAAACCACCGCCCATCACATAACCTTCACCCCAGACCAGAACCGGTTTGGCATAGTTATGCAGCAACAAATCCAGCGCATATTCCTGTTCAAAGAATTTATTGGCTGCCTCAACTTCGTCATTAATCACCAGTTGACGCAGTTTGCGCACATCGCCACCGGCACAGAAGGCTTTTGGTGTAGTGGAATCGAGCCAAATGGCTTTCACCTGCTCATCCGTATGAAAGTCCTGAAAGACTTCCAGTAAAGCAGTCACGATAGATTCATCCAGTGCATGCAACGACTTTGGACGGTTCAAACGAACAATACGCCAGCCATTTTGTGCTTCTTCAACAATTAAATCGGGATGATACTGTTTCAATACGGGAGTTTGTGTCATGCGTCCAGCTGCCAGTCTATAGGCTCAATGCCATGTTGTTTCAGGTAATTATTTGTTTTTGAAAACACTTTACATCCAAAAAAACCACCACGATTTGCCGCCAGCGGCGACGGATGTGCGGCTTTCAAGATTAAGTGTTTATTCGGATCAATGCGTTGTCCCTTACGCTGTGCATAGGCACCCCATAAAATGAACACAATATGCTCACGCTGTTCATTTAGGACATCAATCACATGATCTGTAAATTCTTCCCAGCCCCGCTTCTGATGCGATGTTGGCTGTGCAGCCTCAACAGTCAGGACACTGTTTAACAGCAGCACACCCTGTTCCGCCCAACGGGTTAAATCGCCATGCTTGGGAATATCTAGCCCCAAGTCGGTATGTAACTCATGGAAAATATTACGTAAAGATGGCGGTAATGCAACCCCTCTCTGCACAGAAAAGCTCAGGCCATGTGCCTGATTCGGACCATGATAAGGATCTTGGCCCAGAATAACGACTTTGACCTGCTCTAGCGGCGTGGTATTTAGTGCATTAAAAATTAAGCCACTTGGTGGATAAATCACTTTATTGGCTTGTTTTTCTTCGAGTAGGAATGCTTTTAAGGCATCCATTTTCTCACCCAGCAAAAAATCGCTCAGGGCATATTTCCAGCTCGCATCTAACTGAACCTTCTCCAGTTTCGCGTGTTGCTGTTCAGTTAAAGACATACCTGTATTAAATCCTTTATATCCATGTCAGGATGTGTGTATTAGAGTTTAACCTGTAAATCTACGCTTGGGTTTTGGAATTTAATACCCTGTTTCAATTTTTCATACATCTCTGGATCTGACCATTCCGCGCGCACCTGCGCTGAAAACTCGATCTGATCCAAGGCAAGCCGTCCCATTTGTTCATTTTCAATATCTTCCAAAAAGCTTTGCGCATAACCGGTATCGGTTTCATGCACAATTACCGAATAGACTTCGACATCACCTTCACCATTCTGGGTGATGGTTGAGGCCAGCACCTGCTGTGCCAAAAAGAAGAAAATACGGGAAAACTGCTCGGCAGATGGCGATACTGGTAAAGAGACCCAGCGTGCACTGAAGTTTTGGCAGGCCTGAATATAATCCGGATTGTCCTGTTGCCAGAAACAGATCGCATGATCGAAAGAATCAAAAATTTCTTTAATCACACCTTTTAGCAAGCCAAAATCATAGACCATTTGACCATGATCTAATTTCGTTGCCTTAAGTAACAGCTCAACTTTATAGCTATGGCCGTGTATTGAACGTTTACAGCGGTCTGAAGTGCAGTTACGCACAATATGAGCATTTTCAAACTTAAATAACTTACGAATTAACATGTGTCCCGATCAGGCCAGATTATTTGTGAATCGACTATTAATTATAAAGCAAAATTAAAGGAATAAGCATTAAATTTGCTGTTTAACTTGATAGCTAAAACCTATCTCGCTTTATGCACAGTGAAAATTGCGCTGAAAGGCTGTGTTTTAAAATGGTGCCATGCTGCGATAGGCCACATAAACCGTTTTTTTATCGCGCACCAGATCACTACTAAACTGGCGTTTGCGTTCACTCAGCATCACTTCAATTTTTGCCTTAAAGTAATTGGACTGTACCCCCAGTAAAGCACCGACCTGAGCTTTCAGGGCGGCATCCACCTGTTTAAAGGCATCCAGCTCCCACAGTTCCTGCGTATTGGCAAAATGCTCCAGATTGGCCTGACGCTGTTCCAGCACCTGCTGAATCTGGTTCACATCCAGCTTGTCATCAATACTGGCCAGCACCAAAGCCGGTGCCGTATTGATGTTGATACTGGTACTGCGGTTCGGCAAAGCACTGACATAAGGCAGTAACAGCTGATATTGACCTTCTTCAAAGCCGCGCACCTGTTTCAGTTCTTCGACACTATAAAACAGGGAATTTGAAGGTAAATAACCATTAGGTAGGCCCTGATAATAGCTACTCTCGGCACCCATCGGCCCGATGGGTAAATCATCGGCATCTTGCCAGTCAATTACCGCTTCACTGATTTGGGCAGGCAAGCCAACACGCACCAGCAGCCGTTCAAAATACAGTTTGGCATTTTCATTAACATTGCCATTGTCATTCAGCAAGGCATTTAAATTGAACTTCCCCGATTCATCACTCAACACACCCGCCACAAAACCATCATCAACAGGAAAAGCTGGCATTGGCTGGGCCCAGTTCTCTTGCAGATGATCGACCTCGGCAGCATTTTCAGCATCATCTTTGAGCAATTCAGCAAAGAAGGCTTCGGCACTTTTGGCATAGAGCAAGGACTGGTTCTGCCGCATTAAATAAGCGGTACTTTCTGCTGTATAGGCCTGACGTTTGGCAATGGTCGCCGCCAAAATGGTGGCCAATGCCACCATCATTAAAATAGTGATTAGCGCAATACCCTGTTGCTGTTTTATGTTCTGTCTCATTGCCCCATTCACTGCCTGTCTTATGATGTGGTTTTATTGTCTGATTTCAGGAAGTCAGTATTTAACAGGCTAAAAATCCATTCATATTGTACATCTTGTACGGTTAAATTTATTTTAATGCCTTTTGGCAGTTTGCGTTTTTGTTGATTATCATTTAAGTCAATACTGCTGTCTGGCCAGTTACTCAGTTCCTGCGGATTCAGCACACTAACCTGAAACTGGCTAACATTGTCCAACAATACACTGGAAACCGGCTGATCATGCCCGGACTGATGCAAATTGGCATATTTCAGACGATACAGTTTTTGTTCATCGGCCCGGTACTGATATTCAATCCGTTCAGTGGGGGCAATGCCCTGCTGCAAAGGATCGGTCACACCGGTCTTGCTAAAATTAAAACGGCCGTTTTGTAGTACCAAAGCTGGCTGAATATCATTATTGATGTTGGCCGTCAGCGGTACAATCTGAATGCTGTCACGCAAGATTTGCTGATAGGCACCCTGCAATCCTTCTAACTGCTGTTCATGCCACTGGTTACGGTCTTTGACCTTGACCAGATAATCAAATACTTTCCAGCCTAAGGCAGACAGCACCGCAAAGATGGCAATGGCCACCAGCAGCTCGACCAGAGTAAATCCGCGTTTAGCCTTAATCATTGCGCCACCCGATGATTAAAAAACACCAAATGGGTGATCCCGGCTTCTACTTGTCCGGTATCGGGGTTAAATAAGCTGACCTGCACCTCTACCCGCTGCACATTCGGGCTAATGGTGGGCTGTGCGCTTTTATCAATTTGCCAGCTTTCACCTTGCAGGGTGACCTGTTTTGATTGCGTACCCGTCAGCCAGTCCTGCTGGATTTCCATTAGAGCCTGTTCATTTAAGGCCATAAACTGCGCTTTGGTTCTTAAAATGGCATGAGAGGTGGACTGGGTATATTGCATGGCCACTTGAGTCAGCGCCATGGCCGCTGTAGCGAAAATCGCCAGTGCCACCATCACTTCTAATAAGGTAAAACCGGCAATACGCTTGAATCGGGTCTGATGCGGATATGCTCGTAATCGGTACGCGGATGTTGAACAGCTGGAAAAAAGCCGGCTCAGTTTTTGCAGATCAGGCGATAAGAAGGCTGAAAATAATCTATTCTTCATTCACGATCTTACCCAGATGATCAATTTCGATTTCAGCCCCAACCGGACGCTGCTCGAAATAAAACTGAATCCGTACCGGTTTAATTTCGCCATTACCGAGCCAGATCAGTTTCGGCGCATCGCCTTGCAGCAAGGCGGCATTCTGCGCATTCTCAAAGCCGTGTTGTAAGGGCTGAATCTGAAAGCTCACCCCATCGGGCAAACTTTGCATCTCAAATTCGGCATATTTTTGCCAGCGGGTCGCGGTTTGACTGAGCATGACGCTTGAACTGTCGGTAGCGGTGGTTGCTGGCAAATATTCCAGAACTTCATAACGAAATGGTGACACATCGGTGGCATTTTGAACATTTAGAGCCAGCACACGCGATTGATCGTCTGCTTCGCGTTGCAACTTCTTCACATCCATCAAAAACACTTCACGTGCCTGCATGGCGCTGCGCTGGTCCACCCCGCCAATATTCATCAGCACCAGTGAGGCGGCAATGGCCATGACCACAATCACCACCATCAATTCAATGAGTGTAAAACCACGAACAGATGAGAAGTGATGCGATCTAGTCATGAGGTTTAAGCGATCTGTTCGAGATGTTGAACTTGTTTCGGCAAGGCCAGTGCCTGGTCAATATAGGCCACGCGCAAGGTGTCACGTGAACCCAGGTAACGCTGATAGAAACTGGAGTTTAGAATGGCCGCCGCGCCGTGCGTCAAGGACCAGATCGAAGCCAGATAGTCACGCACCGACATTTTGCTCTGAATTGATTCCAGATAATGCTCAGTCATGCGAATAATCAGGCGTAAGCGCTGTTTACGCACCTGATACAGCTCATTAAACAGATGGTTGATGCCCATACCGGTAGTCGACAGGCGCTCTTCAATCTGATGGAACAGTACCGTGCGCTCTGGATGATGCAAGTGATGCAGCATAAAGAAGGCCAAATGTTCAGGAAACTTTTTCTCAGCATCCTTGATCATTTCGAGCAGCATGTTCTCATTACGAATAATCAGCAACATGTACAGCTCGTCTTTACTCTGGAAATGTTTATAAAGCGTGCCTTTGGCCAGGTCTAATTCTGCAGCCAAGGCATCAAGCGTCATCCCTGCTTCGCCATTTTCTAATAGCAACTGCTCTGCAACTTGAAAAATTAAGGTTTCTCTTGCTCGAAATTGAGCCTGACGATCCATCTTCACCCTATAAACTCTCTCTTATGCACTTATCGGTCAGTTTTAAAAATTTCTAGATTTTTACTTTTGGTTCAAGAGGTTTTCAAAATTCTGCATGGTTATGAAAGCCATCTCTTCCAGTGACTTATCATATACATCACTCAGGGCTTTGGCTACATATGGGACATATTTTGGTTCATTTGATTTACCACGATATGGCATTGGTGCCAGATACGGTGAATCGGTTTCAATCAGAACGCGATCTAGTGGCACCTGCTTGGCCACATCCCGTAAATCCTGGGCATTTTTAAAAGACACAATACCCGAGAAAGAGACATAGTAACCGCAGTCCAGTACCGCTTTGGCGGTTTCCCAATCTTCGGTAAAACAGTGCAAAATCCCATGGGTTGATTTTTCCGCGCGGATAATATCAACCGTATCATGCTTGGCTGAACGGGTATGCACCACCACCGGTTTTTTTACAATTTGCGAGGCATGGATATGTCTGGCAAAACAGTCTTTCTGCTCGGCAATAAAATCGGTACTGTGATAATAATCCAGCCCGGTTTCCCCCAGCGCCCAGACTTTTTCCGGTTGTGCCAGCTCGACCAGATAGTCAGTGGTGGCACGCGCCATGGTGGCCGCATCTTCACAAGGATGCACACCCACGGTATAACCGACATCTGCATGACGTGCGGCAATTTTTGCCAGTTCGATATGGTCATCCAGATCGACCGAAATACTCATAAATTTAGATACGCCGGCTTCTCGCGCCTGCGCCAATGCCAGATCCAGATTTCCATCATACGGAGTTAAATCGAGCATGGTTAAATGACAATGCGTATCTACAAACACAGGCGTTTCCTACAACAGCTTAGAACAGACTACATAGTGTAACTGTTTCGATTTGAAGACTTAAGTCCTGCCAGTAGTCTTTCTGCTTCTGCTTTGTAATACAGACCCTTTTCACCACTGAGTTGAATACCAAAGCCCTGTAATTTCACCCCATTCTGTTTTTGTGAAATCCAGATTACTTTACCGGTCAGTGGAATTTTTTGTGATTGTTCCGGCAAGGTCGCCAGTACAAAGATTTCTTCGCCCATCTGCACCGGTTGCTTGGAAGGAATAAACAGTCCGCCATCGACCACATAGGGCATATAACTTAAATAGAGCGTTTCTAGATCTGGAATATTGGCCTGGATAATTCCGCCCATACGTGGCTGCATACTGTTTCCCCTTAAAGATTCATCAATTTTATACACAGCTGATCAAGAATCAGATTGCTTTGAACGTTCTGCTCTGTCATCTGTTTTGATTGTTGTATATCACTATAAATATCAAATAATGCTTCCAGCGAATACTGCTCGGCCAGCGCGCTTAGTGTCAGGTCGATGTTTTTCACCGGTTGATTTAGCTTGACACAAATCAAATCTGACAACAAGTATTCAAACATCTGACCAAATTCACTAAAACTCAGCTCTTTATTCCACTTGGTCGCAATTGCCATCGGCATATTTTTTTGACTGACCAATTTTTGCCAGTCTTGCACAAAGTCAGCGCGCTTAAAGAACCAGTCCTGCTCGGCCACCTGAATGGCTTGCAGCGGCATCTGATTGGACAGGTTCATCAGCAGCTGTTTTTGCTGCTCGCTGCTTTCCGGCAAGTGCTGGCTTAAAAAATCATGGGCCAGTTCCGGAGCAATCCGGTCAAGGGCAAAATGCTGTAAACGACTGCGAATAGTCGCGGGCAGCTTTAGGTAATGATCGGCCAGCAGGATAATCACCACCCGCTCGCCCGGCTCTTCCAGTGTTTTTAGCAAGGCATTGGCAGAAGCAATATTCAAGGCTTCTGCCGGCTCAATCACAATGACCCGCCAGCCATCTACGGTTTGTTGCACAAATGGTAATAAATCACGGATCTTCTCGATCTTAATTTTCGCGTTTTGTTTTTTATTCTCTTCATCGATCGTGACATAAACATAATTCGGATGCGTATCTGATTTTAACCATTGACAACTGCCGCACTCGCCACAGGGCAGATTGCGCTCATGACGATGCTGGCACAAAATCCAGGCCAGAAACTGCTGCGCAAAAGCTTCTTTGCCACAGCCTTTTTTACCATAAAACAGCAGTCCATGGCCCAACTGGGGAAATCTGCCCGTTAGTGTATCCCAAACTGTTTGCTGCCAGGGATAAATCTGCGCAGTCACTTCATTCTGCATGGCCAGCTCTACGATTCAAAATGCGCAAGATCAAGCGTATTCAGGCGATCCAGATCTTCCTGGGTATCGACACCCGGTGGTAAATTGGCTTCAGCCACGGCAATCGCAATCCGATGTCCATTTTCCAGCACCCGCAGCTGCTCCAGACTTTCCAGACGCTCCAGCAGCCCCATCTCCCAAGTCACATATTCCTGTAACAGTTTTACCCGATAGGCATACAGGCCCAAATGACGATAAGCCTGATCATGCAATTGCGGCACGGCATTTTTCGCCCCGTCACGATCATAAGGAATGGTCGCGCGGCTAAAATACAAAGCCTGATTGTGCTTGGACATCACCACTTTGACAATGCTGTCACGCTGGAACTCATCCAGTGCATGAATCGGTTCACACAGTGTCGACATCGAACAGCCAGGCTGATCGACCAAGAGCTGCGCCACCTGTTTCACCAGCTGCGCGGGCAACAAAGGTTCATCACCTTGCACATTGACAATAATGTCATCACTGGCCCAGCCTTTAATCCGCGCTACTTCACTTAAACGGTCAGTCCCAGAAGGATGATCCGCTGAAGTCAAGACCACATCCACCCCTTCAGCGCGGCAGACATCGGCAATACGCACATCATCTGTCGCCACACATAAGTCATCAAAACCTTCAACTTTTTTGGCCTGATCCACCACCCGTAAAATCATGGGACGGCCATGAATTTCAAGTAAGGGCTTACCCGGTAAGCGTGAACTGGCAAAACGTGCAGGAATAACGATGTGTTTCATAACTGTCCTTCATTCAGGGTCAAACCCAGTTGCGCTAACTGTTGATGCAAAACCTGATAACAAGCAGGTGACAATACCGCTTCAACCGGCACCACCCAGATTTCCCGGTTAAAATCAGGATACTGTTTCAGCAAGGGCAAAATTTTCACCGCATCTTTTTCGGTGGTAATAATCGGTTGATGATCTTCAAACTGCAAGTCATCAATTTCATAATCATGATGATCTGGAAATTCGTGGCACTGGAATTGCTGGATGCCCATCGACTCTAAGGTGCGATAAAAACGCTGCGGAAAACCAATCCCAACCACGGCATAAAAAGCATCTTGCGGATTAAACACCTTACCCTCTATGGCATTAAGTAAATAAGGCTCAGCCACTTCCAGATGCATATTCAGCGCTGAACTTGGCTGTGCCGCATGTTCAATCACGGTTGCTGTATTCAGGCGGCTTTTCGGCTCTCGCAAATAACCTTCAGGCAGAATTTTTTCATTGCCCAGACCGCGATTATTATCCAGCACAATCCATTCCAATTGGCGATTGAGCGCCAGATGTTGCAAACCATCATCACTGATAATCAGGTCCAGTTCATGTCTGGACAGCAGCAATTCAATACTCTGCTGACGATTGGCACCGACCGCCATTGGCGCACCGGTAGATTGTACAATCAGACAGGGTTCATCGCCGACCATGTCCGGCGTCGATTCAAAATCAACATAGGCCGGAAATGGTCCTTTGCCACCATAACCGCGGCTAATTACCCCAACACGCACATTCAGGCTATGCAGATAATTGACCAGATGGATCAGCAGCGGTGTTTTACCGCTACCGCCTACGGTAATGTTGCCAATCACCATCACCGGCACTGGTGCGGTATAGGCTGCTTTCATCCCCGAAGCATACAGCTTCTGATTCAGCACACTGCCACCACGATATAATAGCGCCAATGGCCGTAGCACAACCAACCATTTGGCTTGCTTATTCCAAGCGTCCTGAATGAATTGTGCAAATGACATGGCTGATTATTCCTCGAAATTGCGCTGATGCAACTGATAATAAGCACCCTGCTGGTTTAACAGTTCCTGATGGGTACCCTGCTCAATAATACGCCCCTGATCCATCACCACAATACGGTCGGCATTTTCAATGGTAGATAAACGGTGTGCAATGACAATGGTGGTACGATTCTGCATCGCTGCATCAAAGGCACGTTGAATAAAGTATTCAGATTCATTGTCTAATGCACTGGTCGCCTCATCCAAAATCAGGATCGGCGCATTTTTCAAAATGGCACGGGCAATCGCGATACGCTGACGCTGACCACCGGACAGGTTTAAACCCTGCGCACCGAGTGGTGTGTCATAACCTTGTGGTAAGGCCATAATAAAATCATGCGCATACGCCGCTTTGGCCGCCGCGATAATCTCTTCATCCGAGGCACCTTCCAGCTGACCATACGCAATATTTTCACGCACGGTACGATTAAATAGCACCACCTGCTGATTGACCATGGCAATTTGGGTACGCAGGCTATTCAGTTCAATCTGATGAATATCCAGCCCATCCAGTTTGATCCCGCCTGAAGATAATTCCTGAAAACGCACCAGCAAATTGACCAGTGAGCTTTTGCCCGCCCCTGAACGTCCGACCAGTGCCACGGTTTCACCGGCTTTAACATTCAGGCTAAAGTCATGAATGGCATGATGGCCATCGGCATAGACCAGATTGGCCTGATCAAATTCAATATTGCCTTTTAAGGCTGGAGTTAAGGTACCAGTATTTTTTTCTTCCGGCATATCCAGCAGTTCAAATACAGAATGCGCCGCCGCCATACCGCGTTGCAGTTTTTCGTTGATATCGGTTAGCGCTTTAATTGGTTTGCTCAGCATCCCGGCAGCAGTAATATAAGCCACAAATTCACCAGCTGAGGTATCGCGTAAAATTTCCGGGCGCAGTGCAATCCAGATCACAATGGAAAGTGCAATCGACATGATCAGCTGTACCACCGGACTGTTGAGCTGCTGCACAGCTACCATTTTCAGGCCGCGGCGCAAGTTTTCCAGTGAGTTCTGTTTAAAGCGTTCCTGCTCGTATTGATGACCGGCAAAACCTTTCACCACCAGATTGCCGTTTACAGTTTCCTGCACCACGTGGTTCACATCACCCATGGTATCCTGCACCTGAATTGACAGCTTACGCATACGCTTGGCGGCTTTCCGGATTAACAGGCCAATCAGCGGGGCAAAAATCAGGATACAGATGGTCAAACGCCAATTGCTATAAAACAGGTAACCAAGCAAGGCGATGGTAATTAAACCCTGTTGCAGCAAGGTACGTAAAGATTCGGTGGAGGCCGCTGTCAGTTGCTCCACGTTATACATGATTTTGGCAGTAATGTGGCCACTGGTATTGTCCAGATAATACTGCGACGGTAAGCGCAGCAATTTGGCAAATACTTCCTGGCGCACATTAAACACCAGATTACGTGAAATGACCGCGGTATAGTAGCCGCCCAGAAACAGGCCGACACCACGGAAAAACATCAGCAACACCACCAGAAAAGGAAACAGGTGGGTGAAGGTGTAGTCTTTTACCTGAATTGCCGTAATAATTTTTTCCAGCAACTTGGCCACTGAAACTTCAGTCGCCGCATTGATGGCAAAACCCACCACAACCAGAATCGCGATTCCCCAGAAAGGTTTTAAATAACCGAGTAGACGCAGGTAGACTTTATAATCCGGATTCACTAATAGCCTCGAGTTGGTACTTTCGTACTGATGTTAATGTTGACGAAACCCAGTTGTCCCGCAACATCCATGACACGAATCACATCCTGATGAGAAGCTTTCGCGTCTGCCGCAATGATAAACATTAAATCACGTCGATCATTGGAAATTTGTTTAATTGCTGTATTTAAATCAGCAACTTCCTTGCTGGAGAGCGCCTGCCCGTTAACCGAATAATGCCCGGAGGCATCGACCACCACCTCGACTTTCTGGTCATAGGCTTTCGGTGGCACCCCTTGCGCTTCCGGCAAGGTCAGGTTCATCCGGCTAAACTGGTTAAAACTGGTGGACAGTAACAGGAACACCAGAATAAACAGCAAACAGTCAATCATCGGTGTCAGGTTAATATGAATATCTTCCACTTGCGAGCGTTTGAATTTCATAGGTCACCTTAGCCTGCTTTTTTAATGTCTTCATCAACAATCTGGGTTTGATGAAACAGCGCAGCATGAAACAATGTCGCCTGCTGTTCCAGCTCGGCCACATATTCCTGTACCAGACGCTGGAAATAACGGTAAGCAAATAAGGCCGGCACCGCAATCAGCATACCCGCTGCGGTGGTAATCAGCGCCTTGGAAATCCCTGGAATCATTAAAGTCGGATTGCTTGAACTGATATCAATCATCAGGAAAGATTCAATAATCCCCAGAACGGTCCCCAATAAGCCCAGCAACGGCGCCACAGCACTTAAAGTCCCGAGGAAATTAATATTTTTTTCCAGATAGCCAATTTCCTGAGAGGCTGTCGCTTCCATCTGCGCACGCGCAAACTGTTCAGACTGGTGTTTATTTTGCGCACCAGCCATAAAGATTCGGCCCAAAGTACTGTGCTGTAAATTTTCCGATTGCTGCAACTGCTGTAACACGCCTTGCACCGGCTGTCCGGTTTGTAATTGCAAGGCTTTCGGCACCACACCGGCACGCTTAAGACGTAAAAAACGTTCAATACTGATGGCCAACGTAAACACAGAGCACAACAGTAACGGCAGCATCAGCCAGCCGCCTGCTTTTACCAATTCCCACATTCGATTTTCCCCAATAAATCTACAATAAAAATTAATCAGCCAAGCAGATATTTAAAATACCATCTAGTTCTTCTAAGGAGTGATAGCTGATCACCAGCTTCCCCTTACCCTGCTTGTTATGATCAATTTTGACATTGGCACTGAAACGCTCTGACAGACGTTGTGTCAGTTGCTGAATATCCGGTGCCGGTTCTGCTTTTGGTTTTTCTGTTTTTGGTGCGCTCCAGTCACGCACCAGCTGTTCGGTCTGACGGACCGACAAACTCTTTTCAATCACCAGTTCAGCCACTTTCAGCTGATCTTTGGCTTTTAAGGTCAAAATGGCGCGCGCATGGCCCATATCCAGCAGCCCTTGCTGCATCAGGTCTTTAACTTCTTCAGTTAAAGTCAACAAACGCAACAGGTTACTGACCGTAGTTCGTGCCTTACCGACGGTGTCGGCAATTTCCTGATGGCTCAGACCAAACTCGTCATGGAAGCGCTGCAAGGCCATGGCCTGATCAATCGGATTCAGATCCTGACGCTGAATATTTTCAATTAAAGCCAGTGCAATCGCCACCTGATCGGTCAGGTCACGGACAATTGCCGGAACTTCGGTGAGTCCCGCCAGCTGTGCGGCACGCCAGCGACGTTCACCAGCAATAATTTCATACGGATGCTGTTCGTCATCAATCGGACGAATCACAATCGGTTGCATGACCCCGTGTTTTTCAATCGAGGCGGCAAGTTCCTGTAAGTCCTGTTCATGGATAAAACGGCGTGGCTGATATTCACCCCGTTTTAATAAATGCACATCAATCTGTTTTAGCTGACCATGATCCAAAGACTGGGCTTCAAGTTGTAATTTTTCTTTCTGGATCGACCCAAGTAAGGCATCCAAACCACGACCTTTGGCGAGTCCGCGTTTTTTTATGGTCATGCTTTACTTCCTTTTTTCACTTTGCTTTTCTTTAACATTTCAGCTGCCAGATTCAGGTAAGCAACTGCACCCTTTGAACTTTTCTCAAAATAAATTACAGGCAAACCATGCGCCGGTGCTTCGGCCAGACGCACATTACGTGGAATCACGGTGTCATACAGCTTTTTGCCAAAATACTGTTGCAGCTCTTCAGACACATCACGGGTTAATGCATTACGCGCATCGTACATGGTTCGCAGCACACCAATAATTTCCAGCTCTGGATTTAAAGCCTGCTGAATCCGGTCGATGGTCTGGGTTAAATCGGCCAGACCTTCCAGCGCATAGTATTCACATTGCATTGGAATCATCACGCCCTGTACCGCAGCCAGCGCATTCACGGTAATTAAGCTTAAGCTTGGCGCACAATCGACAATAATGTAGTCAAAACTTTTTTCAATTTCGCCCAGTGCATCACGCAGAATAAACTCGCGCCCTTCCTGCTCGGCAATAGCCAGTTCCACACCGGACAAATCACGGTTTGCGCCTAAAACCTTATAACCCACTTCCGATTTGGTAATGGCCGTTTCAATTGGCACTTCGCCTAGCAACACATCGGTAATGGAATATAGAAGGTCGTTTTTTTGGATACCAGAACCCATCGTGGCATTTCCCTGTGAATCCATATCCACAAGTAAAACGCGCTTTTTCAAAACAGCTAACGATGCTGCCAAATTTACTGCGGTTGTAGTTTTACCGACACCACCTTTCTGGTTCGCAATCGCAATAATTTGTGCCATGGTAACCCCAATCCTTAGAATGAATTAAATATGTTTTAATAAAAGTAGATGACGCTGTTCGTCCAGACGTGGAACTTTTAGCTCGATAATTTCACAGCTGAACTCATCTTTCAATGCTTCAACCTCATCGGCCGGAATCAGACCTTTCATGGAAGCAATAATACTCTGTCCATGCATAAACGGTTTTGATGCCGCCACAAAATCGGTCAGAGATGCAAAGGCACGGCTGGTGATGACATCAAACTGGCCTAACTCACGGATACTGTCTTCATTTTCGACTCGGGTTTGGACCGCCACCACGTTTTGCAGTTTCAGATCGGCAATAAACTGCTTCAAGAAACGGATTTTTTTGCCATTCGAGTCCAGCAACACGCACTGACGTTCCGGCTGACATAAGGCAATGATCATGCCCGGCATACCGCCACCGGTACCAATGTCCAGCAAACGGCCGGCAGGTAAATCGTTGAGAATACTCAGGCTGTCGAGCAAATGCTTGACCAGCATTTCTTTCGGATCACGAATTGCGGTCAAGTTATACGCTTTGTTCCATAGCACCAAAGCATCTTGATATTGGAGTAATAAATTTAAAGTCTCATCGCTGAGCTCTAAACCCAAGGCCTGACTACCCTGCTTGAGTTCCTGAAAAAACGTATGCATAAACAATGAACGTCTCGAAAAAGTTAGCTGAAAGTATACCGATTTATCTGCCAAGTCACAGCAGCGAGTGCTTAGTGAATATGCACTTAAGCGTACACACCTTGCTGAATTTGTTGATCCAGTGCATTTAATCGCTCAGGAGTGCCAACATCTACCCAGACACCCTGCAATTTGCTGGCGGCAATTTTTTCATCCTGCATGGCCTGTTTCAATAACGGTGCCAGTGGACGCTTGCCACCTTCCAAGCCCTGGAACATCTGCGGATCAATCACGGCAATACCGCTATAGGTCAGATTTTCACCCGATTTACCCTGATCAAAGGTATAAGCTTTTTGTTCCGATAAGGTGAAATCGCCTTGCGGATGCTGCGCCGGATTCTCCACCAGCACCAGATGCGCCAGCTGTTCCTGTAGTTGTACCGACAATAATGGCGCAAAATCCATGCTGGTCCAGACATCGCCATTGACCAGAATAAAGGGCTCATTGCCGAGCAGCGGCAGCGCGTTAATAATCCCGCCTGCGGTTTCCAGACCTTCGCCTTCATGCGACCAGAGAATATTAACGCCAAACTGGCTGCCATCCCCCAAAGCCTGAGCCAGTTTTTCACCCAGCCAGGCGGTATTGATCACAATTTCGGTTACGCCAATGCGCTGCAGTTTTTCGATATGCCAAACAATCAGCGGCTTACCGCCCACTTCCAGCAAGGGTTTAGGCGTATGCAAGGTTAAAGGACGCATCCGGTTACCTAAACCGGCAGCAAGAATCATGGCTTTCATCAGGCAGCTACCTCATAACGGCCATATTTGGCTTCAAATGCCGGCATAACTTTTTCACGAATAAACTGCATAAAAGGCTGCAATTCGGCATAAGGCTGCGATTCTTCCAGTAGATACCACATCACGCGCGGCAAATCTTTTAAGTAACCCGATTTGCCATCACGCTCGAACAGGCGCACAAAAATACCCAGAATCTTGATATGACGCTGAATCGCCATCAGGTCGGCGTCTTTCTTGAACTGCTCAAAATCACGCTCCTGCTTGGCGCTTTCCGGCAGCAAATCATAAAAGGTTTTAAACCAGCGATAGACACGATCTGCATTCCACTGCACATAGGCATCGCGGGTAATTGAAATCAGATCATAGGTATCGGCGCCAATTACCGCATCCTGAAAATCAATCACCCCAAGTTCGGTTTCACCTGCAATTTTCATCAGGTTCCGGCTGTGAAAATCACGATGTACAATCACTTGTGGCTGAGCCAAAGCCACATTGGCCAGAATGGCAAAGGTACGCTTGATTAGCGCGCTTTCTTCTGCGGTTGGCTGAATCTGTAATGATGGCAACATCCAGTCGGTGAGCAGCTCCATTTCACTGATCAGTTTTTCATAGGAATAGTCCGGGAAATGGCCTTCGCCGGCAATGGACTGCAACTGAATCAGCTGCTTGAAGCTTTGTGCATAGTAGTCATCGACGGTCTGTTCATTTAACAGGGTCGAGAGCAATACATCACCAAAATCTTCCAGTAGCAAAAAGCCCTGCTGCAGATCTTTGGCGATGATATGCGGCACGCGTACACCATGCGCATCAAAAAATTCATCAATCGTCACAAAAGGACCACAATCTTCTTTTTCTGGTGGTGCATCCATCAGCATAAATGTTTTATTATTCAATTTGATTCGTGCATAACGACGGAAGCTTGCATCGCCTGCTAAAAAATGAGTTTCAAATTGATCTGAACCGAGTACAGATGTAATCCATGTTTGTATCAATTGTTCACGTTGTGTATTCATTTGCAATAAATTCTAATACAGGCTGAGTTTTTAAAGTGCTAAGTGTAGCTACTTCTGCGCTTTTTCTCTATGATGCGACAATAATTAATTGCGATTAAGCACTCTTGGTTAATGAGACAAATGAAGCATCAGTTTAAATTTAATCCTTTAGCGACTGCGATCTTGACCCTGTTATGTGGACACGCGATGAGCAGTCATGCAGAGACCACAGAGCCCGCTTCATCCATCACCAATCAACAACTCAAACAGAGCATTCAGGATGCTTATCCGGGCCAGTCGTTTTTTGAACAGTATTATGTCGATAAAACCGCGCCGGAAGCCCAGCAGCGTTTTGGCCAAGAGCTGAGTTCAGCCTATTGCCAGGGCGCCTGGGTCACGCCAATTAGCCCGGACACCGTGGCCGTTGCTGCTGAAGAAGCCACCTCGACCGTTACCGCTGATTATGGTCACTATAATCCTAATGGGGATTCGGTTTTAGAAGGCAATGTGGTCATTGACCAGCAAGGCCGCCAGATTCGTGCCGATAAAATTACCATTGACCAGACCCAGACCTATGCCAGTGCCGAAGGCCGGGTACAAATGGCGCAAGCCGGTTTACTGGCGCAAAGCGACCAGATCAATTACAACCTGAAAACCCAGCAAGGCGATTTACACAACAGCTTCTATATTGCAGAAGAACAGCACGCACATGGCATGGCGGAAAAGATTGCCCGCACTTCAACCAATACCTTGGTATTGAACAATGCCACCTATAGCACCTGCCCGCCTGAACAGGCACCGACTTGGAAAATTCAGGCCGATGAAATCAAGCTAAATCAGGAAACCGGTCGCGGTGAAACCCGTGGCACCAAACTGTATGTAAAAGATGTGCCGGTGCTGGCAGTGCCATATTTTAACTTCCCGATTGATGACCGTCGTACTACCGGTATTTTGACCCCGAGTTTTGGCTTTACCAATGATGGTGGAGTTGAACTGGCGGTACCGGTCTACCTGAACCTGGCTCCAAACTATGATGCCACCGTGACACCACGCTATATTGGTGACCGTGGCCCGATGCTGGAAGGTGAATTCCGCTATCTGACCGAGAATTTTGGTCAGGGTCAGATCTGGGGCGGCTACCTGGCCTCTGACAATAAATACAATGATGAAGATCGTAAGGATTTTCACTTTCTGCATAACTGGCAGATTAACGAGCAGTTCAATACCAATCTGGAATATAACTACGCTTCAGATAAAGACTATTTTGCTGACTTAAACAACAACCCGAACTCCAGAACCGACCTGAACTTACGCCGCGCCTGGGAACTAAATTATCGCAATGGCATTCCGGGTTTAAGAGCGCAGCTAAAAGTTGAAGATTTCCACACGCTGGACCCGACTATTCCAGATGAAGACCGTCCGTATGCGCGTTTACCTCAGTTTTTATTAAATTATAAAACTGGTAATCCACAAGGCTTCCAGCTTGAATTCAATCACGATACTGCTTATTTCAAAAAAGATATCAACCATCTTGAAGGTCATACCAATGATCTAAATACGTATGAGCCAAGCGGTACCCGTATCTATAACGATTTTAAAGTACGTTATAATTACCGCAACCCGTGGTCTTTTGTAATTCCAGAAGTGTCACTTCGCAACGTCAATACTTTCTTTGATAAAGACACCATCGCGTTTTATGACAATAACAGCGGTACTCTGACCAATAGCTCAAGTGAAAATAAATCGGTAACAGTACCGCAGTTTACCCTGGACGCCGGCCTGACCTTTGAAAAAGAAGGCCACTTCCTACAAACCATTACCCCGCGTGCCTTCTATGCCTACGCGCCGTATCAGAATCAGGATGGCCATCCAAACTTTGATTCAGCCACCTCTTCCATTAACTATGACCAGCTGTTTAGTCCGTACCGTTTCTATGGTCATGACCGCCTGGAAGACAACAACTTCCTGTCACTCGGTTTAAGCTATAGCCTGTTTGATGAAGTAGGTTTAGAGCGGATTCGCGCCAGCCTGGGTCAAAGCTTCTTCTTTGAAGATCGTCGTGTGACCCTGGAAAATACTGCAGACAGCTTTGATACCGAAAGCCGCACCGGCCCGGTAGTGAGTCTGGTCAGCCAGTTAACCGAAAACCTGAATATTGGTGCCAATGCCGCCTGGATGTCAAACGGTGACAATGCCCAGCGCGATCTGCACCTGTTCTATACCGGTGAACAAGGCAATTTATACAATGTCGGCTATATTAACCGTCGTCATATTCCAAACCGTCAGGATCATTATGATCAGGTGGTGGCCTCGTTCATTCAACCGGTCTACAACAACTGGCGTATTCTGGGTCATGCCCAATACGATTTGGACAATAGCGTCGCCCGTGAATATTTACTCGGTGTGAACTATGAATCCTGCTGCTGGGGCATCTCGGTCTACGGCCGCTCTTATTATAATGATCTGGATGATGTCTCCGATCACAACGTCAAGCCGAAACGCGCCATCATGGCCGAATTAAACCTGAAAGGCCTCGGCAGTTTCAACAATAAACTTGCATCTTTACTTGAAAACCGTATTTTAGGGTTTAATAGAACTAATCAAACTTGGACACAACGTTAATGAAGACACCACAGTTAAAACAATTTTTTAAAGCCACTGCCTTAGCTTTATGTATTTCTTCAGCTGCACCTGCTTTTGCACAAACTGTAGATCAGGTCGTGGCCGTGGTGGATAACAGTGTCATCCTACAAAGTGATTTAGCGCAAACCGCTGCTGAAATGCAGCAACAATTACAGGCACAGAACAAAACCGTGCCACCGGCTCAATATCTACAACAACAGGCCTTAGAACAACTGATCGTGCGTCAGGCACAGCTGGAACAGGTAAAACGCTATAACATCAAGCCTGATGAAAAAGCCTTAAATGAAGCGGTGATGCGTGTGGCCCAACAAAATGGCAGCAAAAGTCTGGAAGATTTCCAGCAGAAAGTCGACCGTATTGCACCGGGGACCTATGCCTCTTTACGCAACCGTATTGCTGAAGATTTGGCAATTAACCGTCTGCGTCAGCAAGTGGTGATGTCGCGAATTAAAATTAGCGATCAGGATGTCGATAACTTCCTGAAAACCCCGCAAGGTCAGGCCGCTTTAGGCAGTCAGGCGCATGTGTTGCATGTGCGCGTATCCGGTGAAAATGCACAGGCCACCGCGGAACAGGTTAAAACTGCACTGAATAACAGCAATGACCTCAATGCCATTAACAAGCAGTTCAGTACAGCTGCCACCAAAGTTGAATCGGCTGATATGGGTTTCCGCAGCCTTTCTGAAATTCCGGCTGAACTGGCTGCACGTGTAAGTGCACTTGACGTCGGTCAGACCACTGAGCTGATTGCAGTCAATGATGGTATTCATGTGCTGAAACTGGTCGATCGTAAAGCCGGTGAACAGCGCGCGCTGGTCCCACAATATCAAACCCGTCATATTCTGATTCAGCCGACAGAAGTGGTAAGCCCAGAAAATGCCAAGCACATGATTGACAGCTTGTATAACCGCCTCAAAGCCGGTGAAGATTTTGCAGTCTTAGCCGGTACTTTCTCAACCGATACCGGTTCTGCCCGTGATGGCGGTAGCCTGGGCTGGGTTAGCCCTGGAGTGATGGTGCCTGAATTTGAACAGCAAATGAAAAGCACCCCGGTAGGTGAAATCAGCCAGCCATTTCAAACCCAGTTTGGCTGGCATATTCTACAGGTGACAGATACCCGCCAGCAGGACATGACCCGCGAATACCAGGAACGTATGGCACGCCAGATTCTAGGTGAACGTCAGTTTGATACCGAACTGGACAGCTGGTTACGTGAAATTCGCAGCAATGCCTTTGTCGATATTAAAGATCCAAACCTGGACCGTAAAAATAACTAGGTCTTAAAAAATGAAAAACCAGTGCCTGCACTGGTTTTTTTAATTCTGGCTTTTCACCTCACCATCAATAGCAATAAAAAAACCGCTGAATTCAGCGGTTTTTTTATAAGAGGACTTAAGCCATTAATATTGATTAACGGTTGTTGTCATCTTCTTGAGAATCTTCAAATTTAGAGTCGTTGTCAAAACCAGAAGCTTGACCACCGAAGCCAGCGCCTTGACCACCGAAGCCACCTTGACCGCCGAAGCCGCCGCCTTGACCACCGAAGCCGCCTTGACCACCGAAGCCGCCTTGACCACCGAAGCCGCCTTGACCACCGAAGCCGCCGCCTTGACCACCGAAGCCGCCTTGACCACCAAAGCCACCACCTTGTCCGCCGCCGAAGCCACCACCTTGACCACCGAAGCCACCAGCACCTTGAGCACCAGCAGGTGCACCAGCAGGACGTGGATTACGTGCAGGTACAACTGTAGAAATCGCGTGTTTGTAAACCATTTGGCTTACTGTATTTTTTAATAGCACCACATACTGGTCAAAAGATTCGATATGACCCTGTAATTTAATACCGTTTACAAGGAAAATAGAAACTGGAATACGTTCTTTACGGAGAGAATTCAAGAACGGATCTTGTAAAGTTTGACCTTTAGACATGTTATAACTCCAAAAATAATTAAAAATCAGCGCAAAAACTATCTTTATTTTTCAATTAAAATTTATAAAAAAGACAGTTCATAAATTTTGCTTTATCCGTAACAGTTTCGCAAGTCTTCTTGAGCCTGCTTTATCGTAAAATATGTTTGAATTTTATGCGATTCCTGCAACGATCTGAGCCAAGTATATTGACGTTTTGCAAGTTGTCGTGTTGCAAATAGGGCCTTATCCTCCATTTCCTGCTTTTTATTGAGACTTTTATCACTTTTCTTTAGAAATTCTAAAGCTTGTCGGTATCCAACAGAGCGCATAGAGGGTAAATTCTCATCTAAATCGTATTTTTCAATAAGCCTTTCTACTTCATTCAAAAAACCCATTGACCACATTATTTCTAATCGTTTTTCTATACGTTGATGCAATTCTACCCGATCTGGCAGCAAGGCGTGATTATGAAAAGTGTAACGATATGGTACATTTTTGGGTTGTTCTGCTTGTAGTTTGGTAATAGGTTGACCGGTTAACTTGAACACTTCCAAGGCCCGGATAATCCGCTGCTTATCGCTGACTTTAAATTTCTGTCCGGCTAAAGCATCTACTGCGCACAATTCGGCATACACGGCTTCCCAGCCCTCACGTGCCGCCTTATCTTCAATTTCAGCACGCACCGCATAATCTGCACTTGGCAAATTACTGGATAACCCTTCCAGCAAGGCCTTGAAATACAGCATAGTTCCGCCCACCAGAATCGGGGTTTTGCCACGCGCATGCATATCATCAATTAAAGCACAGGCATCTTCTACAAACTGCGCAGCAGAATACACCTCTAAAGGGGTAATAATATCAATCAGATGATGCGGATAACGCGCCTGCTCGGCTTTGCTTGGTTTGGCGGTGCCAATGTCCATATCCTGATACACCAAAGCGGAATCGACTGAAATCAGCTCAAAATGCCCCAGTTCATAGAGTTCACACGCCAAAGCAGTTTTACCGCTTGCAGTAGGTCCCATTAAATTGATGACCGGCAATTGATTTGACATGTACCACTACTCTCCTCGAGCAAAAAGTTTATCTAATTGAGCCAATGGAAAGGCACGCCAGGTCGGGCGGCCATGATTACATTGGCTGGCAAATTCGGTTTGTTCCATCTGGCGCAGCAAGGCGTTCATTTCAGACAGGCTCAGCATACGATGCGCACGCACGGCACCATGACAGGCCATGCCGGCCAGAATCTGGTCACGTTTTTGTAGCAGCGCTTGTGCTTCATCGGCCGGGTCCAGATCATTCAACAATTCAGGAATCAGCGCATCAAAATTGGCCTTATGCAAAATCGCCGGCACCCCACGCACAATGACCTGCTCATCACCATATTGATCCAGATCCAGCCCTAAACGTGCCAGCTGCGGTTTTAGCTCTTCAATCCGCATCGCCTGCATCCGGCTAATGCTAATCACTTTAGGAATTAGCAGCTGCTGTGAGGTCCAGAATTCCGGCTTATCCCAAGCCGATTTCATTTGCTGTAATAAAATCCGCTCATGTGCCGCGTGCATATCGACAATAATCAAGCCTTCGGTATTTTGCGCCAGAATGTAAATTCCATGTAACTGGGCGATGGCAATCCCAAGCGGATGTTCATCTACCGGAGCTGGCTGCGTCTCACCTGCGGCCGACTGTGGGCTGGATAATGCAGATTCATCCAGCTCACGTAACGGTGCCAGATAGCTTTTCAGCGCATTGTTCAGCTGCTGTGAACCGGTATAGGCATTGCTATAACCGGTATTCTGGCCACTGGCCATTTTCTGGCCTTGTGGTAGTGCATAATCCACACTTTGCGGGCGGGCATCGCTAAAATCTGTCAGTAATTCTGGTGCCGCCTGATTAGATACTGGCACGATGGCTTCGGCTGCTTTATGCAGCTGGAACTGTTCCTGATAACGTGGCTGCGCCGCAAACACCGGCTCCGGGGTTTCAGTTTTCATGGCCGTGGCCAAGTCGGCACTGGCGGTTTGGAACTGTGCTAGGGTTTCTTTGCCATAATGACGCACAAACTCATGCACTTCACGCTGGTTTAAAAAGCGGATTTCATGCTTGGTTGGATGCACATTGACATCAATATTTTCAGGTTCAACTTCCAGAAACAGCAAATACGCCGCATGCTGATGACCATGCAAAATACCATCATAGGCCATGCGCAGCGCATGTGAGATGGTCTTGTCTTTAACAATCCGGCCATTTACATAGACATATTGTAAATCGGCCTGTGCCCGCGCATCGGAAGGATGGCCCAACCAGCCCGACAGACGCATGCTGATACTATCGGCATCAATCCAGTAAGCATTTTCGGTAAACTGTCGTCCCAGCAATTGCTGTACACGCTGAAAACGCAGCTCGCCGCTGTCAGCAACCGGCAGGTTCAGCTTGATGCTGTTATTATGTTCCAGCACAAAACGGATATCAAAATGCGTCAGTGCCAGACGGCGCACAATTTCTTCAATATGGCCAAATTCGGTACCCGGCTTTTTTAAAAATTTACGGCGTGCCGGCACATTAAAAAACAGATCCTGCACCCGAATATGGGTTCCTTTCGACGCAGCCACCGGCACAATCTCCTGATGATCAAAAGCCGTGCCATTCACTTCAACTTGATAACCCACACCATCTTCCGTTTGACTACTGACTAAAGTCAAACGAGATACCGCTGCAATTGAAGCCAAGGCCTCACCACGAAAGCCTAAACTGACAATGGCATGTAAATCATCAGCTGTCTGAATTTTACTGGTTGCGTGACGAGTGACCGCCAAAGGTAGGTCTTCGGCATGAATCCCACGACCATTGTCAATAATTTCAATCAGTGTACTGCCGCCTTGTGCCACACGAATAATCAGCTCAGTTGCACCTGCATCAATCGCATTTTCTAATAATTCTTTGACTACAGACGCAGGCCGCTCAATCACTTCCCCTGCAGCAATTTGGTTGGCTAATGCAGGTTCAAGCGTATGAATACGACGTAGATTTAACGCATCATTAGGCATGATTAAACTGTTGCTCCAAAGCTTGTTGTAACTCAGCCGAAGATGAACTCAGTGTTGCAAAACGGCTTAATTCATCTTCTGATTTTTTAATATCAATAATGAGGTCGGCAGCTGGAATTTCATCGCCACCTTTAGAAGGCCATTCAAACAAAAATAAGGCATTTGGAGTTTCTAAATAATCACGAATACCCATCAGTTCCAGTTCATACGGGTCATTCAGGCGATACAGGTCGAAGTGGAAAATATCCTGGCCATTGACCTGATACGGCTCCACCAGGGTATAGGTCGGACTTTTTACCGATCCCTGATGACCTAAGCTTTGTAACAGATAACGGGTTAGCGTGGTTTTCCCTGCGCCCAAATCCCCAATCAGATAAATCACCCCGCGCGGGAAATGCGCCGCCAAAACCTGAGCCAGATTTTGGGTCTCTTGTTCATTGTTCAGGTTCAGACAAAATGAATACTGCATAATACTCGCGACATGATTCAAAACAGCAATTATGATAGCATCGCAGCCGTTTAAAAGCCTATTCGACTGCGTCAGAATCTGTATTTTTTCACAGCATTTGTTGCCTAATTTGAGATGTGCACCCGTTCATGAGCTCCACTGCCGATTTTATTCCCCCGATGATTAATGGTGTTAGCGCCAGCAAAGTTTACTTGCAGCCATCATCGGCAAGTACAGTGTATGCCTACCTGTGCCAGCAGTTTCCGCATATTTCTGCAGCTGAATGGCTGTCGCGCTTTCAGGATGGTCTGGTCTATGATGCACATGGTCAGCGTCTAAACACAGACAGTCCTTTTCAGGCGCATACGCACTGTTTTTACTATCGTTTTTTGGCCCATGAAGTAACGGTGCCGTTTCAGCATCAGATTTTATTTGAAAATGAAGATTTGCTGGTGGTAGATAAACCGCATTTTCTGACCATGAGCCCAACCGGACAATATGTGCAGCAAACCTTACTGGTGCGTTTGAAACAGCAAACTGGCAATGAACAGCTGACCCCGATTCACCGTTTAGACCGGGAAACTGCCGGCGTGGTGCTATTTTCCAAACAGCCGGCCAGTCGTGGTCTTTATCAGCAAATGTTTGCCGAACGTCAGGTCCGCAAGACCTATCATGCGATTGCACCTTTTCGTGCCGATTTAAGTTTTCCTTGCACCACCCGTTACCGCATGGAAAAAGGTCAGCCGTTTTATACCATGCAGGTGGTGGATGGAGTACCCAACAGCGAAACCGATATTGAGCTGTTAGCGCATAACGGTCATTTGGCAAAGTATTTGCTTAAACCTGTCACCGGTAAGCAGCATCAATTGCGGGTGCATTTAAATCAGCTTGGAATTGCTATTTTAAACGATCCATTTTATCCGCAGGTGCAGCATAAAACGGAAGATGATTTTTCTGCGCCTTTACAGCTTCTGGCCAAAGATATTTGCTTTCAGGACCCAATCAGCAAAGCAGCAATGGCGTTTAGCTCCCAATTTGACCTGACACTGTAATCTAATTGTCATTACATTTATTTCAATTTTTCCTGTGTATGAATATTGAAATTACAAATGGTTAGATTAAAATGTGTCTACACAGTTAAGTGCACTTAAATTAATTAAAATCATGAGAAAAACTGAAGTTTATCAAATTCGCCTGGATTCTCAGGAAAAGAAACAGGCTTTTGCCGTGTTTAAACAGTTGGGGATTACACCGGCACAAGCGGTTCGTCTGTTCTTTAAACAGGTCGTTCTGACCAAATCTATTCCTTTTTCTATCGAAAACCAGAATATTAATCTGGAGCAGCTGATCAAGTTAAGAAAGCTCAAGCAAGAACAGCAAAATACTCAGGCCACACCAACACCTGCGCCCGTCAGCACCGACACTTCCCCACTGGACGATGAAGATCTGGACCTGTTTGCCGAATTAAATGCCCTCTTGGGTGAAACTGACAAAAGTTAACAGTGTTGTATTTATAAACAATATTTTAATTTAATCTGCTAAAAACTTGGTTATGCTGCATAGACAACAATAAGATATGCAGGGAGTCATGGATGATTGTCAGACGCGCAACCGTAGCAGATCTCGAGCAGCTGGCCGTATTATTTGATGAATATCGTCAATTTTATGGTGCATCTTCTAACCTGAAGCTTTCACACCAGTTTTTACAACAGCGTTTTGAAAATCATGAAAGCGTGATTTTTATTCATGTGAAAGATGAGGTGATTACCGGTTTTATCCTGCTGTATTTAGGCTTTTCTTCGGTGGCCTGTACCACCTATTATATTCTGGATGATGTCTATGTGACGCCGGTCTATCGTCGTCAAGGCTCGGCCAAACAGCTGATTGATACCGCAATTCATTTTGCCCGTCATAACAATGCACTACGGATTAGTCTGCAAACCCAGAACAACAACTATCAATCGCATCAACTGTATGAACAGATGGGCTTTATTAAAGACAATGAGTTTCAGACCTACCACTGTTTCTTAAAATAGCCCAATCTATTAAAAGCCGGTTTAATCCTGCATCCGGGTACGCGCCTGCTGTACCTGGGCGTCATCTAAATAGATCCACTGCCCCAACTCGAGTTCTGGCAGGTTTAAAGCGCCAATTTGCTGACGATGCAGCTTTTCCACCTTATTGCCAACTGCTGCCAGCATCCGCTTTACCTGATGATAGACACCCTGATGAATGGTCATTTCCAGCTCGTGCTCGGCCAGACGGCAAATATCGGTGGCAGCAAAAATGCCGCTTTCATTGCGCAGTTCGACTCCATCTGCCAGTTGCTGGATTTGCGCATCTGTGACCGGATCTGCGGTGTACATGCGATAGACTTTGGCCACATGCTTTTTCGGATGGGTCAGCGCCTGTAAAAACTGGCCATCATCAGTTAGCAATAACAAACCGGTGGTGTCCTGATCTAAACGTCCCACACATTGCAGGCCACGGTTCAGCAAAATATCGTCAAACAGATCAAACACACTAAAATGATGGGTAGCCTGATGTGAACACTCATAACCTTGCGGTTTGTTTAACGCGATATAGACCTTCTCCCGATAGGTATAGTCCTGCCCATAGACCGAAAATTTTAAACCCTGCAACTGCAGTTTCTGTTTGGGTTGGGTGATGACTTCACCCTCAATGGCAATCGCACCATTTTGAATCAGCTGCTGGCAGTGTTTGCGTGAACCAAAGCCTTGCGATTGCAACATTTTTTCTAAAGTCATCGAATTACCTGTGGAGTGAAAGCTGTATCAATATGGAAGATGGCGTATTTTATACTGAAACCGCGCTGGAGTTGGAATCTATCAGCAGGCCCCGCTGAAAAAGGCTACAATAATGGCCTCTTTTTCTCCCATGCCACCGTGTTCAGCCTGTATGTCACACCTCGATTTAAACCTGATTGTTCTGCTTATTTTATTGGCCTGCGGTATTTTTAGTCACAATACTGCCGTCACCATTGCCGCCGCGGTGTTAATCGTGTTTCGCATCACACCACTGGAAGTATATTTTCCGCTCTTGCAACAGCATGGTTTAAATATTGGCATTATCATTTTGACCATTGGCGTACTAACGCCCATTGCCAGCGGTAAAATCCCCGGTGATGAAATCCTGAAATCATTTATGCACTGGAAATCCATACTCGCGATTGGCATAGGCCTGTTTGTGGCCTGGCTCGGTGCACGTGGGGTACAGCTGATGAGCCATCAACCGAATATTGTCGCTGGCCTGCTGATTGGTACGGTTGCCGGTGTGGCCTTGCTGCGCGGTGTGCCGGTCGGACCATTAATTGCCGCCGGCATTTTATCGTTATTGATTGGTTCTAAATAGCCGCTTCATACAGACACGGCTTTAAAGAGATACGGATACACGATTAGGCACGTACATCGGCCTGAAACAGCTTTTGGCATAATAGCCAGCCCATTGCCGAGAACGCAGCCATCACAATACCGACCCAGAACCAGTCTCCGGTGGCAGAAACAATCGCAGCAATTGCTGGTGGCAACAGAAACTGCGATGTCGCTGAGCACTGTAAAATCATGCCAATGGTCGCACTAATGGCCACCGGACTAGGCGCAAAACGCAAGGCTTGAGCAAAGACCACCGCGGCGACCAGACCACCAAATAACGAAAAGCTAAATACGCAGGCAAACTGCAGTAAAAATGGTAACTGGGCCTGAAAGATATAGAAACTTAAGGCACACAGCATCAAGATGATAAAACCGGTTTGGACTAAAGTTTTAGGCAGCAAACCGCGCTGCAACATGATGCCGCAGGCAAAGGTCCCGACTGCATTGGCAATCGCCACCGAGGCAGTTAATGCGCCTGCCAGCGTCAAGGAAATCTCGTTTTGCTGATAAATCGTCGGTAAGAAACCGACCAGACTAAACCATTGTCCGGCATAGGTGCCGAACATCAATGCCAGCATCCACGCTGGTGGATGTTTGAGCGTGGTTTTGATCAGCTGAAACACTTCAATTTTCTGGGTTGATTGTTGCGGTTTCGGCACTCGGGTGGCGACCAGCGCAAACAGGTTTAAGGTCAGTAGTGTTAGCGTCAGCCATACCCCTTGCCAGCCCATCATGGTGATTAGCCACGGCGTCAGTAATAAGGAAATCCCCATGCCGCCGCCCATATAGGCACTCCACAAGCCCATTTTGGCGGAAATTTCTTCTGCCGGCACCAGCTGGCGAATATAGGCCGGACCACTTAAGGTCACCAGTAAAAAGCCAAATCCTTCCACTACCCGCAGCAGCAGCAAACTGCTGACGCTTTGGCTAAACCCACCGAGCAAACTGGCTGCGCTTAGTAAGCCCAGTCCAAGCAAGACACAGCGTTTCAGTCCAATTTTTTCGACATAACTGCCCAAGGTCAGTGCAAACAGCATACCAGCCCCTTGCACCAGCGACAGCAACAAACCAGCTTGTACCAGCCCGATCCCCAGTTCCTGCTGTAATACCGGCACCGCTGGCGGTAATTTACCGACATGCATCGCCGCGACAAAACCTGCACAAATAATCCAAATATCCCTGCTGAACCATTGTACTTTGGACATACCCTTACTCACTTCAATCTTGTGACTTGAGCTTATCAAGTTCAGTAACTGCCATTTATTAAAAAAACATCTCATCTTATGTTTTTCCTGAATAAATGGCATAGCTGGCAGATGATTCAACGACCTGAATCCTCACCATTATTTACTCAAAAATTACGCTATTTGTGCGGATGTTATTGTGCATAGTAATGACTACGCTTTTGCGAAAATTTTTCCAGCTGTTTCAGGAAGCCTTCAAAATAGCTTTTTTCTTTTTCTTCACTGCGATAACCAGCATACAGCGTGCGGCGTAGTCCTTCTGCCGAAACACAATGCAGACGGCGTGAAGTGACCCAACCTTTTTGTTCATATTCATTTACCACCCAGTCCGGTAAGGCCGCCACACCCCGACCGCTGGCCACCAGCTGGATTAACATCTGGGTTAAATCTGTGGTGCGAATGGCTTTCGGATAGATATTGGCCGGAATAAACAGCTTGGCCATAATATCCAGGCGGTGTTTATCCACCGGATAGGTAATTAAAGTTTCTTCGGCCAGGTCCTGCACCGAAATGTCCGCAGCACGTACCAATGGATGGGTATTGGACAGCACCAGACGCGACTCATATTCAAAAATCGGGAAATACTCGATGCCTTTTAAGGCAATCGGGTCGGCGGTAATCAGCAAATCAAATTCGGCATGTTGTAATAATTCATGCGGATTGGCTTCAAAGCCGGAAGCAAAATCCAAATCAACATCGGGATATTGCTGGCGGTACTGATTTAACAGCGGCATCAGCCAGTCAAAACAGCTATGACATTCCGAAGAAAAAATAATCCGGCCGGTTTGCCCATGCACAATCCGGGTAATATCGGTTTGGGCAATCTGGATCTGCGGCAAAATATCATCTGCCAGTTTCAGCAAACGCTGCCCCACATTGGAAAACGTCACCGGACGCGAGCGACGATTGACCACTTCCACCCCATACCAGTGATCCAGCTCTTTCAACTGATGGGAAATGGCAGATGGGGTCAGGCATAAATCATTGGCCGCGGCCACCAGTGAACCATGTTCGCGTAAGGCCAATAAGGTTTTTAAATGACGAATTTCAAGCATGGGAAATGAAGTATCTCAAAATCAGGAGATGCACTGCGCTGAATGCAATGTCGCCTTAAAAATAAAAATATGAATTAAATTCATCTTAGCATAAATTCCATGAGTTGGTTTCATTATTCTAAATAAGGCAGCTGTTAAGAGATGGCGCTGTTTTTAAGCAAGATGAAGATGAGTTGAAATACGTCTAAATAACGAATAAGCATAAAAAAGAGCATCTTTAAGATGCTCTTTTATTACGGAAGGATGAAAAGTTTATTCTACATATAGCAAGGCCAGACGCACCTGATCATAGCCCATGCGCGGACTGGTCAGCTCGACAATCGGGCGCAGCTTGATCGTGCCATCATCATTAAAATGATCACTTTGCTGACGTTTTTGCAGGCGTTTATAAATTTTGCGGATTTGCTCCACCACTTCCTCACCCGGATGCGCCACCGAAATATCTAGTCCCTGTTCCTTATGCAAACGCGCCAGATGGTTAATAATCGTCGCTGGAGTCAGGCCACGTTCATGGGCAATATCTTCAATCTCATAACCTTCTTCAAACAAGGCCCGGGTTTCATCTAGCGTTGCTGAGGCATAATTCTGCTTGCCGCCACTGCGTGCGATTTTCCGTTCATTGCGTTCAATTTCAACCTCATTCAAGGTGCCGCCACAATGCCGGATGAAGGCTTTATGCTGTGCGGTCAGGTCAATTTCGGCAAAATTCTGTTCTGCTTCCTCTGACAGTTCCTGAAAACGGCGATCGGCTTTAATTGCCAGACTGTCCAGCTCCAGCGCCTGCTCGTTAAAGCCCAATAAACGCAGGCCATCTAGAGTTTTTAATCGTGACAGTGCCACATAGCCCTGACCTTTTTCAAAGGTATGGCTCAGGTTAATTTCTGCCGCTTCTAAAGTCATACCTTGCGATTTATGAATGGTAATTGCCCAGGCCAGACGCAACGGAATTTGCTGGAAACTGGCAATGGTTTTTCCGGCTTCATTATCAATCGACCAGGTTTCCGGTTCGACCAGCAGCACCGTGCCATCAGTCAGTTTGACTTTCGGCAGGCAGCCATATTCATCATCTTCTTCAAAGCCAATCACCTCGCCCAGACTGCCGTTGATATAACCCATATCAAAGTTGTTTTTAACAAACATCACTTTGGCATGTTTTTTCAGGGTCAAGGTTTCAGGCGCACGCACCGAAGATTTTAAGGTTTCAATCAGTTTGTCATTCCCATCACAGCTGGCATCGAACTGGCGACTTTCAGCATCAATTTCATTTAAATGCTTAAAGTTGATGGTATCGACATCCATATTGTGAGTATATAAACGGGTAAAGGTGTCGCCAATATCCTGCTGACGGGTATTTTGCAGCGCCTGCAGATGCTGCGGGCCAATATTCTGACGACGAATCGCATTGAGAATATCATTTAAAAAGTCATTGCCCTGACGATGCTGCTCGGTCAAATAGCAGACCCGGAATTTGGCCTCGACCCAGGCCTCCGACATAAAGCAGAATTTATCGCGATTACGTTCATCATTTCTGCCCACTGGCGGCAACTGGAAGAAATCACCAGCGACAATCACCTGAATACCACCAAAGGCTTCATCGCTTTCCTTAAAATATTTCAGCACCTGATTGACCAGATTCAACTGCTTGGCATGCAGCATCGAAATTTCGTCAATAATCAAGACCTGCGCATTTTCCAGATGTTCTTTCAGGTATTTGCGCTCTTTCATATTTTTCAGGTCGGCATCAGACAAGACATCTTTAATACCAATGCCGGCCCAGGTGTGAATGGTCATACCATTCATATGTGTGGCGGCAATTCCAGTCGAGGCCGTAATCGCCACCGGCACTTTACGTGCTTTTAAATAGTTGATGTACTGATTGAGCGTATAGGTTTTCCCTGCACCGGCCGAGCCTGTTAAAAATACATTTTCGCCCGCTTTTAAGAGTTTGAGTGCAGTTTCCTGTTTCATAAGACCTATACCGTAGATGAACGGCTATAGCCTACCCATTTTTCAGCAAAAAGTTAAGGCAAAAACTACATCTGGCGACATCACTTGTCATAAAGTTCCGGCAGATGGGTCCTGTTTTAAGCGGCTGTTCAGCCATTGAATAAACTGTTCCGCAATATTGACCAGCAACTGTTCGGCTTTATGATTGTTCGGATATTCCAGCTGATCAAAGCGCAGCTGTCCATCGAGCAGATGACAACCCAGCGTTAAGGACTGGCGATAACACGGCGATGACATATGAAAAGCCACATATTCGCCTTCAATAATTTTCTGGCTATAACTCACTGCCAGACAATGATGAAAACTGCGCGACTCCTGAATAATCCGGTCCAGACTGTTCAGTTCCTCAAAGCACCAGCCCAGATACTGGGTTCTGCCTTGTAGCGATACGGGCGGCCAGTGGCGGACGTTTAACTGTTTTTTCAGCTTAGCCAGAATTTCGGCTTTATGCACCTCATGATGCCAGCGCACCGCACGCTGAAAAATACTGCTCCAGCTGACATTTTTCGGGGTGTAATTTTTTTCATTAAAATAATCGACCAGATAATCGCGCACATAAGCATCAAACACCGATTCACGCACCGGCCCGGCCTTTAAATAAAACAGCTGCCGGAATTGCTCCAGCGTCAACTGATGACGGCGTAAACAGTGCATAAAGTCACGCGATTGCTGACTCTCCGGATGAATAAACTGCATTAATTCAGCCGGCAGTTCTGCCGTGACCTTATGCAGATGCAGCATATAGGCCTGCATCACCCGGCTTAAACGTGCATAAACCTGTTTCACCTGCAGTTCATCCTGTGCCGCAACAATCGCCAGCAAATTCATCCATTCATCTAAATACAAAATAGACGGGCTGATGCTAATTCGCGGGTCTTCCAGTGACTGGCGCTGGCCTTTTTGCACCACCCGGGAATTATGCTGATGTTCAAACCATTGATGTTGCAGCGCGAAATGATCACAGCTCTGAATAAACAGCCGCGCCGAGGCATATTGGAAATACTGCAAGGTGGCCAGAATAATGCGTGGATGAATCTGGCTGCAATCAACAAAACTTAGCGCCACCACCGCGACACGGACACTGGAATGATGAATATTGTCACTGAGCCAGTCCAGCACCAGCTTCGATTGCCGAAACAGCCAGTTGACTGCGCGTGGATAATCAAACAGTGGCAAGCGCGCAACTTTGGTCTGCCAGATGCGGGTATTTTTTTCCAGAAAATGCCGTTTGGCCAGAATATTATCTTCGGCCCAGACCGCGCGGTTCATAATCCGGACAAAGCCTAATAAATGACTCTGCTCTACCGCGTGTCGATACAACAGCCGAATATCGTCCTGATGATCGATTAAATCCTGTAAATTAAATCGCTCTGGAAATGAGATACTTAAAATACGATACATGGCTTTAGGTAGAAATTCTGCTGCACTAAAACAAAAATCATCATAACTTAGCATCAGTGCTTGCACTGGCAAAAAGGTTTCACCCTCTACAAATTCCAAAGCGCATAGTGTCGATAAAGCAGTTAAAACATCTTCAGGAATCGGCTGCCCTTGCTGCACAAATTTGGTCAATACTGGTTGATACTGATCGTCTGCCTGCATTAATGCCTGATCTAAAATTTGCGCCTGCATGGCATCTAAATGCAGTAGCAATTGTTGAACACGTGCAGCACCATCCACCCATATATAGGCTTGCTGCATAATCAGATGTCGTAATTGCTGCGCCTGATTACGCAAAAATAAGGAGTGTTGTGGCTTTAAATCGCCCGTATGAAACTGTAAATCATGCAGAAAAAAATCTTCAAACGCTTCTTGATGCTGCCCCGCAAACTCAAACTGCGCCTGAATTAAACTGGTGTTAGATTTAGGCGGATAAAATTCGAGGCTAAATAGACCGTTTAGCAATTCAACCCGATACTGCAAAGGATCAATACGGAACATATTTTGCGCAGTGAGATGCCCAACTAGCTCCATTTGATCTTGATATATTTCTGCGGCCACACTGGAAATACGTACCAATTGCTGTGCAACGGCATGCAATTGGCTATGCTGGCGACTTGGCTGCATACACACTCCTCATGCTTAAGTACGGTCTATCTAAGTTGCATCTTATTTTTATTTAATTGCAGCGACTAGACCAAACTCGTGATTAATCCCTGTTTTTTGTTTTATTTTCCATTTTCATAAAGCGCTTGATGCTTGAATTTTCCTTCAACCTGCCTATGCGTCAACTTCCACTAGACTGGTTTTATGCACAGTATCTACACATAAAACCACATATACAAACCACTATAAACAAGATTTCTGGCCTTGCCTATAGCTTTTATAAAGCTTCAGATGAAATATAACTCCTTTAAAACCCCATAAATTACAATAGATTAATTTGCACTATTTCCTCACAAAATAGGGTTGGTATTTGGTAGGTAGGATTTCACAACAAAGCATTGGATACTCAAATTACGGTTCAACACCGCGATAACAACACATTATTCCAATATCCAATGCAAGAAGGAATCTGAGCATGGCTTTTAAAAATATTGCAGATCAAACCAACGGTTTTTATATTCCTTGTGTGTCACTCTTCGGCCCTGGTTGTGCCAAAGAAATAGGCGAAAGAGCACAAAATTTAGGCGCTAAAAAAGCCCTAATTGTGACTGATGAAGGACTGTTTAAATTTGGCGTTGCCGATACCATTGCAGGCTACCTCACCGAAGCAGGCGTTGCCAGCCATATATTTGCTGGTGCAGAGCCAAATCCGACCGATATTAACGTGCATAACGGTGTTGATGCCTACAATGCCAATCACTGCGACTTCATTGTGTCCTTAGGTGGTGGTTCTTCCCACGACTGTGCCAAAGGCATTGGCTTAGTGACCGCAGGTGGTGGGCATATTCGTGATTATGAAGGCATTGATAAAAGTACTGTGCCAATGACCCCACTGATTGCCATTAACACCACTGCAGGTACAGCTTCGGAAATGACCCGTTTCTGTATTATTACCAATACAGACACGCACGTTAAAATGGCAATTGTCGATTGGCGCTGTACACCACTCATCGCCATTGATGATCCAAAACTCATGATTGCCAAACCTGCAGGTTTAACCGCAGCAACAGGCATGGATGCCTTAACCCATGCTGTAGAAGCCTACGTTTCAACCGCAGCCAATCCTATTACCGATGCCTGTGCTGAAAAAGCTATCCGTATGATTAGTCAGTGGCTCAGCCCTGCCGTGGCAAATGGTGAAAATATTGAAGCGCGTGATGCCATGAGCTATGCGCAATATTTGGCAGGTATGGCATTTAACAATGCCTCATTGGGCTATGTGCATGCCATGGCGCATCAACTCGGTGGTTTCTACAACTTGCCGCACGGCGTCTGTAATGCAATTTTATTGCCGCATGTTTGCGAATTTAACCTGATTGCCTGCCCTGAGCGTTATGCAGATATTGCAGAATTGATGGGAGTCAATACTGACGGATTAACCACCACAGAAGCCGCCTATGCCGCGATTGATGCAATTCGTGAACTATCTAGCTCGATTGGTATTCCAACAGGTTTAGCAGAGTTAGGCGTGAAAGAAAATGACTTGGCTATTATGGCTGAAAATGCACAAAAAGATGCCTGCATGCTCACCAACCCACGTAAAGCCAATCATGCACAAGTGGTCGAAATTTTTAAAGCCGCGATGTAATTTGAATCTCCTGCTGAGTGAATCACGATTTGCTCAGCATCTCCCATCTTTTTTTCAATTTTCCTCTTTTGCTGTTTTATTTTTATCCTTCCCTTTGGCAGAACCATCTCAGATGCGTTCTGCTTTTTTTTGCTGTTCAGAACAAAATGAACTCGCAGCATAAAACTAAAGCGATGTAGATGCAGAGGGTTTGCATAATTCAATTTGACAAATGCGCACAGCGCATCAAGGATATAGTCAAAATAAAATGGATGACGAACACCTTATGCTGTTAGGTAAAAAACAAAAAACAACACCAAGCTATCAACCCGATATTTTGGGTGCCGATTACCAACAAATGACGCTGGATTTTCCTTCGGATTATGAAGGCAAAGTGATTGCTACCTTGGTACGCAAAAAAGCCGAACAGAAAACCCGTAAAGCCGTACTTTATATTCATGGTTTTATTGACTATTTTTTTCAAACAGAAATGGCAGACCAGTTTAATCAGCGCGGTTATGACTTTTATGCCTTAGATTTGCGTAAATACGGGCGTTCGCATTTGTCACATCAACATTGGTACAATGTGCGCAGCTTGTCTGAATATGATGCAGAAATTGCCGCTGCACTTGAGCAAATTGCCACAGAAGAACATGACTCGGTAATTTTGGCGGGACATTCAACAGGTGGATTAATCACCACGTTATATGTAGCACATCATCCCAATCATCCACTGATTCGTGGTTTATGGTGTAACAGCCCTTTTTATGATTTCAATATGAGCGAGATTGAGAAAAAATTCGGCATTCCTCGTTTGAGCCAATTGGGCAAATTGTTGCCAGAAATGAAATTTCCAAGCCGCCTTAATCCATTTTATGTACCAAGTCTACACAAACAATATCATGGTGAATGGTTATTTAATTTGGAATGGAAGAAACCGCGTTATCCAAAAGTGCGATTAAGTTTTGTACGTGCAATTCATGAAGCACAAAAGGAAATTCATGCCAGCGTACATTTGGGTGTACCAACCTTAATTATGCATTCGAGTCAAAGTAGTTATCCACGCCAATGGAATGAGATTGCGCAACGCACTGACGTAATTTTAAATGTTGCAGATATGCAAAAATATGGGCATCACATGCATGGTGATATTGTGCTTTGCCAAATTGAAAATGGCGTGCATGATTTGGTACTTTCTGCGCCCGAAGTCCGTGCGGAAGTGTATCAGTCCTTGTTTGACTGGTTAAACCGCAAAGAGCTATAAAACTAAAAACTAGAACTAAAGGAATTGAATTAACGGCTAAATGACTTGATGCATCCCTTAGGCTTTGTATTTTAATAAAATTTGATGTGCAGGATGATGCTTTGGCATCAGTTCAATTAAACGCTCTACCGCATCAATCGCTTCAGGGCTATGCGCCAAATGTTTCAGCAATACATCGGTATCTTGTGCATTAAAAATGGCATCACTCAGGCGTGATTCTAAACAATCTCGCCATGCGCATAAAAATGGACTTTCAGTTTTCGCCAAAAATACCCCTGCACACGTTTGCAAGGCAGACTGCACATAACCTGCATCTAAAGCCTGCTCAGCTTGTAAAAAATCGGCTTCAATATGCGCCAAAACTCGGTAAGGACGCGAGCCGAGCATCCCCCCTAAAATATCGCGTAATTGCGACATTTCAGCTTTTAGCGTTCCCATGCTGACTTTACGCTCACCATATAGTGCTTGGTGTAAAGTGTCTAAACTCATGCCTTGTGGGCAAAGTGCCAAAATCACCAATATTTCAATTTGACGCGGTGTCATCACCACCACTTTGCCATTAAATAACACCTGTGGCACACGAAACGCGCGAATATAAAGCTGCTGTTTTTGCTGTTCCAGCAACGCATTTTGAATTAAAGAAGCACAGCGCTCTGCTGCCAACAAACCCAAACTGTTATGATTTTTCCAAGTGGTCGATAAATCAATCACGCCCAACACTTGTTTGGAATGTGGGTCTAAAATTGGTGCGGCATAACAAACCCAGTCATGTAACGATGACATATAATGTTCACTGGAAAACACACAACTGGCTTGCTGAGTTTTGAGTGACAAAGCCAAAGCATTGGTACCCACCAACTCTTCACGCCACTGTCCACCCTCTACAAAATGTACTCGTTCCGCCACATTACGCATTTGAGCGCTCGCTGCCGTCCAAATAATCGTACTGCCCACATCGCCCACGGCTGCCACCATGTCGGACTGCTGCGCGATATGTTTTAAATCTTCTGCGCAATTTTGCACAGCTCTCTGTAAAGCCGAACCGCCTTGCGGATGCGATAAACTGGAATTTAACGGAGCAGCCTGCCGATCTACAGGAATTTCTGCAATTTCAGAGCGTTGCCAAGAATTTAAAATACTCTGCTGAATTTGCTGCGCATGCAGCGGCGATAAACTACTGCTTTGTCTAAACTGTTCAATATGCAGTTTTTTTTCCAATAGATCTTGTTTTTTCATCATGACTGATTCTCACAATCCTGTGTGCACTACATCCAATGTAGTGCTTGTTTTTGTAAGGATTTGTTCGTTGCTTGTAAACCTGCAACTTTCCAACCTTTTTCCAACCTTATATTGGTATGCTAAACAAATAACGTACCAAAGTACCTTATACCATAGCCGTAAATTTAACCTGATTTTAGACACAGGATTGTTCTAAACGGTAAAGTGACGGCAGATTATAAAAAACCATCAAAGGAAGAGAATTATGCGTTACGTAGATCCCAATCAACCCGGTTCAAAAGTTCAATTTAAAGCACAATACGAAAACTTTATTGGTGGCGAGTGGGTCGCCCCTGTAAAAGGCGAATACTTTGAAAATATCTCTCCTGTAGATGGCAAAGTATTTACCAAAGTCCCACGCTCATCGGCAGAAGACATTGAACTGGCTTTAGATGCAGCCCATAAAGCCAAAGCACAATGGAACAGCTCATCTCCAACCACACGCTCCAACATTCTGCTTAAAATTGCAGATCGTTTAGAACAAAATCTAGAATTATTGGCAGTGGCAGAAACATGGGATAATGGTAAGCCTGTTCGGGAAACATTGGCTGCCGACATTCCATTGGCGATTGACCATTTCCGTTATTTTGCAGGCTGTATTCGTGCCCAAGAAGGCGGAATTTCTGAAATTGATGAAGATACCATTGCCTATCACTTTCATGAGCCGTTGGGCGTTGTGGGGCAAATTATTCCATGGAACTTCCCAATTTTAATGGCAACATGGAAACTTGCACCTGCTTTGGCTGCGGGTAACTGTATTGTACTTAAACCTGCGGAGCAAACCCCTGCTAGTATTTTAGTTTTGGTTGAACTGATTCAAGATTTATTGCCAGCAGGCGTATTAAACGTAGTCAATGGTTACGGTGTAGAAGTGGGTCGCCCATTGGCAACCAATCCACGTATTGCCAAAATTGCATTCACAGGTTCGACCCAGGTCGGTCAATTGATCATGCAATACGCCACTGAAAACATCATTCCAGTGACTTTGGAGCTTGGTGGTAAATCTCCAAATATTTTCTTTGAAGATATTATGGCGCAAGATGACGACTACTTAGACAAAGCACTCGAAGGCTTTGCTATGTTTGCGCTGAATCAGGGTGAAATTTGTACTTGTCCATCACGTGCGCTCGTACAGGAAAGTATTGCTGACCGTTTCCTTGAAAAAGCCATCGAACGTGTTAAACGTATTAAAACAGGTCACCCGCTTGATACTGAAACCATGATTGGTGCGCAGGCGTCACAAGAACAACAAGACAAAATCTTGGGTTGTATTGCGACAGGTCGTGCCGAAGGCGCGCAAGTTTTAACAGGTGGCGGTGAACGTCATGAAGTTGGCAGTGGTTTCTATATTGAGCCGACAATTTTCAAAGGCACCAATGACATGAAAATTTTCCAAGAAGAAATTTTCGGCCCAGTGCTTTCTGTGACTACATTTAAAGACTTTGATGAAGCCATTAAAATTGCCAATGACACCATTTACGGTTTAGGTGCAGGTGTTTGGTCACGTTCTGCGCACACTTCTTACCGTGCAGGTCGTGCTATTCAAGCGGGTCGCGTTTGGACGAACTGTTACCACATCTACCCTGCACATGCCGCTTTCGGTGGTTATAAAAAATCAGGTATTGGCCGTGAAAACCACAAGATGATGTTAGAACATTATCAACAAACCAAAAACTTGTTGGTGAGCTACTCAACTAAACCTGCTGGCTTCTTCTAAAGACTCATCTTTAGGATTCCAACAGCGTTGAAGTTACCGTTTCAAGCTGCGCCCGATGTATTTGCATCGGGCGTTTTTATTGCAACATGGAATACTATGACTTTCGCAGCACGCTCTTTCAGCGTTGTATAAACCGGAAGATCAAGTTAAAAGTCTATCCTTTATTCATACGCTACGCTTTAGTTCGAGTGTATTTCACGTTACATTAAATCTCCCTTTCAGCCTGAAGTATCTGCCATGTTCGATTTACCCGACACTGTCTATGCCATTCAACATCTTGCATTTGAAGACCTCGGCGCGTGGGAAGATGTCCTGTATGAACAAGGTTTACGGGTACGGTATTTTGAAGCTGGTGTGGAAAATCTAGAAAAGGCGTTTGCACATGAAGGATTGGTGATTATTTTGGGTGGCCCAATTGGCGTTTATGAAATCACAGACTATCCTTTCTTACAACAAGAAATAGACTTACTAAAAGTACGTTTAGAAAAGAATTTACCAACTATTGGTATTTGTTTGGGTGCACAGCTCATTGCTTATGCCTTGGGTGCCAAAGTCTATGCCGGCCATACCAAAGAAATTGGCTGGAGTACGCTCAGTCTGGCAGATGCCGTCCATCATCCACTGGCGGCATTAGCCGATACACCGGTTTTACATTGGCACGGCGATACTTTTGATTTACCAGCACAGGCTGAATTACTGGCCAGCTCCGACCTGTATCCGAATCAGGCCTTTCGGGTCGGACCACATATTCTGGCGTTACAATTTCACGCTGAAGTTGCTGCAGACAGTTTAGAAAAATGGCTGATTGGCCATACCTGTGAATTACGTCAGGCCCAGATTAATATTCCCGCCTTACGCGCCAATCATCAGCAATACGCGCCGCAACTGCAACAGGTCAGCGCGACGATTCTGAGTCAGTTTCTAGCCGGCTTAAAATCTCAAAGCTGACTGGAAAGCTTTAGATTGTCCTTACATTTATCATCGTCATAAAAAAAGCACCCTGAAGCGGGTGCTTTTTTTAGCTGTTTTTGCAATTATTTTTTCGCAGCAACAGAAGCTTCAGTGGTGATGTTTACAGTAATTTTATCACCTACATTTGGTACAAAACCGGCGATACCAAATGCTGAACGGTCAAATGACGTGGTGGCATTAAAACCAACAGTTGCCGCTTTGGTCATTGGATGTGGACCTTGTTTGTTCAGTACCGCATCCAGAACTACAGGTTTCGTTACACCTTTCACAGTTAAATCACCTGTGATTTTAAAGTTCTTTTTGTCCTGAGTTTCAACTTTGGTACTTTTGAAAGTAATAGTTGGATATTTTGCTGCATCAAACCAGTCTGCTGCCATTAAGTGCTCATCCAGCGCTTTGACGTTGGTGTTCAGGCTGTTTAATGGAATAGTCACGTTGACAGATGATTTTTCTGGCTGTTTCTCATCAACATTAATGGTACCTTGAATGTTAGAGAAGTTACCTGATGGCGTAGAGAAACCGAAGTGATCCCAGCTAAATACAGTTGCCGTATGGGTCGGGTCAATTTGATACGCCACTGGTTTTGCCAACGCAGCTGTTGCTACTGAAGTAACCGCCAAACCAAGTACAAGTGCTTTAAAGTTCATGCTTTTATCTCGCTTTTTGAATGCTTATTAGTGTATAGATTTCTTGTTAGAGTTCATTGCTACAGATAAAACGTTCTGTTGCAGCAATGAAACGATTAACGCATGGATGCCGTTACAGACTTTGTTTATATTGAATAAATCCGGTCTTGTGTGCCACTTTATCATACAATATTTGTGCAGTTTGATTGGCTTCTTGTGTCAGCCAGTAAACTCGGTCGCACTGGCGTTTTTTGGCTTCCATATAGACCTGTTCAATCAGTAATCTGGCCACACCCTGCCCGCGATAATCGGGGTGAGTAAATAAATCCTGCAAATAGGCATAAGGCCTGAATGTCCAGCAGCTGTCATGTTCCATCACATGAACAAAGCCGACCATCTGCTGTTCAAACAGTGCCGCAAAACCATACATATGCGCAGACTCGGCTGATGTCAGACGCTGCCAGGTATGGGCACTCAGTTCATCTGATAACTTGGTTTGATAAAAGGCCTGATAACCGGCCCAAAGTGCGTGCCATTGCGGCTGACTGGTCTGTGCCAAAGGCACAATACTAATTGCTGTCATGTGGGTCTTCTTTTATATCATTCAGCCTTTTAAACTAGCATAAAAAAACGCCCCTTTCGGAGCGTCTTTTTGAAAATGTCTGAGCGATTAAGCCATCAGTTCTTTCACTGCAGCAACCACTGCTTCAGTAGTAATACCAAAGTGCTGGAACAAATCTTTGGCTGGTGCAGATTCACCGTAAGTGGTCATACCAATCACGCGGCCGTCCAGACCCACAAATTTCCACCAGTAATCCACATGCGCTGCTTCAACTGCAACACGGGCACGGATATTCGATGGCAGAACTGCTTCACGATACGCCGCATCTTGCTGCATGAATTCTTCAGCACATGGCATAGACACCACACGTACACCTTCAAGCTGTGCATGTGCTTCCATCGCCAAGGCCACTTCAGAACCGGTCGCAATGATGATTGCTTTCAATTCACCTTTTTCTTCAGCCAGCACATAACCACCTTTGGCCGCGTTTTCAATTTGTGCTTGAGTACGTGCCTGGAATGGCAGGTTTTGACGAGAGAAGATTAACGCAGATGGACCTTCCGCACGGCTTAAAGCAGATTTCCAGGAAATCGCTGCTTCAACCGTATCACATGGACGCCATGTGTTCAGGTTTGGCGTACCACGTAACGATGCAATCTGCTCAATTGGCTGGTGCGTAGGACCATCTTCACCCAGACCGATCGAATCATGGGTATAAACATGAATTACGCGTTGCTTCATTAACGCAGACATACGCACGGCATTACGCGCATATTCCATGAACATTAAGAATGTTGCTACATAAGGAATGAAACCGCCGTGCAGCGCCACACCGTTGGCAATCGCGGTCATACCAAATTCACGTACGCCGTAGTGCACATAGTTACCTGCGGCATTGTCTTGTACGCCCTGGCAACCTTTCCAAAGCGTCAGGTTTGAACCAGCCAGGTCCGCAGAACCACCCAATAATTCAGGTAATAATGGACCAAAAGCCTGTAGCGTATTCTGGCTGGCTTTACGGGTCGCAATGGTTTCTGCTTTCGCGTTTACTTCAGCAATATAGGCATCGGCTTGTGCCAGGAATTCTGCTGGCAATTCACCGCTTAAACGGCGTTTTAATTCAGCCGCTTCTGCAGGATATTTTGCCGCATACGCTGCAAAAGTAGTGTTCCAGGCTGCTTCAGTTTCAGCACCTTTGGTTTTCGCATCCCAAGCAGCATACACATCTTCAGGAATTACAAACGCTTCATCGGTCCAGCCCAGTGCTTCACGGGTTAACACGATTTCATCATTACCCAGCGGTGCACCGTGACAGTCTTCTTTACCCTGTTTGTTTGGTGAACCTAAACCGATAATGGTTTTACAGATAATAATGGTTGGTTTAGCGGTTTCAGCTTTGGCAGCCACAGTTGCTTCACGAATAGCATCTGCATCATGACCATCAACTTTCAGCACTTGCCAGCCATAAGACAGGAAGCGTTGTTCAGTGTCATCAGAGAACCAGCCTTCAACTTCACCATCAATTGAAATGCCGTTGTCATCATAGTAAACCACCAGTTTACCCAGACCTAAAGTACCGGCCAGTGAACATACTTCGTGAGAAATACCTTCCATCAGGCAGCCATCACCCAGGAAACAGTAGGTGTAATGGTCAACCACTTGCATATCATCTTTATTGAACTGCGCTGCCAGCGTCTTTTCAGCCAGAGCAAAACCAACCGCATTGGCAATACCCTGACCAAGTGGACCAGTGGTGGTTTCAACCCCTGGTGCATAGCCGTATTCCGGATGACCTGGTGTTTTAGAGTGTAGTTGACGGAATGCTTTTAAATCTTCAATTGAAAGATCATAACCGGTTAAATGTAACAGTGCATAATGCAGCATAGAACCATGACCATTGGATAAAACAAAACGGTCGCGGTTAGCCCATTGCGGGTTCGTCGGGTTATGATTTAAAAATTCACGCCACACCACGTCAGCGATGTCTGCCATCCCCATCGGCGCACCTGGATGTCCGGAATTTGCTTTTTGCACGGCATCCATAGCCAATACACGAATTGCGTTTGCAATACGACGTTCATTAAGCGGGGTCGTCATAGGTCAGAGTCCAAATAAATCGTTTAATAAAGGAAGATGAATAGGAATTCAAAACACGTCTATTGTCTTAAAAAAAGCGTATGGGGTAAAGCCTCAGCGGTAATTTTTCGGTATTTATTCGTTTGCCTGCGCATTTTCGTACAATTCCTGGCTAGAGGCATGAGAAAATTGAAGTTCTGGCGAATAACCGGGTGGCTTATCCAGATTTTCATGTTACACAACTGGCCTATTTGGATGGTTTTTTATACAAAAAAGCGCTCATTGTGAAATTCATTCAATTTAATTCAAAACTGCACAATCCTGCTCAACAGCAACAGACTTCATTTTAGAGCATGATGACGACCAAAAGATGACAGGTAGAATGCACCTCACACGTTTAAAATAATATAATTAATTGATTTTTAATATAAATTATAAAAATACAGCCGCTTTTAAAATAGTGATTTATTGAATTAAAACTCAAGTTTATCCGGATGATGAATCTATACCGTTTTGGATTTTATATCAGTTTTTTAAATGCCTATATCAGATAAAAAGTCATTGAATTGAAATAAATTCAGCCAATTTGGTCGTATTGAGCTAGTCCTAAAGTCTAACTCGATGTAACATATTGCGTCTTTTGAAATAACTGTGATAGGACTTATGCGCGAGTACGCTGTATTTACCTCGGAATCTGTAAGCGAAGGCCATCCAGATAAAATGGCTGACCAAATCAGTGATGCCATTTTGGATGCAATCTTAAAAGAAGACCCATATGCGCGGGTTGCTTGTGAAACGCTTGTAAAAACCGGTGCGGTCGTACTCGCGGGTGAAATCACAACCACAGCCAATGTGGACTTTGAAGCGATTGTACGTCAAACCGTAAATGGTATTGGCTATCATCATTCTGACCTCGGCTTCGATGGTTCAACCTGTGCCGTAATTAACATGATTGGTAAGCAGTCACCGGAAATTGCCCAAGGTGTAGACCGTCAAAAACCTGAAGATCAGGGTGCCGGCGACCAGGGCTTGATGTTTGGTTATGCCAGCCGTGAAACGGATGTGCTGATGCCTGCGCCAATTTCTTATGCGCATCGCTTAATGGAAAAACAGGCTGAACTGCGTCGTAGCGGTGCCCTGCCTTGGTTACGTCCAGATGCGAAAAGCCAGGTGACTTTTGCCTATGAAAATGGCAAACCAGTACGTTTAGATGCGGTGGTGCTGTCAACCCAGCATGATCCTGAAATTAGTCAAGCACAGCTGAAAGAAGCTGTGATTGAAGAAATCGTGAAAAAGATCATCCCTGCGGACATGTTCCATGCTGACACCAAATTCCACATCAACCCGACCGGAATGTTTGTGATTGGTGGCCCAGTGGGTGACTGTGGTCTGACTGGCCGTAAAATTATTGTAGATACCTACGGTGGTATGGCGCGTCATGGTGGTGGTGCCTTCTCTGGTAAAGACCCATCGAAAGTAGACCGCTCTGCTGCTTATGCGGGTCGTTATGTGGCGAAAAATATTGTCGCTGCTGGCCTGGCAGACAAATGTGAAATTCAGGTGTCTTATGCAATTGGTGTGGCGGAGCCAACTTCAATTTCAATTAACACCTTTAACACCGGTAAAGTGGCTGATGAACTGATTGTTCAGCTAGTTCGTGAACACTTTGACCTGCGTCCATACGGCATTACCCGTATGCTGGACCTGTTACAACCAATGTACAAGCAGACTGCTGCCTACGGTCACTTTGGCCGCGAAGGTTCAGACACTGCCTTTACCTGGGAAAAAACCGACAAAGTCGATATCTTAAAAGCCGCTGCTGGCCTTTAAGCTCTGAAGATATTAAAAGACCCATCCACGTGATGGGTCTTTTATTGTCTGCTTTATCGCAATTCTGGGCAGAAATATCATTTTATAAAAACATAAACTGTTTACAATAAGATGGAACATTTAAAACAGGATGAACATGATGGCGGTAATTCTTCAGGTTGATTTCCCTTCAAATGGCCCTTTTGGCGCAGAAATGGCCACGGCCTATCGCGAGCTGGCAGCCAGTATTAACCAGGAACCAGGTCTCATCTGGAAAATCTGGACCGAAAATAGTGACACCCAGCAGGCTGGCGGGATTTACCTGTTTGATACAAAGCATCATGCAGAACAATATTTACAGATGCACACGGCGCGTCTGCAAAGTTTTGGCATCGACAAGATTCACGGGAAAATTTTTGACATTAATACTGAACTGTCGGCACTGAATCAGGCCACTTTTCTGGCGTCATCCCGCTAAACGAAAGTTGAGTTAAGCTCATCAGATTCAAGGAATCCAGTTAGCTGGATTCCTGTTTTAAGACTTCCAATAAAGTCGGCTGTGTCGGGGTTTCCTGATGATCCTGCAAATAGACATGCACGACTTTAAAAATAACCGCAAAGGCCAGACAACTTAAAATACAGAACATCCAGAAACCATAAGGACTACGAATATTGTGTGAACCGCAATTTGGACATTCTTTTTCTGTTGACGCCACCACTTGATTGCAACATGAGCAATGGTATTGATGGTACAGCATAGGCAGTTCTCCTAATTTACTGTAATTCTTGTTTTTATTTTTACATCATGCGAAAAACGCTTTTTGTAATATTGTTTTATCTTATGTGAGCCTGTGCAGCATAGCAAGCCCTATTACTGGTGAGTCTATGTAAGCTTAAGTAAACCCTGCCTGCTTTTGTTGGCTTTATTTATCTTTTTATGCACGCTTTCAGACACTTAAGCTGCTGCTTTAACACCGTATTCTCTGCCAATAATTTTATCGGACTACTCTTAAGTCAGATGCATCCGGCTGCCCTTTTGTTTAAACTAGCGGACTGAAATACAGGAGGATGAAGATGGTACAATTGATCAAAAAAGGCGGATTACGCGAACGCGCCAACCGCAGCCGCCGTTTTCATGGCTCTGAAAATACCGAAACCACTCTGGCACCAAACCGTTATTCATCTGCCCATAAAAAAGCAGAAAGGGCTGTTTCTGCTTTGGTTAGTGAACAGGATCAACCAGATTCTGAATCAGAACATACCGATGGCGTCATAGCCCAGCCACAGGGCAAAAATCAGGAATAAGGCGCCCGATAAAATATCAATATAACTGCCTGAACGCTGGTACACCGCCTTAATTTTCGGCTGTGACAATAACAGCATCAGCAACACAAAGGTCAGGAAGGTTTGCAGCGGAATAATCACCGCCAGCTGCGCTTTTAAATAATCACTGGCCGATGAACTGAGCGCCAATGAAAATACACTGCTAAAATAAATCAGGGTTTTAGGATTGGATAAATTGGTGAACAGGCCCAGTAAAAAATAGTTTTTCTGTGCAGAGCTCTGTGCCGGTACATCCTCCAGTGCAGTCGACTGTTTTAAACTGCGTAGTCCGCCACTGAGCATGGCCCAGCCCATTTTCGCCAGAAACAAACCGCCTATCAGCATCAATACCTGCTGAATCCATGGAAACTGCTCGACCAGAACGGTAAAGCCCAGCAGGGTTAAAACCACCCACAGCACAATGCCCAATGAAATTCCGGCAATAATATGAATGGTATTGCGACGTGTGGTCGATGCCGAGCTTTTGGCAATCAGAATAATATCGGGGCCGGGACTAAGCTGTGCCACAAAATGTAAGGCACAAATGGTCAACAGTAAGGACATAACACAGGGAGAAGCTTAAAAAGTCATTTATTATATCGCCCGTTCAAAAATATACGAGCACTGCAAGCATAAAAAAACCGAATCCTTGCAGATCCGGTTTTTCAAATAAAGATGGCTTAGTGTTTATTCACATCTTTCATTTCAATTTTTTTTGCTTCTGGCGTCACTTCGCGCGCTTCACCATCAATAATAGTCGAGTCGCGGCCCGCCTGCTGGTTTTGCATGTCCTGCATCTGACGCATCAGATCGGCGAACGGATTCTGGCCTTGTGCACCACCACCCATGCCATTCATATCGCCCATCATGCCCCCCATCATCTGGTTCATCATGGCTTGCTGACGTTTCATCATCGCTTTCATCATGGCCGCTTTAAAGGCATTTTGTACGCCCGGAATCATAATCAGCACAGCCAGCACATCGGTGATCAGACCTGGAATCAACAGCAGGAAACCTGCAAAGATTTTAGGCAAGTTATTGCTTAATGCCGGATCTGCACTCATTTGTCCCATCTGCATCTGCTGCATTTGTGGCATGATGTCCGCAGAATACTTACGGATCAGATTCATACCAATAAAGAAGGCGGCAATAAACCAGAAGAACACGTACCACATGCTACCGACCAGGTCACCCACGCCGATCCAGACGAATACTTCCAGAATTAAACCAGCCAGAATAATAAGAAATAATTTCATGAAAATTAATCTAATCTCAACAAAATAAATAGAGTGCAGGCATCAACTGCTTAATCAGCATCAAGCTTTTTTTGACACGCTTATGTAACAATATGGGCATTATTCTATTTTTAAAGTGCAGGCCTGTCATTAATATTTTCAATGACAGACCTGAGCTTTATGCTGTAGTACGATAAAAATAAACATAAGCCGCATACACGAGCAGCAGCCACAGCCCGATAAACACTGCCGCGGCCACTGTACTGCACGGCTTTTGACTGTAGATGTACAGTATAAACCCCGAAACTTAAGCCAAAATGAAGATGCAGCCTTTTTTACCAAGATAACCTATATATTGTCCCTGCTATTTTTAATAGCAGCTCCAGCGAGTTTGAAGCATTGTTGATAGTCTTGAGTATCCGCACCGGTTGCTGCAAATTCCCTCACACAATACCGCTGTAAAATCATATAATTCATTTTGATGTAATTTTTTAAGGCTTGGCATGTCACTGATTATTGGTATCGATCCCGGTTCCCGGCTTACCGGTTACGGCATTATTGAGCGTGATGGCTCAAAATTGCGTTTTGTAGATGCCGGCACCATTCGGACCGAAACCACGGAAATGCCTGAACGCCTGAAACGTATTTTTGGTGGTATTGACCGGATTGTAAAATTTCATGGCCCGACTGAGGCCGCAGTTGAACAGGTTTTTATGGCGCAAAACCCGGACTCGGCACTGAAACTGGGTCAAGCGCGTGGTGCTGCCATTGCCGCACTGACCAATCTGGATTTACAGGTGGCGGAATATACCGCCCGCCAAATCAAGCAGTCTGTGGTCGGCTATGGGGCAGCCGATAAAGAACAGGTGCAGATGATGGTGATGAAGCTGTTAAATTTAAGCATTAAACCGCAAGCTGATGCAGCTGATGCGCTGGCCGCTGCCATCTGCCATGCCCACGCCTCCGGCAGTATGAGCAAAATGGCGGTACTGAATGCCCTGGGTGGTATGGCGCGCGGCCGTAGCCGTTCTAGCAGCAGACGGCGCTAACTGGAAGCCATCTTGATCCCGGTGAGGGGATGTCCAAATCGGGAGTTTCTACTTAACGGATCATCTGGAAATGGGTGTATTCACGTTCTGCCGGATCAAACGGGATGCGCTCAATTTTAGTGACCTGTGCCCGCAATGGTCCTACCAGACTGCGTTTCAGAATTTCCTGAATCTGCATTTCCTCGCCAATAATTTCTGCTTCGACATCACCATTGTCCAGATTTTTGACATAGCCGGTTAGCTGCAGTTCTTGCGCCTGCTGTTCAAACCAGCGGCGATACCCCACGCCCTGCACATTTCCCTGAATAATAATTTTAAGTGCTTGCATCTCTCACCTGTTCACGACCTGATAAATGGCCTGATTCATCTGCTGTGCCTGAAGTCCGCGCATACCGGATTCCGCCAGTACATCTCCAGCTTGCGCATGTAAAGTGACAATCTCATGTAAACTGAGTTCAGTATGATATTGCGCTTTTAAACTGGCGATCATGCCGGACAGGACATCGCCCATGCCACCTGTGCCCATTCCGGCATTGCCGGCAGTACATAGCCAGAGCTGATCTTCCAGAATCAGGCTGCCCGCGCCTTTAAGCACCCACTGGCCGCCATAACGAGCCTGTAATTCCTGAATAGCCTGTAAGCGGTTCTGCTCAACTTCCATTGTCGTTAGGCCTAAAAGTTTCGCCGCCTCACCCGGATGTGGCGTTAAATAACTACCTTCAAGTAACTGCTGCGGATGTGCGGCCAGAAACCATAAGGCATCGGCATCGAGTACCCGTTCCAGTTCAGCCTGTAACAGTTTCGGCAACCACATCGCATATTGACAAGCCGCCCAGTCATCACGTCCAAGTCCCATACCAAAACAGATGGCATCGACCTGCTGTAACAGCTGTTCAATGGCATCATCCTGCAGAGTGTTAATATCGCGCAGCATGATATTCGGAGCACGACTTAAAATAGCCGTATGATGTTTGGCATCACAAACCACGGTCACTTTGCCACAACCGGCCGCAAACGCTGCTTCCGCCGCCATTATTACCGCGCCGCCCATATCGGCATGACCGCCGACCACCAGCACATGCCCATAACTGCCTTTATGACCAAAAGCCTGACGTGGCGGCAACTGAATCTGGGTGGGTGCCAGCTGGGCGATGGCGTGTAATTCGGCATCGGGAGGAATGGCGGCAATCAGCTCCACCTGTCCAGCGTAGGCTTTGCCCTTACCGGTAAAGAGTCCGGCTTTTAAACCCAATACGCTATAGGTCAAATCAGCCTGAATTGCGCAAGGTAAAGGCTGACCACAATTGGCATCCAGGCCACTTGGAATATCAATTGCGACTTTCAAGCCGCGCTGCTGATTCATCTGATGAATAATCTGTTGCCACTCAACGCTCAGTTCACGATTCAGGCCAATCCCAAACAGCGCATCAACATAGACCTCATAAGCCTGTTGAAACCGAAAACCGGATTGAATATCCAGGCCAGCCGCTTGGGCCTCGCGTTCAGCCTGCTGCAAATCAGGCGAGGGTCCGAGTTCAGCCGCATAAATATGCACCTGAAAACCGGCCTGCTGTAAATATTTGGCCAGTAGATAGCCATCCCCGGCATTATTGCCCTGCCCGCAGCAAACGGCGACAGATTGATAGTCGTGCTGCTGTAAAACGGGAACGACGCGCTGGGCAATCGACCAGGCCACCTGCTGCATCAGGCCATAAGACGAGTTTTGCCGAGCAAACCAGCGCTGCTCCCATGCTTGAATATCACGGCTATGATAAACTTGTGGATGCATTGTTTTTCCCTTGTTTTGTCATTATGAACTCATCACCTGCCATGCAAAATATTCCGGTCAATCAACTTGATCCCGTCCAGTTAAAAGCATGGATTAAAGCGCAGGCTTTAGCACTGGGCTTTGCTGATTGTGTCATTGCCCGGCCCGATGCTCAAGCAGAATTACCTCGTTTGGAAGCCTATTTAGCGCAAGGTTATCAGGCAGATATGCATTTTCTGGGCGAAAATCTGGAGAAACGTGCCAACCCGGCCTTACTAGTGCCGGGCACCAAAAGCATTATTTGTGTGCGCATGAATTATCTGGTCGATCGGCCTGCGCCACGACACGTGCCAGATGCACCCAATAGCTCCATTATTGCGCGTTATGCCCGCGGCCGCGATTATCATAAAGTCATGCGCGGTCGTCTTAAAACTCTGGCCAGCCTGATTCGGGACAAAATCGGTGATTTTGAATCGCGCCCTTTTGCCGATTCAGCCCCCATCTTTGAAAAATCGCTGGCCGAAAGTGCCGGCATGGGCTGGACCGGTAAACATACCCTGCTGATTCATAAAAAATCCGGTTCGTTCTTTGTATTAGGTGAGCTGTTTAGCTCGCTTGAGTTGCCGTTTGATGAACCGGCCACGGCGCACTGCGGTTCCTGTAGCGCCTGTATCGACATCTGCCCGACCAAAGCCATTGTCGAGCCCTACGTGCTGGATGCTGGTAAATGTATTGCCTATTTAACCATTGAATATAAGGGAATTATTCCTGAAGATTTGCGCCGGCCGATTGGCAACCGGGTTTTTGGCTGTGATGACTGCCAGTTAATTTGCCCCTGGAACAGTTTTGCCCAGCTGACTCCGCTGGATGATTTTGCCCCGCGTCATGGGCTGGACCGGATGAGCCTGCTGGAGCTCTGGCAATGGGATGAAGCCACCTTCCTGGCCTGCACCGAAGGCAGTCCACTCAGACGGACCGGTTATCAGAGTTTTAAACGCAATATTGCGATTGGTCTGGGCAATGCGCCTTATTCCGCAGATATTATTGCCCAGCTGCAACAGGCCAAAACGCTGCATGATGAGGTGGTGAATGTGCATATCGACTGGGCCATTCAGGAGCAGTTGACCAAATCTGCATAATTTTTCATTTCTTTACCTGAGCTCACAGATCCCCACACAAGCCCTACAGCGCGTGGTACTGAATTGTGGCTTAATAGAGGAATCCAACAGAAAAGATGTTGTCATCAGGAGGAACTTATTATGCAAACGCATCATAAAAACCAACAGCAGCAGAAACAACAGCAAAAGCAGGAACTTGAACAGCAGACTGAACATTTAAAACAGCAACAGCAGCAACCCCAAGGGCCTATTGATAGCCCTAAAAACAACCAGCATGAACAGGATGACCGGATGCTGAATAAACAGCACCGTGCCGATCTGCAAAACCAGAACATGCACGGCAACCATCGTGAATAATGCTGAAGTTCATGTTCCCTCACTCAACAAAGTCCACTTCAGGTGGACTTTGTTTTTGGATTACGTCATATTTTGCTAATGAAGCGCCTGCCGCTTTTGCTTAATATGCAGTATGCAAAATATGGATAATTAGGGACAGACTTATGAGCAGTATGCGTCCGGTACGTAATGATTGGTCTCGTGAAGAAATTGAGGCACTTTATCAGCAACCGTTTTTAGATTTGGTTTTTGAGGCGCAGCGTGTACATCGTGAGCATTTTGCTGCCAATACCATTCAGGTGAGTACCTTACTCTCGATTAAAACCGGTAAATGCCCGGAAGACTGCAAATACTGCTCTCAATCGGCTCATTATGATTCACAGCTGGAAGCTGAAAAACGTATTGCCGTTGAAAAAGTGATTCAGGAAGCCAAGGAAGCGCTGGAATCAGGTTCTTCACGTTTTTGTATGGGCGCAGCGTGGCGCAATCCGCATGAACGCGATATGCCTTATGTGCTGGAAATGGTGCGTGAAGTAAAAGCGCTGGGTCTGGAAACTTGTATGACGCTGGGTATGCTGAACCAGTCTCAGGCAGAACGTCTGAAAGATGCCGGCCTGGATTATTACAACCATAACCTCGATACTTCACGCGAATACTATGCCAACATTATTAGTACCCGCAGCTTCGATGACCGTTTAAATACCTTGGAGCATGTGCGTAATGCCGGCATGAAAGTCTGTAGCGGCGGTATTGTCGGTTTAGGTGAAGATACTCAGGACCGGATTGGCCTGTTACATGAACTGGCCACCTTGCCGATTCATCCGGAATCTGTACCGATTAACATGCTGGTGCCAATTGAAGGTACACCACTGGCCGATGTAGAAAAACTCGATGTCACCGAATGGATTCGTACTATTGCCGTGGCACGCATTATCATGCCAACCAGTTATATCCGCCTGTCTGCCGGTCGTGAATCTTTATCTGATTCAGATCAGGCCCTGGCCTTTATGGCCGGTGCCAACTCGCTGTTCTCGGGTGAAAAGCTGCTGACCACCCCGAATGCCGGTGAAGGTAAAGACCGTCAACTGTTCCAGAAACTGGGACTGGTGGCGGAAAAAGCCAAACCGACCGTTCAGGAACTGTCGGTAGATGCGATGGCGGTTTAATCCTCATCACACGAAAAAGCCCATCTTCTGGATGGGCTTTTTTTATGAGGTAATTAACAGACCATAATTGGCATTCAGATACATACCCGGTTTAATCAGATCGGCACCATTGGCATGATAAACCGTGAGTTCCTGCTTGATGACATCAAAATGAAAGGCATCAAAACAGTCCTGATGCTGACACAGCCAGGCCAAGGTATCGCTGAGCTGATCATCTACAATATAGGTCGGGGCATTAAAATCTTTGGCCATGTGCATTCAGTTATAGAGAGATGACAGGATTTTAGCCTGAAATGGCAGTAAATAAAGCAGCTTGGAATGAGATTTAGATATTTAAAGGCTGAGATGAGCCTGCGCGGATGTTAATGCAATCTATAAACAAAAAGAAGTGAGTCTAGCCCACTTCTTTTTTGAATCTGGTTTGATCCCCTCTATGATTTATTGGCCCCACACTTACGACACTCAATATGCGCACCAATTTCCTCCATTTGCTCATATTCATAAATATGTAAGCAGAAAAAGTTTTTTAATAATTGAAGCATCCTAACACTCCTATTTTTGATTATTTTTTCATTCAGCTTCTTGCCGCTTATTTCATCCTGAAACAAGCATAACCAAAATTGGTTATACTCATTTTTTAACACATTTTTTAAAAAGATCAAGTGTTATTTCAAGGACTTCTTTTGAACGTCATTCATCATACTTATTGAAGCTTTTACTCTATATTCAAATAGCTAGCGCATTTTTCGGTTTAAGTCTGCACAAAACAGATTTTTTGTAATCCCCTCTTGATTTCATCACGCAAGTGTTTAGGATGAAAAAAACAGCCTTTTTCGGCAATGATGCCTCGGAAAAGTAGTCAAGAAACAAGACATTATTTAAACAACAAAAAAATGGAATAAGGATATCAACATGCTTGGACGTATGATGTATCAACCGTTATTGATTAGCTCGCTGATTGAACATGCAGCACGCTATCATGGCGATACACCCATCATTTCAAAAAATACCGATGGCAGCATGAGCAGCACTGACTGGGCCGCTGTGGCAGAGAATGCCAAACGCTTTGCCAATGCACTGCAGGCCTTGGGCCTAGAACAGAGTGACCGTGTGGCAACCATTGCTTGGAACAATCATCGTCACCTGGAAAGCTGGTATGCAATTTCCGGGAGTGGTCTGGTCTGCCATACCATTAACCCGCGTCTGTTTCCTGAACAGCTGATTTTTATTATTAATGATGCTCAAGACCGGGTGGTGATTTTTGATAAAACCTTCCTGCCGCTAATTGTCGGGGTAAAACAGCATTTGCCGCAGGTGGAGCATTTTATCTGTCTGGATGCACCGGATGATGCGGTCCGGGAAAAATTGCCTGAAGTTCAGTTTTATGATGATTTGATTGCCGCCCAGTCCAAGACATTTGACTGGCCAGAACTGGATGAGAATATGGCCAGTTCCCTGTGCTACACCTCAGGCACCACCGGTAATCCAAAAGGCGTGCTCTACAGCCACCGTTCCACCTTGCTGCACAGTTATGGCATCAGCCTGCCCGACTCCCTGAATTTATCGGCCAAAGATGTAATGCTGCCCGTGGTTCCAATGTTCCATGTCAATGCCTGGGGCACGCCATATGCTGCGGCGATGGTTGGCTCAACCCTGGTGTTGCCGGGACCAGGGCTGGATGGTGCCAGTCTGGTACAGCTCATTGATAATTATAAAGTGACGGTGGCCTTGGGTGTGCCGACCATCTGGCAAGGTTTACTGGCCGCAGCCAAACAGGCTGGCAGCACGCTGGAAAGCATGAACCGCAATGTGGTCGGTGGCTCGGCCTGCCCGCCAGCGATGCTGAAAACCTTTAAAGAGCAGTATAACTGCGACACCATTCATGCCTGGGGCATGACTGAAACCAGTCCGCTGGGTTCTGCCAACCAGCTCAAAGCCAAGCATGAACTGCTCAGTCCGGAGGAGAAAACCCAGTTACGACTGTCTCAAGGTCGTCCACCATTTGGGGTAGATTTACGTCTGGCTTCGGCAGAAAAAGGCACCGACTTGCTGCCACGTGATGGCCAGACCACCGGCAATTTACAGATTAAAGGCCACTGGATTATTGAGCGTTACTTTGGCAAAGAGGAATCTGCCCTGACCAGTGATGGCTGGTTCGATACCGGCGATATTGCCAGTCTGAACAGTGATGGTTTCCTGCACATTAGTGACCGTTCTAAAGACCTGATTAAATCGGGTGGTGAATGGATTTCATCGGTAGAACTGGAAAATCTGGCCATGTGCCATCCGGAAATTGCCATGGCCGCAGTGATTGCCGCCAGCCATCCAAAATGGGATGAACGTCCGGTAGTGATTGCCATGAAAGTGCCGGACAGCCAGATTACCGAAAGCGAACTACTGGATTATTATGCCGATAAGGTGGCCAAATGGCAGATTCCCGATAAGGTTATTTTTGTTGACAGTATTCCACTCAGTGGGACCGGCAAAATGCTGAAAAAAGATTTACGCGAACAATATGGTCAGGTGCTGATGGAAGCGCCCGTGTAAATATTGGTCTATGTAGAGATAAGATAGAAAAAGCGCTGATAGATTCAGCGCTTTTTTATGGGATCAACAATGCGATATACCTAAAGATCACAGGTTTTTATATTCACTTAAGCCTGTTTTTTAATCACATGCTCGGCGGAAAAATCGCGATAGGTACGGCGTGAGGCAGTTTGTTCAGGCAATGGCTCAACCTCGTGCATGCTCTGCAGACAGCGTGCAGTCAGTTCAATATATTGCTGGGTGCCATGACGTTTCCAGGCAATTTCCTTGTCTTCCAGTGGCCGCACCACCTTAGCCGGACTGCCGAGTGCCAGGACATTGGCCGGGATCTGGGCTTTGGCTTTCACGGTACTGTTGGCACCAATAATGGTATTTTCACCAATTTCCGCTTCATCCAAAATCACGCTATTCATGCCAACCAGTACGTTTTTACGAATGATGCAGCCATGCAAAATTGCCCCATGTCCGATATGCCCATATTCTTCTACCAGCGTCACGCTGTCTGGAAAACCATGCACGGTACAGGAATCCTGCACATTGGCATTCTGCTGAATATGGATTCGGCCAAAGTCGGCACGTAAGGCAGCAAATGGGCCAATATAAGCCCCGGCTTCAATAATCACATCACCAATAAGTACAGCAGTTGGATGCACATAAGCCTGCGGATGCACCACAGGAATCACACCATCAATGGAGTAACACGGCATATTTTATTCCTTTAAAATAAGCGGAGTAGATGCTTCCCCACCACGAGGCAAGGAAGCTCTATGAATAAGCTCAAGCCAATGAGCTGGGTTCTTCTATTTTAATACCGCCAAAACGCTTGAAGAATTGCGGATGCGCCGGTGGCATTGAACCTTCCGACGTGCGCGCCAGTTCCATAAAGAATTCTTCTCCGGCACTGACCACACGCTGATACAGGTTGCTACTTAAGTTGCGTGCATTCAGCGATAACCAGTCCGATGGCAGCAGCTCAAACGGCAGGTTCGGATCTTTCAGCAAAATCCGGCGATACTGATGAATCAGCAAAATCCGGATCTGGAAGGCTTGCACCGGGTCCAGTTCATCTTCAGCATCAACCAGATTCAGAAATTCACGGAAATCACCCATGAATTTTTCATAACGCTGATGCAGTTCAGGCACCGGCCAGTTGGTTGCCACCATGCGTTTAATGGTTGGATACGACTCCTGCCATAACTGCAAGGTTTCGGCTTTAAAGATCACCACCTGATCGGTCATTTGCAGATTCAGTAGCAGATTTTGCAGTTTCAGATGATCACAACCCGGATAAGCCATCACGTTGGTGGCAATATTGGCAAAACCGAGCCATTCCAGTTCTTTCTTTAAAATGGCTTTATTTTCCAGCTCGACCGAACTGAGCAGTACCAGATCCCATTTCTGGTCCCATTCCTTGTGCTGGAAGCTGTAAATTTTCTGGTCCGCCATAATAAAACGCTGGCGGCTGTTTTCGGTAATACGGTAATAACTGGTGCGGCCAATTTTTTCCGACACCAGCCAGCCGTTTTGTACCAGACGAAACACAGCGGTACGCACCGAACGTTCGTTCAGGCCAAACACATCCATCAGCTGGATCAGGCTAGCCAGACTGATAATCCCACCGCGATGAAAAATACAGTCACCAAATACGGTCATAATCAGCGATGTGCCACTTAAGGCTTCATGCTGAATAAAATCATCAATACTTTGTTTTAGTTTTGGATTCATTGCGATGTATTCACACCCTGTTTGTGAGGGCAATTGACCGCAGTCAATCGCCCACTGAACCTATGCAGACTTTCGGATATCAAATACCCGCTGCGCCTTACCTTCTGAGCGTGGCAGACTACCTTCCGGCAACACATCCACCGTCACGCTAATGCCCACCATGGTTTTAATCTGGGCTTTTAACTGCCCGGCCAACTGGTGCGCCATAACATCATTGGTATCTTTACGCATTTCTGCCTGAATATGCAATGTGTCGAGGTGTCCCTGTTTACAAATATGAATCTGATAATTCGGAATCAGCTGCGGAATATGTAAAATCTGCTCTTCAATTTGTGACGGGAACACGTTCACACCGCGGATAATCATCATATCATCGCTGCGTCCAACGATTTTGTCCATACGACGCATGGTGCGTGCCGTGCCAGGTAACAGACGGGTCAGGTCACGGGTACGGTAACGGATCACCGGCATGCCTTCTTTGGTGATGGTGGTAAAGACCAGCTCGCCCAGTTCACCATCTGGCAGGACTTCACCAGTTTCCGGATTGATAATTTCCGGATAGAAATGATCTTCCCAGATGGTTGGGCCGTCTTTGCTTTCCAGACATTCCATTGCCACACCCGGTCCCATTACTTCGGACAGGCCATAAATATCCAGCGCATCAATGCCCAAGCGCTCTTCAATTTCCTTGCGCATTTCATTGGTCCACGGCTCGGCACCAAAAATACCGGTACGGATAGAACAGTCTTTGGCTGTGCCAAATTTCTTTTCCAGCGCTTCAATAATATTCAGGCAGTAAGATGGCGTAACCATTAAAGCGGTGGGCTTAAAGTCATGAATCAGCTGCGCCTGACGCTCGGTTTGGCCGCCCGACATTGGAATAACCGTGGCACCCAAACGCTCTACGCCATAATGCGCACCCAAACCGCCGGTAAACAGACCATAACCATAGGACACCTGAATGGTATCTTTGGCACTTAAACCGGCTGCACGTAAGGAACGTGCTACCACATCTGACCAGGTCTGAATATCCTGCTGGGTATACCCGACCACGGTCGGCTGGCCGGTGGTGCCTGATGAGGCATGCACACGCACAATCTGTTCCTGTGGCACGGCAAACATGCCAAACGGATAGTTGTCACGTAAATCTTGTTTGGTGGTAAACGGGAATTTGGCCAGATCTTCCAAAGTGTTGAAATCATCAGGATGGACCCCTGCTTCATCAAACTTCTTTTGATACACCGGGCTGTTCTGGTAGGCATGCTGCAGCGTTTTTTTCATGCGCTGCAGCTGGATGCTACGTAATTCATCGATTGAAACAGTTTCGATTTTTTCCATTGCATTGTTATTCATCTTATTACTCCTTTTCAATCATCCTGATTGAGTGCTGTATTTTTTACTTGGATGTGTCCTCATCCACATTTTCGATAATCATGGCCACGCCTTGGCCCACACCGACACACATGGTGCACAGTGCATATTTCCCTTGACGACGTTTTAATTCTTTCATGGCGGTAATCACCAGACGCGTTCCACTCATCCCGAGTGGATGTCCCAAGGCAATCGCGCCGCCATTTGGATTGACCCGGGCATCATCATCCTGCAAGCCCAGTTCACGGGTCACCGCCAGTGCCTGTGCGGCGAAGGCCTCGTTCAACTCAATGATATCCATCTGGTCCAGGGTTAGCCCGGTCAGCGCCAGTACTTTACGTACCGCCGGCACCGGCCCAATGCCCATATATTTAGCTTCAACACCGGCACTGGCCGAAGCCACCACTTTTGCCAAAGGCTTGAGCTGATGCTGATCGACAAAAGCCTGATTGGCCAGCATGACACAGGCAGCGCCATCATTTACCCCGGAAGCATTACCAGCAGTGACTGAACCACCTTCTTTACGAAACGGGGTTTTCAGGCTGCCTAAAGCCTCCAGCGTGGTGTCAGCACGTGGATGCTCATCGGTCTGGAAGATGATGCTGTTTTTCTTACGGTCTTTAATTTCAACCGGCATAATTTCTTCGGCCAGAATTCCGTTTTGCTGGGCCACTGCAGTTTTCTGCTGGCTACGATAGGCAAACAGATCCTGATCGGCACGATGAATCTGGTATTTTTCTGCAACGTTCTCGGCGGTTTCCGGCATGCTATCGACGCCAAACTGCGCTTTAAATTTCGGGTTAATAAAGCGCCAGCCGATGGTGGTATCAAAAATTTCCGGGGTGCGGCTAAAAGCGGTTTCCGGTTTGGACTGGACAAAAGGTGCACGGCTCATGGACTCAACCCCACCGGCCAGTACAAACCGCGCTTCACCGGCCTTGATCATACGCGCGCCTGTGGCAACCGCATCTAAACCTGAGGCACAAAGACGGTTTAGGGTAATGCCCGCGACATTGTCCGGCATGCCGGCCAGCAAGGCAGCCATACGCGCCACATTACGGTTATCTTCACCAGCCTGATTGGCACAGCCTAAAATCACCTCATCCAGTTCCTGCCAAGGCAGTTCAGGATGCTGGGCTTTTAAATACTGTATTGGCAAGGCAGCCAGGTCATCTGCACGGATGCTGCTGAATGCACCGGCATAACGGCCAATTGGGGTGCGAATTCCATCGCAAATAAATACCTGTTCCATGTCCTGTGGTTTCCTTAGCCTGCTTGGCGAAATTCTAATTCTTGCTCTGACTGCGTACGTTCCTGTGCAGCCTTCTTGCTTAAATATATACTACAACGGTAGCGTTCTTCACCATAAATACGATACATATTTTTAAAAATTTGTAAAATAGTGTTATATCCAATTTTTTCTGCCCACTGGAATGGACCTTGCGGATAATTCACACCATATTTCATTGCTGAATCAATATCTTGTTCGGTTGCTATCGCATGCAGTACTGCTTCACTGGCTTCATTGACCAGCATGGAAATGGTACGCAGCACATATAGACCTGCATGATCTTTAGTCCAGATTGGTATCAGATCAATCGCAGCAAAAAACTGCTCGACTTTGGCGATATCGGCTGCGTTACAGGCCGGTGATGCCACGATTGGTAACGCCTGTGCCACATTCCAGTCAGCATGCCAGTCCATCAGCACTACTTTGTCCTTGCTATAGTCCAGCTCGACCGATTCACCGCGGCTTAAACGCAGGCGTACATCACCCAGTACAATTTCTTCATCTGCCTGTGGCTGACGCTGCACTTTCAGCTGTGAGGCTGCCTGAATCCGCGAGATCAAGCCGCTAGAATGTGACCAGCTTCCATTGACTGCAAGCTCAAGTTCACCCGGTGCAACGCTCGGCATAGCCGGTAAACGATAGGCCGGTGAACGTTCAGCCTGACGATAATCATAAAAACCCTGCCCACTTTTACGGCCGAAACAGCCGGCATCCACCAGCTCTTTCTGGATTAAAGACGGACGATAGCGCGGCTCATAAAAGAATTCCTGATAGACGCTTTGGGTCACGGAAAAATTGACATCCTGCCCGATTAAGTCGGTCAGTTCACATGGCCCCATGGCAAAGCGGCCACATTCACGCATGATAAAATCCAATTGTTCAGGCGTGGTGACATTTTCCTGTAAGGCACGAAAAGCTTCGGCATAATAAGGACGCGCTACCCGGTTGACAATGAAACCCGGAGTTGATTTGGCCGTCACTGGCACTTTATTCCAACTTTGCATCAGGCTGAACAATGCCTGTGCAATCTCTGCTGAGGTTTTCAGGCCACGAATAATTTCTACCAGTTTCATTACCGGTGCCGGATTAAAAAAGTGCAGTCCAACCACACGCTCAGGCTGTGGAATTGCCGCGGCAATGGCGGTAATGGAAATGGATGAGGTGTTAGAGGCAAAAATGGTTTCTACCGGACACAGTGCTGCCAGTTGCTGAAACAGCGCTTGTTTGACCTCTTTCTTTTCCACAATGGCTTCAACCACCAGTTGCGCATTCGCCAGTGCCTGAAGATCGCTGGCAATCGTTAAATTGGCCAGCGTTTGCTCTAACAGCTGCGCTGTCATTTTCCCGGCCGCGACACGTTTTTCCAGCTGTGTTTTTAATTGCGCCAAAGCGGCCTCAGATTTTTGCACATCCACATCAAACAGCTGGGTTGGATGGCCATACATCGCTGCCAATTGGGCAATACCAATGCCCATGGTGCCGGCGCCAATCACCGCGACACGGGCCTGCTGTAAACAAAGTTGTTCCATGATTAGCATCCTGTATATTGCGGTGTGCGTTTTTGCATAAAGGCTTGGACGCCTTCTTTATAATCACTTGAACGGCCGGCCAGACGCTGCAGGTCACGTTCCAGAATGAGCTGTTCATCCAGATTATTGTCGGCTGCAGCATGAATGGCTTTTTTAATTAAGGACAGGCCATAGGTCGGCTGTTTGGCTAAATGCTCGGCCATTTTCTCGGCTTCGGCTTTCAGCTGATCATCTTCTACCACCTGCCAGATCATGCCCAGTTGCAGCGCCTGTTCTGCGCTGACTTTATCACCCAGCATGGCCAGCCCCATGGCTTGGGCACGGCCAACCAGACGCGGCAGGAACCAGGTGCCGCCAGAATCCGGAACCAGACCTAAACGGCAGAAAGCCTGAATAAAAGACGCCGATTTTGCCGCCAGTACAATGTCACAGGCCAAAGCAATATTGGCACCAGCACCGGCCGCAACCCCATTGACTGCGCACAGCACCGGTTTGGGCATATCGGTAATCAGCTTGATTAAAGGGTTGTAATATTTTTCAATTGACAGGCCTAAATCTGGTGCATCGGCATTCGGATCGACCACGCGGTCATTCAAATCCTGTCCGGCACAGAAACCACGACCTTCGGCAGAAATGACCACCGCGCGAATCTTGCTGTCTTTGGCCCATGCCTTCATAACCTTGGACACTTCCTGATGCATGGTTTCATTAAAACTGTTGAGCTGCTTCGGACGGTTAAAGGTCAAATAGCCCACTGCATTTTTTTCTTCGACAATAATTGTTTGGTAATCCATTACACACCTCTAAATTCCGGTTTTCTTTTTTCTAAAAATGCCTGAATGCCTTCCTGACGGTCTTGGGTCGCGGCCAGCCAGACAAAATGTTGACGTTCTAATTTGAGGCCCTGGCTCAAGGTCACTTCATGAATCGACTTTAAGGACTGTTTGATGGCACGGATAGCCAGTGGCGCCTGCGCTGCAATTTTTGTTGCCAGTTCCAGTGCATATTGCACCGTAAGGCCGCTTGGACAGACCTGACTGCTAATGCCGTGTTGCAAGGCGGTCGTGGCGGAGACCATCTCCCCGGTCATGGCCCAGCGCATCGCCAGTTGCTGTCCGACCAGACGCGCCAAACGCTGGGTCCCACCGGCGCCTGGTAACATGCCCAAACCAATTTCAGGGAGTGCAAACTGGGCATTTTCACCGGTGATGATCATGTCGCCATGCAGGGCCAGTTCAAAACCTGCCCCCAGTGCATAACCATTGACCGCCATAATCAGTGGCTTGGAAAACTCATCAATGCCTTTCCACAGCAATGGACGCTGATCCTGCTGGATGCTCACCACATCCAGTTGCGCTAGTTCATTTAAATCCGCCCCGGCAGCAAAACACTGCGGATTGCCGGTAATCACCACGGCTTTTACACTGGAATCTGCATCCAGCTGCTGCAGATGATCAGCCAGTTCTTTTAAGGTGGCATTATTCAGGGCATTACGCTTTTCCGGGCGATTCAGTTCAATTAACACCACACCCGGCGCGGCCAGACTGCTTTTTAAATAATCCATGGCTTGTCACTCCCTGTCCGCTACTTATTCGTCAAAACTTAAGCGTACATTGGCACTGGTCGGACGTGCCTGACAGCTCAGCACATAGCCTTTGGCCACTTCATCTTCTTCCAGGCTGTAGTTGATGGCCATTTCGACCTCACCTTCCAGCACCTTGCATTTACAGGTCGCACAGACCCCACCTTTACAGGCATAAGGCAAGTCAGCACCGGCACGTAAGGCGGCATCGAGAATGCTGTCATCCTGTTTGGAAACGTCGACAATCAGCTCACGGCCATCGAGAATAATATTAACCTTCTCTTCGCTACGGCTTTCAATTTGTGCCGCGCTGGCTTTCGGTGCAGTGCCGGTATTAAAACGCTCGGTGTGAATTTTGCTGCGCTCGATGCCCAGTTCTGGTAACACTGTTTCCACTGCATTCATCATCTCTTCCGGGCCACAGGCAAAGCAGTGATCGAACTGGGAATGAATTAAACCGGCCTGAAACAGCTGTTGCAGTTTTTCCGCATCAATCCGGCCATTGAGTAACTGGCTGTCATTGAGTTCACGCGAGAAAACATTGACCAGTTGTAGACGCTCTTTATAACGGTCTTTTAAATCCATGATCTGTTCCGAGAACATGGTCTGTTTCCAGGAACGGTTACCATAAACCAAGGTAAAATGCGCACCCGGCTGATGGTTCAGCACCGATTTCACAATCGACAAAATTGGGGTAATGCCGCTACCAGCAGCAAAGCCAAGATAATTCTGGCCGCCAGTTTTGGCTGCTTTTTGAAAAAATACGCCTTGTGGTGGCATCACTTCCAATACATCACCGGCTTTAAGATGTTCATTGGCCCAGGTCGAAAACTGGCCCTGATCAATTTTCTTGATGGCAATGCTCATGTCTTCAGCACGATCACTGCAAATTGAATAACAACGACGGATTTCACCCTGCTCGGTCAAATGACGGATGGTAAGATGCTGGCCTGGCTGATACTGGAATAAATCGGCCTGTTCAGGTGCCAGATCAAAGGCAATACAGATGGCCTGTTCGGTTTGTGGCTGAATTGATTTAATGGTTAAAGGTATAAATTGGCTCATGTGAAAATCCCTCTTGCATGCCGACGATGCTTGTCATACTTATATACATTTGAAATAGTCAAACGGTTCAAGACAGTCCTGACACTTGTATAAGGCTTTGCAGGCTGTGGAGCTGAATTCGCTTAATAATTTGGTCTGCTGGCTATGACAGTGTGGACAGCGAATGCCATCACTGAGCGCCACATGCGTGCCACATTGATGTGACTGGCCTTGTGGTGGCGCAATGCCGTACTGCTGCAACTTCTGCTTGCCACTTTCGCTCATCCAGTCGGTGGTCCAGGCTTCCGATAAATCCACCACCACCTGAACCGGGGTTAGACCTTTACTTTGGAACGCCGCGGTAATTTCATCTTTAAGCAGATCGGTGGCCGGACAGCCGCTATAGGTCGGGGTCAGTCGCACCACAATTTCATCTTGCGCGTTGAGTTCAACGCCGCGAATCATGCCCAGATCCAGCACCGACAGCACTGGAATTTCCGGATCAGACACCTGCGCCAGCGCATCCCAGCATTCATCTAGACAATGTCGAATTAAATTCATGCGACTCACTCCCTGTGATCAAGCTGAATTACCAGGCCATATTTGGATAGGAACGCTGCATATATTGCAGTTCGGCCAGAATAAAGCCCAGGTGTTCGGTATGCAGGCCCTGTTTGGCGCCACTACGATACGCACCCGTGTCTGGCAGGCTCAGGCCAAAACGTTGCAGTTCGGTCTGTACCTGTGCCGTCCAGGCGGCTTTTAAAGGTGCAAAGTCTGGTAAAATGCCCTGTGCGACCAGCTGCTGCTCATCTGCGGTCTGTTCAAACAGCTCTGCAGTAAAACGCCATAACTGGTTCAAACCCTGCTGGGTTTTCTCATGCGCTTCGGCAGTGCCCAGACTTAAGCGCTCCATCCAGGTGGTAGAAAAACGCAGATGATATTTGACTTCTTTTAAAGATTTCACCGCAAAAGCAGCGACATCGGCCTGCTGGCTCTCGCTTAAAGCTGTTAACAGCTCCAGGTGATACAGATCCATCAACCATTGGCGTACCATGGTCTGGGCAAAGTCACCATTCGGCTGTTCACATAACAACAGGTTGCGGTATTCACGTTCGGTGCGGAAATAAGCCAGTTTGTCTTCATCACGGCCCAAACCTTCGATCTCACCAGCCAGACTTAAAGCGGTACGTGCCTGACCGAGCAGGTCCAGACCGATATTGGCCAGTGCAATGTCCAGCTCCAGTTCCGGCGCATGGCCACACCACTCAGCCAGACGGTGCGATAAAATCAGCTGGCTGTCGCCCACATGCAGGAGAAATTGTGCTAATACAGTTTGATTCATTGTACTACTCCTTACATGTGCTCAATGCCATCTGGAATATTGTAAAACGTCGGGTGACGATAGACTTTGTCCAGTGAAGGATCAAAAAATTCCGGTTTTTCATCTGGTTGAGATGAAGTAATCAGTTCCGATTTCACCACCCAGATGCTCACCCCTTCATTGCGGCGGGTATAAACATCACGTGCATTTTGCAGTGCCACTTCATCATCAGATGCACGCAGGCTGCCAACATGACGATGGCTTAAACCCTGTTTGCTGCGTACAAACACTTCATATAAAGACCAGTGATTTTTATTGTCCATGAGCGTATTCCTTCTTCATTTCCGTATGTGAGCTGTTTAAGCAACTTTCTGTTGTTGTTGCTGGGTCTGTTGTTTCTGGGCATAAACGGCTGCGGTATCACGCACCCATTTGCCGCCTTCCCAGGCTTTACGACGTGCTTCAATGCGTTCGTGGTTACATGGGCCTTTGCCGGCAATCACATCAAAGAATTCGGTCCAGTTAATTTCACCAAACTCGTAATGGCCAGTGTCTTGATTAAAACGTAAATCTGGATCTGGCACGCTCAGGCCAAGCTGCAACACTTGCGGTACGGTGTTATCGACAAACTTCTGACGCAGTTCATCATTACTGAAACGTTTGATTTTCCAGGCCATGCTTTGCGCGCTGTTCGGCGAGTTGTCATCGCTTGGACCAAACATCATCAGCGCCGGCCACCAGAAACGGTTAACTGCATCTTGCGCCATCTGTTTTTGTTCTGGCGTACCGTTGGCCAGTTGCATCATGGCTTCAAAGCCCTGACGCTGATGGAAACTTTCTTCTTTACAGATGCGCACCATGGCACGGGCATACGGACCATAAGAGGTACGGCAAAGCGCGACCTGATTCACAATCGCTGCGCCATCGACCAGCCAGCCAATCGCGGCTACATCGGCCCAGCTCAGGGTTGGATAGTTAAAGATGGATGAATATTTCATGCGACCGGCAATCAGCTTGTCCATCATGTCGTCACGATCGGCGCCCAGAGTTTCTGCCGCGCTGTACAGATACAGCGCATGACCGGCTTCATCCTGCACTTTGGCCAGCAATACGGCCTTACGTTTTAGGCTAGGTGCACGGGTAATCCAGTTGCCTTCTGGCAACATGCCGACCACTTCGGAATGTGCATGCTGGCCAATCTGGCGAATCAGGGTTTTACGGTAAGCCTCTGGCATCCAGTTTTTAGGTTCAATTGAAATGTCCTTTTCAATTGCCTGCTCAAAGCTGTGAAGTTGATTTGTCATTTTATCCTCACTTATCCCAAGTGTTCTGGTATTAAAATTAAAACGATACATTTTAAAAATCAATATTAGTTTTTTAAGTATCAAATAAAATAATTCACAAAATTAACTCAATTTATTGTTTTTTAATATTTTTATTTTTTAAAAAATTTTTTATTGCAAAATTTGAGCAGAAATATGATTGACAAAAGCGCGTTAAAGTCAGAAATTATGAAACATCAAAACTAAAATATTACTCAAAACGTATCATAAAAGGAGTTATATCATGCTTGAGTTAGACACCCAGACAGCGCAGACGGAATCACAAGCGACTGATTATTCAAGCGTTCGCCCGGCACTGAAGACCTTAAGCTCACTGGTATGCGGTCAGGAATTTGTTGCGAGTCAGGATTTCCGTCCGGTACAGCATGCCATTACCGGTGAAACCATTTATCAGGTCAGCAGCTTTGGCCTCGATACCCGTGCGGTGGTCGACTATGCCAAACAGCATGGCGCGGCGATTGCCTCCTGGACTTTTCATCAGCGTGCCAATGCACTAAAACAGGTGGCGCAATATCTACTGGAACGTAAAGAAGATTTTTATGAACTGGCCAAAGCCACCGGCTGTACCCGTAAAGATGCCTGGATTGATGTCGAAGGTGGTATTGGTACCCTGTTTGCCTACTCCAGTCTGGTGCGCCGCGAACTGAGTGATGAAACCGCCTGGGTGGAAGACAGCTGGATTCCGCTGTCCAAGCATGGCTCTTTTGGTGCCAAACACGTTTTAAGCCCGAAAGCAGGCGTGGCGGTGCATATTAATGCCTTTAACTTCCCGATCTGGGGCATGCTGGAAAAAATCGCGCCAACCTTATTGGCCGGTGTACCGTGTATTGTTAAACCGGCGACCGAAGGTGCCGAGCTAACCCATGCGGTGGTCAAAGCCATTCATGCCAGTGGGTATTTACCAGAAGGTGCATTGCAGCTGATTTGCGGCCAGACTTATGACCTGTTTGAGCAGCTGACTCCACAAGATACCGTGACTTTCACGGGTTCTGCGGCAACCGGCCAGAAATTACGTGCGCATCCGCACCTGAATCAGTACTCGATTCCCTTTAGCATGGAAGCCGATTCCGTCAACAGCGCCATTCTGACGGAACAGGCCAGCGACACGGCAATTGATCTGTTTGTGCGTGAAGTCTTCCGTGAAATGACCAGCAAAGCAGGCCAGAAATGTACTGCAATTCGTCGCGCTTTTGTGCCACGTGAACTTTTAGCGACCGTACAAGAACGTTTGATTGCCAAGCTGCAAAAAGTGGTAGTCGGTAATCCGGAGCTGGATCAGGTCACCATGGGTGCACTGGCCAGCCTCAAACAGAAACAGGATGTGGCGGCCAAGGTGGAACAGTTAAGCCAGGAAGCTCAAATTGTCTTTGGTAGCCATTTACGTCAGGACTTTAGTATTCAGGCTGATCAACCTGAACTCGGCGCATTCTATCCACCAACTGTACTGGTCTGTGAACAGCCTGAACAGGCCAGCAGCCTGCATCAGATTGAAGCCTTTGGTCCGGTGGTAACGCTGATGGCATATGATCATCTGGCACAACTGGCCGGTCTGGTGGCACGCGGTGAAGGTAGTCTGGTGGCCTCGGTGGTACGTGATTGCGAGCAGAATATTGAACAGCTGATTGCCAAGATTGCCCCGTGGCATGGCCGTGTGCATGTGCTGGATGAGGAAAGCGCCAAAGAAAGTACCGGTCATGGTTCGCCATTGCCGCATCTGGTGCATGGTGGTCCGGGTCGTGCTGGTGGAGGTGAGGAACTGGGCGGCTTGCGCGCGGTAAAACATTATATGCAACGCACCGCAATTCAAGGTTCACCGAATGCCATGACCCAGATTGGGCATAGCTGGACCGCCGGTGCTCAGGTGTTTGAAGATCGGGTTCATCCATTTAAAAAATCGTTTGATGAATTACGTGTTGGTGAACGTCTGCTCACCGCACGCCGTACCGTAACCGAGGCCGATCTGGTGAACTTCGCCTGCTTAAGCGGTGATTATTTCTATGCACATATGGACAAAATTGCCGCGGCAGAATCGCTGTTTGAAGAGCGTGTCGCACACGGCTACTTTGTGGTGTCGGCCGCAGCCGGTCTGTTTGTTGATGCTGCGCCTGGCCCGGTGATTGCCAACTACGGCATGGACAACCTGCGCTTTGTCGAGCCGGTGAAAATTGGCGATACCATTCAGGTCGAGCTGACCTGCAAACAGAAAACCCCGAAACAGCAACGCGACCCAAGCCAGAAGCCACACGGCGTGGTGGTGTGGGATATTAAAGTGAAAAACCAGCGTAATGAACTGGTCGCCACCTACGATATTCTGACCCTGGTAGAACGTGGCGAAGTTTAAGCCGATCTGTTTTAGCTCCAAAAAAGGAATCTTTATGATTCCTTTTTTTATTTATACTTAAAAATATGTATCTTTTTATTCAGAACAGATTGACCCGCTGTGCAGAAAGGAATAAATTGAAGATAGACGATACAAAACAAAAATAACAAGGTTTAAAACGTATCATATTATCTTATACGTTCAGCACAGGAAGTTGCACAATGAATGATAAAACTCTAGAGATAGATGCGGTTGAAAGGAATATTCAACCCGAAAGCAAACAGTTTGAAGCGGCTCATCCCATTGACCTGCCGGCCACGCCTAGTTCGCAGGACAGCAGCAGTACCTATCAGTGGTATGTGGTGATTATCTGTATGGTGGCCTATATCCTGTCTTTTGTAGACCGCCAGATTCTGTCCTTAATGATTGAGCCAATTAAGGCCGATTTAATGCTCAGTGATACCCAGTTCAGCTTATTGCAAGGCCTGGCCTTCTCGCTGTTCTATGCCTTTATGGGTGTGCCCATTGCCGCACTGGCCGATAAAAAATCACGGATTAAAATTATTTCTATCGGCATTGCCTTCTGGAGTCTGGCCACAGCGGCTTGTGGTTTAAGTAAAAACTTCATCCAGATGTTTTTAGCACGTTTAAGTGTCGGCGCCGGTGAAGCGGCCCTGTCACCTGCCTTCTACTCGATTGTGGCTGACCTGTTCCCGAAAGAAAAACTCGGCCGTGCTTTGGGTGTTTATGCGATTGGCGCCTTTATTGGTTCTGGTCTGGCCTTCCTGATTGGCGGCTACGTGATTGGCTTATTAAAAGAAGTCGATTTTGTGGTATTGCCAATAATTGGTGAATTAAAAACCTGGCAACTGACTTTCTTTATTGTCGGTTTACCGGGTGTATTATTGGCCCTGGTGATGATTCTGACCGTACGTGAACCCAGCCGTAAAGGTGTGAAAGTCGGTCAGGATGGTGAAGTCGTTAAAGCCTCATTTAAAAACTCGGTGGCTTTTATTAAATTGCACAAGAAAACCTTCTTCTGTCATTTTATTGGCTTCTCTTTCTACACCATGATGCTGTATTCCCTATTAGGCTGGGCACCGGCCTATTACATGCGTCATTTTGGCCTCGATGCCAGTCAGACCGGTTATGTCTTGGGCTGTATTATTCTGGTGGCGAATACGGCGGGCGCGCTGTTCTGCGGCTGGCTCATCGACTTTTTCTCCAAACGTGGCTATAGCGATGCGGCTATTCGTGCCGGTGCTTTGGGCTGTGCAGCGCTGATTATTCCAAGTGTGCTGTTTACCCAGGTAGATAATCTGTACTTATCGTTTGCACTGATTTTTGTGGCGATGTTCTTCTCGACCTTCCCGATTCCAGCCTCGGCTGCCGCGACACAAATGCTGACCCCCAACCAACTCCGCGCTCAGGTTTCTGCCAAATTCCTGCTGATCTCCAACCTGATTGCCTTGGGTGTGGGTACTACGGCTGTGGCTTTAATTACCGATAACTATTTTGAAAACACACTGATGGTTGGCAACTCGATTTCAATTGTCAATGCAGTAGCCGGTGTGATTGGCGTATTCCTGCTGTATAAAGGTTGTCGCTATTATCGTGACAGTATCCAGCATGAAAAATTGAACTAAGTGCTCCATCCCTGATGAAGAATGAGCCGGCCTCATTCTTCATTTATTTCTGGCAGATCATCCATCCTATCTCATCTTCCCTGTTCAAATTGACTTTTCTATCTCCTGATCTGCGCGTTTTCAGCATCTTCAAAATTCATCTGATTTCTGGTGATGATGCTTATACAGTATTACTACCATCTGCAATCTTTTTGCAGCAGCAACTGTGCTACATTCATGTATGTTGATCATCTGATTCCTTATAACGACAAGCTTTGGGAGCGACTCATGGCGAAAATGAAAAAAGCATCGATGCATATTGATATTGGTATTTCTGAAGATAACCGGGCCAAAATTGTCGAAGGGCTTTCCCGACTTCTGGCCGACAGTTATACCCTATATTTAATGACCCATAATTTCCACTGGAACGTGACCGGGCCACAGTTTAACAGCCTGCACACCATGTTTATGACGCAATATACCGAGCAATGGAATGCACTGGATGTTATTGCCGAGCGGATTCGTGCGCTGGGTTTTCCGGCGCCGGGAACCTATAAAGAATTTGTAAAACTGGCGTCGATTGAAGAAGTCGAAGGTGTACCAAAAGCCAATGAAATGGTGGAGTTATTGGTTCGTGCCCATGAAACAGTTGCCCGTACCGCACGCAGTATTTTTGATGTGGTGGAAGAAGCCAATGACCAGCCAACTGCGGATGTACTGACCCAACGATTGGAAGTCCATGAAAAAACTGCCTGGATGTTAAGAAGCCTGTTAGAAGAATAAATAGATGAAGAATAAAACCGGGGCGATGCTCCGGTTTTATTTTGGGTGTTTTTAAGCTGCCTACATGGCAGTGAACCTGGTCCTGTCATACTGAAAATTCTGGTGAATTTTCTAAGCTGCCTACATGGCAGTGAACGTGGTGAAGAGGCGCTGATTGCTTTGGCGAATTTTCTAAGCTGCCTATATGGCAGTGAACTAGACAGGTATTTCCAGCCAGCAGAGCGGAATTTTCTAAGCTGCCTGTATGGGGGTCGTATCCATACCCGCACGCATGTCCATCGGCTGGGTAGAGAGCCAGATTTCATCGATATGGATCATGTTGCAAGTGCCTTGAGTAATTCTGCTAAAGCAGATATTTCTGATACTTGCCATTTCAAGCCAATTTCTGCTTTTGAGTGGGGTAAAGTAATTTGAACCGTTAACATGTCAGTAGGAGTAGGATCTAATGGTGCAGAGCAAGATAAGGCAATAAATGCAGGTTTATTCGGTAGTGGTGAGCGATCATTCCCTGGCTTACCATCAATTAAGCGAATCCATTTGGATACAAGATTTGTATTCAATCCATGTTGCAAAGCGACCGAAGCAATTGAAACGTTCGGTGCTTTAAGGCAAAGGATTTCTTTCTTTGCTTCGAGAGGTTCATGTTCATCAGGGTTGTTACGTCGTAAAGGCTGTACGGCCTTATTTATCTCGGAGAGTGGTGGCAGTCCAAACAACAAACCCCATGACCATAACTTATGGGGCTTGTTGGCTATTTTGCTGCGTATTGTGTGGCTTTTTGTGATTAAGCCTTACATCGCTTCACGCTGCGCTTCATCTTCCAAATAGCTTTCTAAAGAATCATCTAGCGCATATAACCATGGCGTGTGATGTGGCTTAGCCATTTTTCCAGTCATTACTGAGCGATAGACTTTATCTCTAAAGCCCATAATGTTTTCTTTTTTATGCTTTTTCCATTGCATGAAAATATCATGCACTGCATCAATATTGAATGATGGATAGTCCGTCTGCGCAATCAGGCGTTTGATGTAATCGCCTTGGAAGCGGGCAGATTGTTCATCGTTCAATAGGCGCTGCTCTTTTTCATGTAAGGTCTGCGTATGGCTCTGCATTTCTGCCGTGCTTGGTAAAGTAATTTTGCCCAAAATCACATCACGGACAAACCATGCTTGCGCATCGAACATATTGAAGGTGTACCATTGATCTTGCATGCCCAAGTAGAACAAGCGAGGATTCTTTTCCCACACCACACCCTGATATAAACCCTGCGGATAAAGGCAGTTATGTGTTCTGAGGCGTAGGTTATCTTCAATAAATGGGAAGTGGTGCAAATAGCCTGTGCATAAAATAATGGCATCAATTTTGGCAGATGTTCCATCACCAAAATAAGCAGTATTTTCATCTACACGCAGTAATTGTGGCTTTTCAGACCAGTTTTTAGGCCATTTAAAACCCATGGCTTTACTGCGATAGCAACTGTAAATTTGCTTAGCACCGTATTTATAACATTGTGAACCAATGTCTTCGGCAGAGTAGCTGCTGCCAACCAATAACACAGACTTACCTTTAAATTCCAGCGCATCACGGAAGTCGTGTGCGTGCAAAATGCGACCATGGAATTGATCAAAGCCTTCATAAACAGGAACACGTGGGGTAGAGAAGTGTCCAGATGCAACGACAACATAATCAAATTGTTCTGAATAGTGCTGTTGTTGTGCATAATCTTCGACATCTACCGTGAATTTTTGCGTTGTTTCATCATAGGCAATATGCTGAACGGCACTATTGAAACGGACTAAATCTTTGACCTGTGCTTTTTCTGCACGGCCTTTGATGTAATCCCACAGTACTGCACGTGGCGGATATGAAGCGATTGGTTTTTTGAAATGTTCATCAAAAGTATAATCGGCAAATTCTAGCGCTTCTTTGGGGCCATTTGACCATAAATAGCGGTACATACTGCCGTGGACAGGTTCCCCATGTTCATCTATACCAGTGCGCCAAGTATAGTTCCATAGCCCGCCCCAATCATTTTGTTTTTCGAAACATACAATTTCAGGAACTTGTAGACCTTTGGCCTTTGCTGACTGAAACGCTCTTAATTGGGCCATGCCACTTGGGCCAGCACCAATAATTGCAATTCGATCCATTGCTATCTCCATTAGTTTTGAGTTCTTAATTACCTCTCCAATTTTGAGTGTCACAATTTAGGATTTGAAATATAAGCATTATAAAGATAAGCAAATACAATCCTAAATTGAGCGATTAAAAATCTGTTCAAAATAGGATGTGAATTAAAAAAAAGAAAAAATAATAAAATGTGCTAAAGACAGTAAAAATTACCTAAGCAATTCATCTTTATAAAAAACACATTTTTTAAGAAAGCTGATCTTATCATAATTTCTGATTAATTGTGGCTTTGCTTAGTTATAAAAGTGAATTTAAAGTCATTCCATTAAGGCTTTGTTGCACAAAGATTTCATAACTATATGATTTTAAAAGTTTTGATTGTTTTTGATCCAAAATTAAATTTATTTAAATCAGATGCTTACATATTTATGCAACAAAGCCATGTGAAACTAATTTCTCTACACGATTGTAAATACTTTCACTTCTAAGCATATCCTGAAAAAATGTCAGCCATTGTTGAGGTGAAATTTTGGTGAAATCCAATTCACCAAAAACAGATAAGATACGTTTTTCAATTGATTGAGTTTCTTTCTTTATTGTTATTGCAGCCCAAGTTGTTTTCTTAGTATCAAGCCAGTCATACATCAAACTTTTTAAATTAAGTTGTTGTTCCTCAATCTTTTGCAATTCAATTTCTTTTTTTGTTAATACTTTTTCATTTTGCTGTAACTTAAGAAAAATAGTTGAAGCTTCAAGTTTAGCTGCTACAAGCGATAACTGCGGATAACTTCCAATACTGTGCCATTTCCACTTCCCTACCTCATCCTTAAAGCGGACTTGCCAAGTTTTTTTTCCTTTTGGTGATACACGAAAATAAAGCCCAGCATCACATGAAATACGATACTCCTTATCCTCAGGTTCAAGATTGAGAAGATGGGTATCTTTGATTTGTTTGATGTTATCTAAAGCCGCTCTTTTCATAACAAAATCTCTTGTATCCGAGTAATGCAGAAAGAGTATCGGATACAAGATTGGATACACAAGAGGGTCAAATAAAGCTGTGCATAGCCAAACATAGTTGTGCAAAAAGCAGAAATAAAAAACCCATGAATCATTATAATTCATGGGTTTATATATCAAATCATTACAAAACTGTGCATATGATTACAAAAAACTGGTGGGCCCAGACAGACTTGAACTGTCGACCAACGGATTATGAGTCCGCTGCTCTAACCAACTGAGCTATAGGCCCTTTTCACTGAAATTGTTATATATCAACAAGTTCAGGCGCCATGAATACTATCGAAGATTTTTTTAAAATACAAGCCCTTTCAAAATCGCTTGTACAGTAAGACAACAGTTAACCAGAAGCTCAAAAATTAGCAGGAAATTGCACAACATCATCTCATCAAGCATTGCACTGAAACTGCGCTCATATCATGAGAGGTAAATTCGAAATTTATTTTTTTAAGATAAAAAAGCAATAAATCAATAAAAAATTATACTTTTTTGAAATAACTTTATATCGTGAGTACAAAAACTTATAAAGTATTCGTATTGCTGAAATTTTAAACTCTTTTTGAGTTCAGTGACTTTTCTTTGCGCGACTCGAACACAAGTTCAGCAATAGACCAAAGCACAATCACCATTAAAATGAGCGAAGCAACAATTAGTGCGGTCAAATATGTCATTTTGCTATTCCTGTTGAGGTTAAGCCTAAAGTTGGACATTGGCCTGAACTACGACCTATCTACGACAAAAGTCTAATGCTTAAATTATCTGCTGAATAGCTTTTTTTTCACTTTTTTAATAGTAATTTTCTATATACTCATTTATTTTAAGTCTTAATAACTTTTAATTTATATCTAAAAACAATAAGTTGTTAGATTATATTCTGCGGCTAAACAGGTCTTTATTTTTTCTGCACAGTTGCACAAATTAACCCTTGACTCTAAAGCCGAACAAGCACAAATTATGCGCTTTCGTTTGTTTTACTCTGTACCCATGTTAAAAAAATTTATTGGCGAAGCTGCATTTAAAGTTGCCGGATGGCGCTATAACGTCGAACCTGATATTCTGGAAGATAAACAGGTCATTATTGGTTTTGAGCATACCTCGATGCTCGATGCAGTGCTATCACTGGCCATCTTCCAAATTTTCGACATGAAAATTCATACCTTAATCAAGAAAGAATTATTCAAAGGTCCACTTAAACCGGTACTTGAAGCCGTGGGCGGTATTGCGGTTGATCGTAAAGCCAATCAGGACATCGTGGGACAAATGGTGGAGCTGTTCCAGCGCAATGAAAAATTCAATCTGGTGATTGCTCCTGAAGCGACCCGTGCCAAAAATGGTGAAGCACGTAAGCCAATTCGTACCGGTTTCTGGCATATTGCCAAAGCCGCCAATGTGCCGATTGTGCTGATGTATGCCAACTCTAAAACCAAGCAAGGCGGGATTTTTGGTAAAATTTATCCAACCGACCTGGCGCATGATCTCGCGCTGATCAAACAACTCTATAAAGAAAACACCGGATTGGATATTATTATTCCAGACGTGAAAACAGCGTAAATTTTTCAGTTAAAACTTAAAACCCTGCCCTTTTTTCAGAAAAAGGGCTTATGGTAGAATCTGTGCAATTCGATCGGCATACAGCCAATCTACAAGGAGCATATTTCGCATGGCGGGTCATTCCAAGTGGGCCAATATCAAGCATCGTAAAGCCAAACAAGATGCTAGTCGTGGTAAGTTGTTTACCAAATACATTCGTGAACTGACAACTGCTGCTAAACTCGGCGGTCCGGATGCAGGGAGCAACCCTCGCTTACGTGCTGTAGTCGAAAAAGCATTATCAGTCAACATGACACGTGATGTGATTAACCGTGCGATTCAACGTGGTGCTGGCGGTGAAGATAACGATGACTTAAAAGAAGTCACCTATGAAGGTTATGGTGTCGGCGGTGTGGCCGTGATTGTTGAAACCATGACTGACAACTTAAACCGTACCGTACCAGACGTTCGTCACTGCTTCTCTAAAACCGATGGTAACTTAGGCACCAACGGTTCAGTGGCCTTCTTATTCACCAAACGTGGTGAAATTACGTTTGAAGATGTGTCTTTAGAAGATCAGATCATGGACGTGGCATTAGAAGCCGGTGCAGAAGATATTGAAGTCTCTGAAGATGAAATTCTGGTGATTACCACTCCAGAAACATTTGGTACCGTTCAGGATGCTTTAGCAGCAGCAGGTTTAAAATCTGACAATGCTGAAGTGGTGATGAGCCCATCAACCAAAGCTGAAATCACCGACATCGACCAGGCTAAAAAAATCATGAAAATGATTGATATGCTTGAAGATTTGGATGATGTTCAGAACGTTTATACCAACGTTGAATTCTCTGATGACGTTTTAGCAGCCTTAGATGCTTAAAACTTACAGATAAAAAACGCGCTCATCTGGCGCGTTTTTTATTTCTTAGAAATTAAACTTTATTGAGCAAATTCGAGCAGTTTAAAACATTATATTCTTTAATCACGAAGCTCGAATGCAGCGCCACCACATGGTCAATTTTACCAATGCGTTTGAGTAAAATTTCACTGTAGTTTTCCATATCCCGCGCAATCACTTCTACAATAAAGTCAGCGGTTTGCCCGGTCACCAAAAAGGCATTAATCACTTCGGGAATATTTTCCAGTTCTTCCAGAAACTTGGCAAAGGTATCGGTATCATGTTTACTCAGCGACACCTGCAACAGGACATGCAGATTAAAGCCGAGTTTCTGGTAATTAATTTCCCGCTTTAAACCTGAAATAATATTATGATCAATCAGGCTTTTAATCCGGCGATGTACCGAACTCACCGACAAATTCACCCGCTCCGACAGTTCATTTAAATTGACATCTTCATGACTTAAAATTTCAAGAATATGCTTATCAAAGCGATCCAGTTCCATTTTTATACTCTTTTTAACAGGCAATGACACTTTATAATTTTAGCCGAATCAGTACCACAACAATATTTATTTCTCATTATTTTTTCATCTATTGAAATTTTTTTTCAAGATATGATGTGCAGACACAACTGTAGCCTAACGGATCAGACCTCTGCCATTTATCTTGATCTTTTAAAAACAGATAAACGGTTAGCTTCAATAAACCGCTGTTTTCTCAAAAATTTCCTTCTCTCTACTGCGTTTAAATTGCCTTCTCTGCCCAAAAGCAGCTGATTCCAGACCGTTCATCTTTTACAAGTGTATACAAATAGATTAAAAAAAGATGCGTTTCAACACCAGCAAAACAAAAACATAAGAACACAAGGAATCGTCTTCATGGCTTTTAAATCTTTCAGTTTGCTGAAAAGCAAGCTCAGCCCGGTTTTAACTGTCGAAACCCAAACCAGCAGCTTTTTCAGTGGCATCAGCTCGACCTTGTCGAACTGGTTTGGACAACTCACCAGCCCCTCTACCCCAACCCTCGACAGCTTATTGCAAAGTCTGTTGTCTGGAAACAGCCTGGACAGTAGCAGTCTTAGCAATTTAATCAGCCAGTTTACAGGAAGTAATAGCGGCAGTTTGGATATTTCTAGCCTGATTAATCAACTGACCCAAGCCAATGGGGGCAGTTTTGATCTGGGCTCAATTAGCAATTTAATCGGTGGTCTGATTGGCGGTGATACTGCTGATCTGGATTTTGAAACCATCAGCCAGCTGATTGGTGGCTTGATTGGCGGTAATACGGGCGACCTGGATATTGGTACCATTGCTGACCTGGTCGGTGGTCTCATCGGCGGTGGTGCCGGCGACTTTGATATTGGCGCAATCGTAGAACTGGTGAGCGGCCTGATGGGTGGTGGTTCGGATGATCTCGACATCGCAGCGATTACTGAATTGGTTGGTGGGTTGATTGGCGGCGGTGCTGGTGATATTGATATTGGCGCGATTGCCGGATTAGTCAGTGGATTAATCGGTGGTGGTTCAGGCGCTATCAACATTGCAGCGATTGCTGAATTGGTTGGCGGTTTAATTGGTGGTGGCGCTGGCGATATTGATATCAGTGCAATTGCCGGATTAGTCAGTGGATTAATCGGTGGTGGTTCAGGCGCTATCAACATTGCAGCGATTGCTGAATTGGTTGGCGGTTTAATTGGTGGTGGCGCTGGCGATATTGATATCAGTGCAATTGCCGGATTAGTCAGTGGATTAATCGGTGGTGGTTCAGGCGATCTCGATATCACAGCGATTGCTGAATTGGTTGGTGGTTTAATTGGCGGCGGTACGGGTGACTTTGATATCGGTGCAATCGTAGAGCTGGTAAGCGGTCTGATGGGTGGTAGTTCAGGCGATATCGACATCGCAGCGATTGCTGAGCTTGTCGGTGGTCTCATCGGTGGTGGCGCTAGCGATATTGATATCGGTGCAATTGCCGGATTAGTCAGCGGATTAATTGGTGGTGGTTCAGGTGATCTCGACATTGCAGCCATTGCTGACCTGGTCGGTGGTCTCATCGGCGGTGGTGCCGGCGACTTTGATATTGGTGCAATTTCAGAACTGGTCGGTGGCTTAATCGGTGGTAATACGGGTGAAATTAACCTTGAAACGATTTCTGAACTGCTTGAAGGACTCATCGGCAATAACACCGGTGATCTGAACCTTGAAACACTGACCCAGTTATTTGAAGGCTTAACAGGTGGCAGCAGTGAGTTTGACTTAAGTGCCTTACTTGGCGGTCTCCCAGACATCGGCAGTGGTTTTGATTTAGGTGGCTTACTGGAAGGTCTGACTGACGGTGGCACAGACTTTGACCTAGGCAATCTTACTGACAGCTTGGGCGATGCATTTGGTTCAACTGACTTTAATCTGGAAGATCTGTTACAAGGCGCCAGTACAGGAGCAGACAGCAGTCTGAGTCTGGACAACCTGTTACCTGAACTTCAAGAAGCTCTGCAATCGACCAGTACAGAAAGCAGTAGCAGCAACTTTGACCTGCTCAGCCTTGCGCCGCAACTGCCTGCAATTGATCTGGATTCATCTACCCCATTCATTTAATGGATTTGATAAAGTCATAAAAATACGCGCTACAGGCGCGTATTTTTTATGGTTGCCGTTTAGATACCGCGCCAGTCCACACGGGCATGACGCTCGGTCTGATAAATTCTCAGTACATATTGCCCTAAAGGTAAATCACTGAGTTCCTGTTTAAATTGCAGGAATTGTTCGGACAAGGTTTCGCCCTGCTCTTTTTCCCACGGTGTATCCTGAATTTCCAGAATCGGAGCCAGCATGGAACAGACCGCAATATCCGCCAGGCCTAAACGCTCACCGACAAAATATGCGCCGCCATTGGCTATCAGACGCTGGTTTAATTCGGCTATTAAACGGCGCATTTCCCGTTCCGATTCATCAACCTTGTCCTGATCCAGCTGATAGCCTTTGGAAATCAGCATCTTCATAATGGGTTTGGAATATTTTTCAAATTGACGTAAATAACCTTTTTCACCAATCAGCAAATCTAAAGGCTGTTCACTTTCAGATAAAGTATGTGCCAGTCCCCAGCGGCGAACGTGATAACCCAGAGTCGAGGCCAACTGGTCAATCTCCAGTGCTTCATTGCGCTGCGTCGGGTCTGGGCGTAATAAGGTATGCTCCGGATACACTTCATCTAAATACAGGGCAATTTGGGTACTGTCTGCAATCCATTGATCCTGATCGCGTAAAATCGGCAGCTTGTTTTGTCCGGTTTTTAGCTTGGCAAAAGCACGGTGCACACCCGGAATTAAATTCTGCGCGTTATAATCCAGTTCCTTATGATCCAGCAACCAGCGTGCTTTTTCACAAAAATGAGATAAGGGAAACTGGTACAAAATACGCATATCTTCTCCGTCAATTTTTATTTTTTGTTCAATAATTTGAACAGCCAACATCCATTGGCTACTTTAGTCATACTGCTGCCGAAAAACAATGCGCTTTTTATTCAAAAATCGCCGGTATTCGGCCAAACGCTTCATCAAGCGTATCTAGGTCAGGCTATCCTGTTTAAAAATCAACACAGATACGGCACGCATTACACCACCATCCGCAGCACATATTTCAGAAATATGCTTTTTCAACAAACATCCCCGCCATGACCTGACTTTATGCTGGCTTTCATGTAAAATCAGCGACAATTTTTGAATAACACTTTGTGAGTCATTTCATGGGTTTTAATTGTGGTATTGTAGGTCTGCCTAACGTTGGTAAATCGACTCTTTTCAACGCCTTAACCAAAGCTGCAATTGCTGCTGAAAACTTCCCGTTCTGTACCATTGAGCCAAACACCGGTATTGTGCCGGTGCCGGATGCGCGTTTAGACAAACTGGCGGCCATTGTAAACCCACAACGTGTCCTGCCGACCACCATGGAATTTGTGGATATCGCCGGTCTGGTTGCAGGTGCTTCAAAAGGTGAAGGTCTGGGTAACCAGTTCCTGGCCAACATCCGTGAAACTGACGCGATTGCTCACGTGGTGCGTTGTTTTGAAGATGAAAACGTCATTCACGTCAATGGTAAAATTGACCCGCTGGACGATATTGCCACCATCAACACTGAACTTGCGCTGGCCGACTTAGAAACGGTATCGAAAGCCGTGACCCGTTTAACCAAAACAGCCAAAGGCGGTGACAAAGAAGCGGTTGCGACCAAAGCCGTTTTAGAAAAAATCCTGCCATTACTGGATGAAGGCAAACCAGCACGTGCAGCCAATCTGGACGATGACGAACGTAAACTGATTCGTGGTTTTGGTTTATTAACCTTAAAACCCACCATGTATATTGCCAACGTGGCGGAAGATGGCTTTGAAAACAACCCGCATTTAGATGCAGTACGTGAACTGGCAGCAGCTGAAAATGCGATTGTAGTACCACTCTGCAACCAGATTGAAGCCGAAATTTCATTATTAGAAGATGATGAACGTGCTGAATTCTTAGAAGCAATGGGTATGGAAGAACCTGGTCTGAACGTGGTCATCCGCGCAGGTTATGGCTTACTCGGCCTACAAACTTACTTCACTGCCGGTGTGCAGGAAGTACGTGCCTGGACGGTGAAAGTCGGTGCAACCGCTCCACAAGCGGCAGGTGTCATTCATACCGACTTCGAAAAAGGCTTTATCCGTGCTGAATGTGTGGCCTATGATGATTTCGTACAATACAACGGCGAAGCCGGTGCCAAAGAAGCAGGTAAATGGCGTTTAGAGGGTAAAACTTACATCGTACAAGATGGTGATGTTTTACACTTCCGTTTTAACGTGTAATCGCCTGATATCAATGAAAAACCCTCAAATATTTGAGGGTTTTTTATACTCTTTTTTTGAAGAGCAATCTTTGGCTCACCACAATTTAAGCAAGAAAATTAATCAATCAGCGAACCGATCTTGATGTCTTCTTTGATTTACTGAGATGTTATTGAATTCCCTAAGCTTCCAGTTTTCGAAAGCGCTTAATTTCAGTGCACTCCTCCGCACTACAAGTGCTCATCAATTCCAGAACTGCACCAGAATATTACAAGGTTGAGGGTGTAGTGTAATTGCTGTTCTGATTGCGAAGATCAATTCAATACGGCGCCGCCATTAAAAAAGCGGAGCCAGAACTCCGCTTTTCAATACTTCAGGATGCTGTCGCAATCGCATTGCCCTTTTGTTTGGGATCGGTATTGCCCAGTTCCGGATGGGCAATTGCATCGGCACATTGCTGTTTATCGCGTTCATAATCGGCCTGTTTCTGGCTTACTGCTGCGCTACTTTCTAACGTCGCACGCGCCCAGATTTCCAGGCTGGTGAGTGCTTTACGGCATAAAGCATATTTACCTTCGGTGACTGAATCGGTCATTTTGACGTTAATGCGCCATTCGGTGCTTAACTGGCGCGCCGGTTTGCGTACATTATCTTCAATTAAATTGCGCTGTTTGCGATAAACATAAGGTTCCACCTCATTCATCAGCTTCCAGGCCGCTTCTGCATACGCCGTTGCATCATTGGTCAGTTTCGGTGCAGGTTTAATTTCCGGTTTTTCACCGGACTGATCGCTCCCACAGGCCTGTAATAACAGGCTACTGCCCAGTACAGTCGCAACCACAAATTGACGTGTTTTGAACATCCACATATCTGGCTCGCTTCAACAAACATTTCGGCACTATGCTAGTGAATTCGGGTACAATACACAATCATCATTTGACTCCTTGTTCAACTCTCCTTCAGGTGTGTCGTGTCTGAACACAAAACGCTTTCCACACAGCCAGCCGGTTTTTGGCAAGGCGCTAAAGATAGCCAAGCCATTATTTTTACTTATCTCCCCGTTTCTTTTGCATTTGGCGTTTCGGCGACCCAATTCGGTTTTAGCGCCTGGGAAGCCCTGTTTTTATCCTGCACCATGTATGCCGGTGCCAGCCAGTTTCTGGTGGTGGCCCTGTTAGGCAGCGGCACCTCCATCTGGATGACCGCCCTGACTGTCATTGCACTGGATATTCGCCATCTGCTCTATGGCCCGGCCTTAACCAACCTGATTCAGGACCGGCTCAATTTAAAGAAAACCGCGATCTGGGCCTGGGGCCTGACCGATGAAGTCTTTGCTTCTGGCATGATCAAGCTGTCGCAGCGCCGGCAACAATGGTCGGAATCCTGGATGCTCGGCTTAAGTCTGTTTAGCTGGATGTCATGGGCGCTCGGTTCTTTACTGGGCGGTCTGTTTGCCGATCAGGTCAGTAAGCTGCCGCAGTTTTTACAAGCCGCACTGGATTTCCTGTTACCGGCCCTGTTCCTGAGTTTCCTGCTGGCCGCCTTTGAGAAAAAACATACCTTTGTGGTCAGTGTGACTTTGGTGGTATCTGCCATCGCCTGCTATTTCATTGACCTGTCCGCTGCCATCTTTATTGGTATTTTATCGGGCATTTTTGCAGGTCTGTTCAAACACTATGTCTTAAAACAACCGGATGATGCATACGCAGGAGGCTCACATGAATCTTGAAATTATTCTGGTCGGAATTGTGGTCGGCATCGCCAATTTTGCTTCACGCTTTGGACCGTTTTTTGTGATTCAGAAGTTTCAGCAGGACTCACAAAAACGGGGTGCCCTCTGGCTAAAGATTGCTTTGGGTTCAATTGGTATTGCCGCAATCAGTTCAATGCTGGTGGTCGCGACCTTGCCACCGTTACTGGAAACGCCCAATAAAAGTTCTGCCATGCTGGTCGGATTTATAGTGCTGGCCGGGCTGTATTTTAAATACAAGAAAATTGTACCGGCCACCTTGACTGCGGCCGTGACCTATGGCCTGATTTATACCTATATTCCATTTTCCTTCTAGGTTTTGACTTCAACACCAGACCCATTGACGCAGTGCTGCAGTTGTGCTGCGTTTTCAACGCTGTATTTCCTCTTGTCCACTGCGTCTAAAAATTGTTGGACAAAATCACGATTTTCTCCGAATCGGCACTAACATCGCGGTGCAGTTCTGCTATGCTAAAAGCCCATAAAATCAAGCATGGATGAATTACATGAGCGTGACGATTGGTACTCCTCTTCAAGCTTCGGCATTTAAAGTATTGCTATTGGGTTCAGGAGAATTGGGGAAAGAGGTGGTGATTTCTTTACAACGTTTAGGTGTAGAAGTGCATGCCGCCGACCGATATGATCATGCCCCTGCCATGCAAGTGGCGCATCATGCCCACACGATTAATATGGCCGATCCTAACGCACTGAAACAGCTGATTGCTCAGGTGCAACCGCATCTGATTGTGCCGGAAATTGAAGCCATTGCCACAGAAGTACTGCTGGATATTGAAGCGCAAAACGTTGCTACCGTGATTCCATCAGCCAAGGCAGTCAATCTGACCATGAACCGCGAAGGCATCCGCCGTCTAGCTGCAGAAGAACTGGGACTGCCAACCTCTGCCTACCGTTTTGCCGACTCGCTGGAAAGCTTCCGCGCAGCCTGTGATGATATTGGCTATCCAAACTTTGTGAAGCCGGTGATGTCCTCCTCAGGCAAAGGCCAATCCCGGGTAAAAAGCTTTGATGAAGTCGATGCCGCTTGGGACTATGCGCAAACCGGTGGCCGTGTGAATCAGGGCACCGTGATTGTTGAATCGCAGATTGATTTTGATTTTGAAATTACCCTACTCACGGTACGCTCTAAACATCCAGAAACTGGTGAAATTGAAACCTCATTCTGCGACCCGATTGGCCATCGTCAGGATGCCGGTGATTATGTCGAAAGCTGGCAGCCACAACCAATGAGCAGCCAGGCCTTAGCAGAAGCCAAACGTATTGCCCACAAGGTTACCAGCGCACTTGGCGGCTGCGGTATTTTTGGGGTAGAACTGTTTGTCAAAGGCGATCAAGTGTGGTTTAGTGAAGTGTCACCTCGTCCACACGATACCGGTTTAGTCACGTTGGCCTCACAATACCAGAGTGAATTCGAATTACATGCCCGTGCGATTCTCGGCTTGCCAGTGAACACGGTGCGTCATAGTGTGGCTGCCAGTGCAGTGATTTATGCCGGTGTGGATGACCAGAACCTGTCATTTTCTGGCTTGAATCTTGCTTTAGCTCACCCGGATACTGATTTACGTCTGTTTGGCAAACCGGAAGGCTTCAAGCGTCGCCGCATGGGTGTGGCCACCGCCCGCGCAGAAACCACTGAGCAGGCACGTGAGCTGGCTTACGCTACTGCACAAAACGTCAGTGTCAATCAAAACTAGTCGCACAACACGGAACGCTGTTCATGATCAACACCTTACCCTTGCTGAATTACGTAAAAAGTAACCATGACATTCAGGCCATTAATCAGTGGCGAAGTGATGTTGAACATCAGCTGGGGGAATGTTTTGAAAATGGACATTCGATCCGTGACATTATTCTGGCGCGCTCCAATTTTATTGATGAGGCGCTAAAATTCCTGTGGCAACATGCCGGACTGGACCAGACCGATTTAGGCCTGTTTGCGGTGGGCGGTTATGGCCGCCGCGAAATGTTGCCCTATTCCGATGTCGACATCATGATCCTGTCAGAAGATGAAATCTCGCCGGAACAGGAAAAGCTGATTTCAACCTTTATTTCATCGCTGTGGGATGTCGGTAATTTCAAACCCGGCATTAGCGTGCGTACCATTCAGGATTGCGTGATTCAGGCCACCAATGACCTGACTGTGGCCACCACTTTAATTGAAGCACGACTGATTATTGGCAATGAACATCTGGCCAAATGGCCACGCCGGATTGTGTCGCAAACCTGGACCGATAAAACCTTTTTTGATGCCAAGATGGAAGAGCAAGCCAAACGCTATGCTCAGCACAACCATACCGAAAGCAATTTAGAGCCGGATATTAAAACTGCACCGGGTGGCATCCGCGATATTAACCAGATTGGCTGGATTGCCAAACGGCATTTCCGTGTCAACCGTATTTATGATCTGGTGCATCTGGGTTTTATTTCCGAGTTTGAGCTGGGCGTACTGGAAGAAGCCGAAAGTTTCCTCTGGGAAATTCGCCATTATTTGCACCTGCTGACCAAACGCGATGAAAACCGCCTGCTGTTTGATTATCAGCGTGATATTGCAGCCAAGTTCGGCTATGTCCGTGAAGAAGGCAAATCACCCAATTATCCGATTGAACAGTTCATGAAGCGTTATTACCGCACCGCGCAGCAGGTGTCGACGCTAAATGAAATGTTACTGGCCTATTTTAATGAATCGGTGATTACCCCGCGCCTGCCGCAATATGAACGCCAGATTGAAGAAATTAATGAAAACTTCAAACTGGTCGATGGCAAACTGGCGGTGCAGCATCACAAGATTTTTTCTGAAAAGCCCAGTGCGATTCTGGAAATTTTCTATCTGCTGGCCAATCGTCCTGAAATTACCGGGATTCGTGCCCGCACCTTACGCCTGCTGACCCTGGCTGCCAAACGGATTGACCGCGATTTTCGTGATAATCCAGTCCATCAGGCGCTGTTTATGGCGATTTTACGCTCGCCGTACCGTTTATATGACACCATGGTGGCAATGAAACGCTATGGTGTATTGGGCAACTATATTCCGGCTTTCGGGCAAATTACCGGCCTGATGCAATATGACCTGTTCCATATTTATACCGTCGATGCGCACACCCTGCTGCTGATTCGCAACCTGAACCGCTTTAAAGAACCGGAATTTGCCAAAGATTTTCCGGTGGTCAGCTCGGTGTTCCAGCGTCTGGCGCGTCGTGACATTGTCTATCTCGCCGCAATTTTCCATGACATTGCCAAAGGTCGTGGCGGCGATCATAGTGAGCTTGGTGCCGCCGATGCAATTGCCTTCTGCCGCACGCATGGCTTTACCGAGCGTGAATGTAATCTGGTGGCCTGGCTGGTGCAAAACCATCTGCTGATGTCAGTCACTGCACAGAAAAAAGATATTTCCGATCCGGATGTGGTCAAAGCCTTTGCCGAACTAATGGGCGATATGGAGCATCTGGATTATCTGTATACCCTAACTGTGGCCGATATTAACGCCACCAATCCAACCTTATGGAACACCTGGCGCGCCTCGCTGATGCGCCAGCTATACACCCATGCCCGTGATGTGATCCGTTCCGGCCTGGGTCGTCCGGTGGATTATCAGATGCTGATTGAAGACACCAAATTTGCGGCCAGCGAATTACTGGTCGAGGATTTCTCGCTGGAAGAAGTGGAAAAAGTCTGGCAGGAACTGGGCGATGAATACTTCCTGAAAGAAACCGCCGATGAAATTGCCTGGCATACCCGCGCCATCTTGCAGCACGGTGACAATCCGGCACCTTTAGTACTGATGCGCGCGCATCGTAAATATGCGCAAGATGCCGTGCAGATCTTTATTTATACTCAGGATCAGCCAAACCTGTTTGCCACCACCGTGGCGATTTTAGACCGCATGAATCTGGATGTGCAGGACGCGCGGATTATTACCGCCACCAAAGCCTTTAGTTTAGATACTTATGTGGTACTGGACCGTTTTGGTACCCTGCTGACCGATGCCGAGCGTCAGGACACCGTGATTCAATCACTGGTCACTGCATTAAGCCAGTCAGACAAATATCCGGGGCTGATGCAGCGCCTGATTCCGCGCCAGCTGCGCCATTTTGATATTGAAAATACTGTCGACATCAGCCTGAATGCCGCACTCAACCAGAACATGGTGGAAATTGCGACACTTGACCAGCCGGGCTTACTTGCCAAAGTCGGCGGCTTGTTTATGATGCAGGGGCTGGATATTCATTCTGCTAAAATTGCCACTCTAGGCGAACGTGCTGAAGATATTTTCTTTGTCACCAAAAAAGATGGTACGCCTATGAATGCAGAAGAAGCCAAAAGCTTTGCGGCCAAATTAAAGGCAGCACTTGATGAAGCCTCAAATCAGGTGTGCCAACATTAACATCAACCTATCGGTAACGATTACATGAACTCAAGTTTGTCTTTATTGCACCCTTATCCATTTGAAAAGTTAAACCGACTTTTTCAGGATATACAACCGGCCGATTTACCGCTGATTCCCCTCTCAATTGGAGAACCGAAGCACCCGGCACCGGAATTTGTAAAACAGGCCATTATTGACAACTTCCAGCATTTATCGACTTACCCGAACAGCAAGGGTCTGCCTGAATTACGCCACAGCATTGCCCAGTGGCTAAGTCGCCGTTTCAAGCTGAACAGCGTCAGTGCAGATCACCATGTTTTACCGGTTTCAGGTACCCGTGAAGCGATCTTCTCTTTTGTACAGGCACTGGTGAAACGTGAAGATGCACCGTATGTGGTGATGCCAAACCCGTTTTACCAGATTTATGAAGGCGCAACCTTACTGGCCGGGGCCAAGCCGTATTTCATTAACTGTACCGAAGACAACCAGTATTTAGGTGACTTTGATGCCGTACCAGCCGAAGTCTGGGAAAAAACCGCGTTGCTATTTGTCTGTACGCCGGGCAACCCGACCGGTGCGGTACTGTCCAAAGACCAGTTTAAAAAGCTGATTGCACTGTCCGATCAATACGGTTTTGTAATTGCCTCAGATGAATGCTATTCAGAACTGTGGTTTGATGAAGCACCGACTGGCCTGCTCGAAGTTTGTGCCGAAATAGGCCGCGACGACTATAAAAACTGCGTGGTTTTCCATTCCCTGTCCAAGCGCTCCAATCTGCCGGGGATGCGTTCAGGCTTTGTTGCCGGCGATACCGATTTACTGAAACCGTATTTGCAATACCGTACCTATCACGGTGCAGCCATGCCGGTACAGCATCAACTGGCCTCTATTGCGGCTTGGGATGATGAGCAGCACGTTGAAGACAACCGCGTGCAATACCGCGCCAAATTTGACTTGTTCCAAAGCGAGCTGGGGCAACTACTCCCTTTACAAAAACCGGATGCCGGTTTCTATTACTGGCTCAAAGTTGATAATGATGAAGCCTTTGCCAAAATGCTGATGGAAAAAGCGCATATTAAAGTGTTGCCGGGCCGGTATTTATCGCGTGAAACCGAACAAGGTAATCCGGGTGAAAACCATGTCCGTTTAGCCTTGGTGGCCGATATCGCCCAGTGCGAACAGGTGATTCAACGCCTCAAAGCGATTTTGTAGGTGCTGATATTAAAAAATCCACTCTATTGAGTGGATTTTTCATTTTAGGCAGGACTAAACACTGTTTGCATGGATGAAGATCATCCCCAAAATTAAAGCTGATGCTGAAATCATCTGCCCTATCTTAACCCTGTAAGGCCTGTTCAATATCCTGTTCCAGCGCATCCGGCTTGGTGGTTGGTGCATAGCGATTCAGCACTTTGCCATCTTTGCCAATTAAAAACTTGGTAAAGTTCCACTTGATGCCATTGCCCAGAATGCCTTTGCTGTTATTGGTTAAATAACGGAAAATCGCGTGTGCTTCCGGGCCTTTGACATCAACCTTGGCAAACATGGGAAAGCTGACCCCATAATTTTTCTGGCAAAAGGCCCCGATCTGCTCATTGGAACCGGGGTCCTGGCCACCAAACTGGTTACAGGGAAAGCCGAGCACCTCAAAGCCTTGGGTATTGTATTTTTCATACAGCTTTTCCAGTCCGGCAAACTGCGGGGTAAAACCGCATTTGCTGGCGGTATTCACCACCAATAAAACCTTGCCTTCATAATCGGCAAATGATTTATTTTTCCCATCTAACAACTCAGCCTCAAACTGATAAATGTTGGTCATGGATAGGTTTCCTCATCACTTTTTTCTTGTGTTTTTAGTTCTAATGACGCCGAGTTGACGCAATAGCGCAAGCCGGTCGGTTGCGGTCCATCATCAAAAACATGGCCCAAATGTGCATCACAATGATGACAGACAATTTCAGTACGCACCATGCCATGCGACTGATCGTTATGTTCTTCCACAACCCCCGGGGCAATTGGACGGTAGAAACTTGGCCAGCCACTGCCGCTGTCGTATTTGGTGTCGGAAGAAAATAAGGCTTCTCCACAGCAACGGCACACATACACCCCATCCTGTTTGCTATTCCAGTATTTCCCTGTAAAGGCCGGTTCGGTTCCTTTTTGTCGTGTAATCCGAAACTCTTCTGGTGATAACTCTCTTTGCCATTCTCGGTCTGTTTTATTGAGTTTTCCCATCACTAACTCCTTTAAATCTTTGACATTCAATGTCATGCTTCAGTACTTCCATATTTACGCTAGAGCTTGCAAAATATCTAGCTAAATTTCAGTATAGATTGTGATAATTGCGTAATCTATTTTTTGCTAACAGAAACATATAATTGGATGGAATTATGTCCACAGGTAACACGACTCCTCGCGAAATTAAAAAATCCTCAAAACTCGAGCATGTATGCTACGACATTCGCGGACCTGTGTTACGAGCGGCCAATGAAATGGAAGAGGCCGGCCATAAAATTATTAAACTGAATATTGGTAACCCCGCCCCCTTCGGCTTTGAAGCCCCGCAGGAAATTATTAACGATGTGGCGCTGAACCTGCCAAATGCAGTCGGTTATACCGACTCCAAAGGGATTTTCCCGGCACGTAAGGCTATTTGCCAGTATTATCAGCAAAAAGGCATTTTTGACCTGCACGTTAATGATGTCTATATCGGCAATGGTGTGTCTGAGCTAATCGTAATGGCCATGCAAGGCCTGCTGGATGATGGCGATGAAATGCTGATTCCAATGCCGGACTATCCACTGTGGACGGCGGCGGTTAATCTGTCGGGTGGTACGGCCATTCACTATAAATGTGATGAAGAAAATCACTGGTATCCAGATCTGGCCGATATGGAAAGCAAAATCACACCCAATACCCGCGGTATTGTGATTATTAACCCGAACAACCCGACCGGTGCAGTTTATCCACGTCATGTGCTGGAACAGATTGTCGCGCTGGCAAAAAAATATGATCTGATTTTATTTGCCGACGAAATTTACGACAAAATCGTGTATGACGGCATTGAGCATGTGTCGGTTGCAGCCCTGGCTGGTGATCAGCTGTGTATTTCATTCAACGGTTTATCTAAAGCCTACCGTATTGCCGGCTACCGTTCTGGCTGGATGGCCATTACTGGCGACCGTTCACGCGCAGCCGACTATATTGAAGGTCTGGACATGCTGGCCTCTATGCGTCTGTGTGCCAACCATCAGGCGCAATATGCGATTCAGACCGCGCTTGGTGGCTATCAGTCAATTAATGACCTGATCCGTCCAGGTGGCCGTCTGTATGAACAGCGCAATATTGCCTGGGAAATGCTGAACGAAATTCCGGGTGTGTCTTGCGTCAAGCCAGAAGGTGCAATGTACTGCTTCCCGAAACTGGACCCAAATGTCTACGCCATTGAAGATGATGAAAAGCTGATGCTGGATTTCCTGAAAGCCGAGAAAGTGCTACTGGTTCAAGGCACCGGCTTTAACTGGCCAACCCCAGATCATTTCCGTGTGGTGTTCCTGCCGGCTGAAAATGAATTACGTGAAGCGCTTAGCCGTTTAGGCCGTTTCCTGGCGAAAATCCGCTAAGCTGAAATACAATAAAAACGCCGTGATCAATTCACGGCTTTTTTGTGCAGACGAGAAAGCTTAAAGTGATTTCAGCGGATTGCCGTATTGCTGTAAATAGGCCTGCCCCAGCGCTTCCGAACCTTTAAAACTGAGATGATCATCATCCTGATTTCGGTACAGCGGCGTTCCCTCGACACTTAAATCACATTGCTGCGCATCACACAGCACCTTGGTCGGCTCGACCACAATCAGTTGTGGATACTGCTGCTGCAATTCGCTCATCCACTGATAAATTGGTGCATTGCTCTGCTGGAACTCCTCTGCCGACACCGCGCATTCACGCTCAATCCCCAGCCATTCACGGCGTAATGAACAATTGGCCTGATCTGGATCAATCACCGGGACATCCATCAGCATCACCACATACTCGCTGCTGGCCAGCGCACTATCTACCGCGGCCTGTAAACCGGCAAAATAACTGTCTAAATGATTCGCGACCTGACTGTCCTCTTCTGCGCTCGGATGCAGATCATGCCCGGCATCCAGATACTGGCTAAAGGCAGCTGACATCACCACAAACTGATAATGATGCTGTTTTAAATGCGCTTCAATTGCGTCATTGCGGGCTTGAAAGGCAGTCACTTCATGCTCACCACGGCCACGCTGGACACCCGGTAAATAAATAGTGGTGTCCTGAGTGCTGTCATAACCGCGCAGTCCGGCATCTTTGGCCCAGACATCCAGCAGTCCGGTATAGCTGTTGGCATGTGAATCACCAATCAGCATAAAATCAATCTGCGGTTTTTCCACACCCAGCACACAGTCTTGCGGATTGGCCAGCGTTCCAGGATTGGGAAAGCTGTGACATTTCTGCCGGATGCCATGCGCAAACGAATTTAAGGCTGCCATCTGGTTTTGCACTTGCGGACTTAGGCGCTCCGGAAAACCCTGATGCTGACTGACCAGCTGCGCCACGCCAATAAAACAGAGCGCCGGCGCCACAAAACCGCTCAGAATGACCTTGTAATTGGCAGCCATCACAAAACCTTTGCTCGGCTGTTCAATATAACGATAAGTCAGATAGGCCAGCGCGATACTAAGCAGCACCATAGCCAGCTGATAACCGGCATTAACCGGCAGCATATAGATACTGAACAGTACAATTACCGGCCAGTGCCATAAATATAAAGGATAGGAAATTTTGCCCATCCAGAGGCTAAAACGGTTGGTCAGTACCACATTCTGCGACTGCACGCTCTGGCCGATATAAATAATCAAGGCCGTTGCCAGACATGGAATCAGCGCCATTGCGCCCGGAAATGGTGTGGCATGATCCAACCACATTGCCGTGCCTAACAACAGCGCCAGACAACTCCAGACCAGCGTTTGCGCCAGCCATTTTGACCATTTTATTTGTGGCAAAAAGCAGATCAGCGCACCCAAGAGCAGTTCAAAGGCGCGGACCGGCATACTGTAATAGGCTTTCTCGGCATTCACGCTCAACTGCTGCTGCGCATACAGCAACGACATGAGAATAAAAGATCCGACCATCAGCAGACCCCATTGCCGGTTACTTCTTTTCATAAAGCACAGCAGAATCAGCGGCCAGAAAATATAGAACTGCTCTTCAACACCCAACGACCATAAATGCAGCAGCGGCACTTCATTGACACTCTGACTGAAGTAATCACCGACTTCACGCTGCATATAAATATTGGCCATCAGAAACGTGGCATAAAAGACACTGTCGAAATAACGACTCAGCTCATCGGGCAGCATCACCTGCCAGGCCACCAGACTCACCACACTCAGTACAGTAAAATAGGCCGGTGCCAAACGCACCACCCGCTTTTTATAAAAGCGACCGATTGAGAAAGTCTGGTTCTGGATTTCTTTGCTTAAAATCAAGGTAATTAAATAGCCCGAAATCACAAAGAAAATATCGACGCCAATATAACCACCGGGGAAAATAGACAGGCCAATATGATTAAAAATCACCAACAGGACGGCAATCGCTCTTAAACCGTCAATATCGGCGCGATAGGCAAAACTCATGAACGTGCAGGGGAAAATTGAAACGTGGCTTATTGTAGACCTTTTCAGTCAAAGATCAATTTTGGATACACAGCGACGACAACATCGCTTTCAGGCTATACTGAGCATTATATTATGTGGGGGTGAGGGATGAGCAACTATAAAGTGCATCTGCTGGATATTCAGAACCAGTTACAGAATTATATTTGGCTGCTGGAACATACCATATCCAGAGATGTGATTGTGGTCGACCCCACCGAAGCCGAACCGGTGGAACAGTATTGCCGTGAACATGGTTTAAATTTAAGCCAGATCTGGCTGACCCACTGGCATAAAGACCATATTGGGGGTGTGCCGGAGCTGCTGCAATCACGCAATATTCCAGTGTATGGACCACGCGAAGAGCTGAGTAAAATTCCGTTTATCACCCACCCTTTGCAGCATGAAGCCCATTTTAAATTTCATGATCTGCAGGTGGATGTACTGGCGGTTCCCGGCCATACCCTGGGGCATATTGTGTATTTTATGGATGCCATCGATACCCTGTTTTGCGGTGATACCCTGTTTGCGATGGGCTGCGGCCGGGTTTTTGAAGGCACCTTTGAGCAGATGTATCACTCTTTAAACCGTCTGGCGGCATTACCAGCGCGCACCCAAGTGTACTGCACCCACGAATATACCCTGTCCAATGCCAAATTTGCCCTGCATGTTGAACCGGATAATCTGGCGCTACAACAGCGTTATCAGCAGGTGGAAGATTTACGCCTGCTAAATCAGCCGACCTTGCCAAGTACCATTGAACTGGAACTGCAGACCAATCCTTTTTTACGGGTAGATAGCGTCGAAGAATTCCAAAAATTACGTGAAATGAAAGATAATTTTTAAAGCGGTTTAACCGGTTTATAACAGCTGGTGACTGGCCGCATACGCATCCAGCTCGGTCTGTGTCACCACACGTACCGCATTCATTTCATCAATGCGTACCAGCAGCAAGCCGCCCAATGCTGGTTGATAACGACGCGCACTGCCAAATGGAGTGTAGGCCACCTGCGATTGTTCGGCAAAGACCAGCCAGTCTTCGTGGCCCAACATGACCGCCACCGGGGTTTGGCCCTGTTGCTGCATCTGTTGAATGGCCTGCTGTACGTCAGCTTCAATGGTATTTGGCGTCATCTTACTCACTCCTGTTGCTGTGCTTTATGATACCCGATCTCCACGCCCGCGATGGCTGAAAATAAAGCCATCAATCACTCAGCGCATACGGTCATAGCAGGCACAGATCTCTACAGCTTTTTATCTCGCGCTGGGCTGAGGTTGTAAGAAATACTTAAAGATGTGTTGTCATCAATATTTAACAAATTATTTCAAGGCGGCTAAAATAGCCCATAGATAATATTGAAAATTTAGAATAAAAATACATCAAATATATCAATCAATTAATTTAAAATTTGCTTAAAATTCTGCTGATTTATTCATCAATACACGTTTTTTAGGCGCTCAAATTCTGGATTTTTTGCTGCAAAAATCATCAATCTCAATATTTTTTGACACATTCTTGAATTTTGCCCTTTAAAAAATCTTGATATAACCATATCTATACTTTATTGAAGATAAGGGAGTACGCTCGTGAAAAAAGTGGTAAAAGCTAAAAATTTAATTGCCTTTCGTATTTGGTTAGAAAAACTGGGATATTCAGTCAAAAATTTAGCCGATGGCCGTGGTTTTACCTTTAGTTTTAAAAAAGAATATGGTCTGGTCACGGGTGAACTAGCCGGCAATGCACTGGCGGTACAACTGGGTGAAGAATTTGAGGACCACTTAAAAGCCTGAATTCGTTTACGCACTCTTTGATCGAGAAAAATAAAGTGTTCTCATAACTTGAGCCCGTTGAACCGTCTGTTCTGCGGGCTTTTCTTTGGGCGAGATAAAGGCCTGACAAAATAACAGGCAATAAAAAAGCAGGACATCTGCCCTGCTTTTTCAGAATTTGGTGGGGATGAAGAGACTCGAACTCTTACACCTTGCGGCGCTGCGACCTGAACACAGTGCGTCTACCAATTCCGCCACATCCCCATATAAAGATGCCAATTTTTTTTAAGAAATACTCAAGCTGGCCGGTTCAACAAAAAAGCGAGGATTTTGACCTTGCTAATTTTGAGTGGTGGGGGCGGAGAGACTCGAACTCTCACGCCTCGCAGCGCTGGAACCTAAATCCAGTGCGTCTACCAATTTCGCCACGCCCCCATACCGGGTACCAACTTAATGCTGGATTTCTCAAAATTCTGGCAGAGGATCAAGGATTCGAACCTTGACGAACGGTTTTGGAGACCGTCATGCTACCATTACACCAATCCTCTGTTACCTAAAATCAAGCTCACTTGATATTTAAGTGGTGGGGGCGGAGAGACTCGAACTCTCACGCCTCGCAGCGCTGGAACCTAAATCCAGTGCGTCTACCAATTTCGCCACGCCCCCGATGGCTGTGTATATTATAGAGATCACTTCCCGATGACAAGCCCTTTTTATGAAAAAGCCACTTGTTTGTTTAAATAAAAAACAAAAGCCTCTATTTTGGTTTTTTCTTAAGCATTTTCAGTGCTTAACAGCGTTTTTAAGGCAAAAAAACTGACTTCTCTCTGGCTTTTTTGTTTGTTGAGCATCACCTCAAGCAAGTCTTGAAAGCCCAAATACGCTGCGGGTAACTCAATTTTAAGCTGCTGACAATGCAAATAGGCCCAATCCTGATAACTTTTGGCCTGTAAACGGCGCTGAGTCAGCCATTCATAGATAATAATCCCCAATGCATAGAGATCACTGGCCAGCGTTTTGGTTTCACCATGAAATAATTCAGGTGCCATATAGCGTGGTGTGGCGGTCATATTCGAAGCTGCTGGAGCATTTATGGCCTGTAGCTGCTCAAAATCAATCAGTTTGACCTGCCCTGTCCATTCGCGCCAATGTTCGACTTTTAAATCTGCATGTAGATAGCCCAACCGTGTTAGCTGTTCCAGACTGTCCAGTACCTGTAGCAAGCGTGTTTGAATCTGGCTTTGGCTAAATTGTGAGGGGGCTAAAGCAAAAAACGCCGGCGCATTCGGCACAATCAGATAATCCTGAAAGCTCTCCTGCTGGATGCGTAGGATTTCGGTATTTTGCGCACAATAGAAAGGTAGCAGAAAATCCGGTGCATCTGCCTGCTGAAACTGGCGATAGAAATCCAGCTCTCGGCAAAAACCTGCGCTCAGTTGCGGATGCGCATCCCTCTGCTGGGCTTTCAACCAGTATACAGATTGCCCTTGTTGAAACTGAAACAGACGCCGCCCCATCTTGAAGCTTTGCGGCTTGGTTTGTAACTCAAAACAATAGTGTTCAAGTTCAGCCGGACTAAACGGCAATAAATTCGGATTTGGCGTGTTCAACGGGGTTCTGCTGATATTCTAAAAGTTCCAGACAATGCTGAATGGTTTTACCCACGCGGGCATGGGTTTCAATCATGGAGATTTTTGGCCAGGTGGCGCGTTCACCTTCGCGTTGCAGCAATCGGAACAGGTGTGGACGCGGATTTTGCAACATATAGCTATAATGACGCCAGCCATATTTGCCAACAATATTCACATCACCATAATAACGCTGATCAACAATGCCATGACCATGATCGAGCAGACGGCGTACTGCCGGCACACCACCGACACGTTCACGGGTAAAGTCCATAATCCCCTTACTAATCACTTTACCTTGGCGGCGTACAATACGCTCCGGCCAGCTCAGCATATCTTTACGGAAACGCTCGGTATCGGTTTGCATAAACGGCACCACATGCGGATTGACCTGACTGGCAATGGTGTAATTGACATTATACAAACGCGCCATTTTTTCCTGCGGGAAATCACTACGCACACTGCCATCGACCCAGCGGGTTCTGCCCATATAGGGCGTATGTTCCCCATCCTGCCGTTTACTGGTCAAACGCACCGGTGGAAACAGCACCGGTACCGCACAGGAGGCCAAAGCCGCACTCCAGACCAGCAAATCTGGCGAGGTATAACTGTTCATGATGCGTGCTTCTTGTGAGGCATCATACGGCGCAACTGCAATATTGATATGCAGCCCGGACATCTTAAAGGCTTCTTCAAAGGTGACATCGCCCAGGTTGGTGAGCAGGAATTTTTTTAGATAGCGCACATCGGCAATACCACCATTGCCCTTTAAAATGTCTTCCCAGCGGCGAAAATGAAAAGCTTCGGTAAAGAACGATTCACCATTTAAAATGTGCATCATCTCCGACGGTTTGGAAATACCAAGCATAGCGGTCATAATCGCCCCGGCACTGGAGCCAGACAGCACTTGCGGCATCAGGTCACGCTCGAGCAGCGCCTTGCACACGCCGGTGTGGAACAGGCCCAAGGTTGCCCCGCCTGAAAACATAATCGCCGGCTGGCCATAAGCCACCTGACAGTTTTTAAAAAATTCGATCTTTTCCTGAGTACTGAGTAAATGGCATTCTTTGGATGCAATAAAGGCCAGACTGTTGCTGACTTCTTCAATATAATCTTCAATAATTTTTTTAGTGCCGACATAGGTCGCGGTAAACAGCATTGGATGGGCAATATTGGCCACATCATAGGTCAGGCCTTCACGCAGAATATACATCAGATCGCTAGTTCGCTCTGCCAGGCGATAACGGCGTAATAAGTTCAGACGATGGGCAATAATTTCAGCATCAAAATACGGCGAGGTGTTGTCATACTTCCATTCCTGCGCCCCCGATTCTTCATCTATTTTTAGTGCCAGATTTTTCCATTCTTCGTAACTCTCGGCATGTTCTATTTTTCGTTTTAATTTTTTGATCCGATAGGCCTGATGAGGATTAATGTCCTGGCTAAACTCTTTAAACAACATAGCTTCCCTCTGCGCTTCGCTGAATAGGCGCTGATCTGTCGATGTCTCCTAACTATGCAGAAATTTCAGACATTCTTCAATTGCATAATTCATGTTTTCATTGCTAAATCATTTCGCCTTGGTATACAGTCGTTTGTGCACCCGATAATCTTTTGACCTAGACCGAAAAGCTGAATAATCATGGCGCATATTGATTTACCCGATAATATTCTCACCTCGCTTGCAACCATTTTACAGCAGCTCCAGCAACATTTGCCTGAACTCAAGCAAGCCACCGATTTTTCTGCATCGGCCTTTAAATGGCAGGATCAACAGTTAAAAGCCATTTACCAGCCACGAAAAATCTATCTGGAAGATTTAAAAGGCATTGAAAAACAAAAAGAAAAAGTAATTCAAAATACCTTGCAGTTTTTAAAAGGCTTACCGGCCAATGATGTACTGCTTACCGGTTCACGTGGTACCGGAAAATCTTCCATTGTGCGTGCCCTGCTAACCGAGTATGAAGCACAAGGGTTACGGTTAATTGAAATTGAACGTGATGATTTATCGGATTTGCCTGAAATTCAGAAGCTGATTGCAGATCGGCCGGAAAAATTTATTGTCTATTGTGATGATCTGGCCTTTAACGCCGAAGATGAAAATTATCGTTCTTTAAAAAGCGTGCTAGATGGTTCATTACAGTCCGGTTCAAGTAATTTTGTGATTTATGCCACCAGTAACCGCCGGCATTTATTACCTGAGTTTATGCATGAAAATACACCGGTAACACGGGTAGATGTGCCGCAATATACCGAGCTGCATCCACAGGAAGCGATTGAGGAAAAAATTTCGCTGTCCGATCGTTTCGGGATGTGGCTGTCGTTTTATCCAATGGATCAGAATCTGTATTTAGAAATTGTCGAGCATTATCTGCAAAAGGCGGAGATGGAACTCACCGCTGAAGCGCGTGCCGAAGCTTTACGCTGGTGTCAGGCGCGTGGGCAGCGTTCTGGTCGTGCCGCTTATCAATTCTCGAAGCACTGGATTGGGTCTGCGCAGTTAAAGCAACTTTAAGTTGCCTATATTGCTCTGCCAGACAGAAATAGCGATTATGGATTGAAAATCCTCATCTACAATCTGTTCGCTCATGTTGAAAAGCCCAACCTTGTGAGATTGGGCTTTCTATTTTAAGGATTAATCGCTTTTTCTTTTTTAAATTGTGAAATGATCGTATTCATTTCAGGTTCAAATAATTCAATATACCGATCAGATAACCCGCGGCTTGAAGATGGATGTGGTAAACCTATAATCTGACAGTTTTCAAACTCACAAAAATATATTTTAAATTTTCTTCCTGAAAACTCTTTCTTTTGCTTCACTACAAAACTATCTGGAATTTCTGTACCCACAATTTCTTCAAAACGGGCTTTAACTATAGAATTTCTTAAAAGATGTATCAGCTGACTTCCCATAAACAGGATAATCTTAGGTTTTAAGGTACTGATATGATTTATAAAATTATTGACCTGTTCTTCGCTCAACAGATGCGAGTAATTCGCTAATTGATGATTGCAGGTATTGGCCCAATTGGTCTGTATAATGGACTTATCAAAATCCTGACCATATTCATTACTATCTAGCGGATGCCCCCATAAAGCAAACCACCGTTTAATTCTATTATCATAGGGCCATGATAAAGCACCCTGCCCATATCTCGGAACTTTGTTACTAAAGGTACAAGCGATATTAAAATCAACTGGCTTTGCGTCCTGTGACTGCTCCTGATCTTTCTTAGAGTTACCCCATTCATAACCGCATATCATCAAACCCTGCTGATCATTCCAACCTTCAAATATCCCATTACCCAAATTGAAATCTTTATATCTGACTGATTTCATTTTAACTCAATAAAAAATTATTAAATTCATTGCATTATAAGCATTAAAAAAGAGGCTTTCGCCTCTTTTACATGATCTTTTATGCTTGCTCTGGATTGGTCAATTCCGTCATCGGCCAGCGCGGAGTCGTGGTCACAGACAAACCATCCTGCTGCCCTGCTTTTAAACGCTGATAACCGGCAAAGGCAATCATGGCACCATTATCGGTACACAGCGCAGGCTCTGCATAATAAACCGTGGCTTTAATCTTGGCTAAATCAGCTTCCAGACGTTCACGCAAACGCTTGTTGGCACTCACGCCACCCGCAATCACCAGACGTTTTAAACCGGTCTGCTTTAATGCTTTCACCGATTTTTTTACCAAGGTATCTACAATCGCTTCCTGGAAACTGGCGGCAATATCGGCATCACGGTTTTCATCACCGAGTTTCTTCATCTGTACCGAAACGGCAGTTTTTAAACCACTAAAGGAAAAGGTTAAATCCTGATGCAGCATCGGACGCGGGAAAGCAAAAGCATTCGGATCACCCTGCTCGGCCAGTTTGGCAATATTCGGTCCACCCGGATACGGCAAGCCCATCATCTTGGCCACTTTATCAAAAGCTTCACCGGCGGCATCGTCAATTGACTCACCCAGCAGTTCATACTGACCAATGCCATACGCGGCCATCAGCTGTGAATGCCCCCCTGAGACCAGAAGTGCAACAAATGGAAATTCAGGCGGCGTTGCAGACAATAACGGTGCCAGCATATGCCCTTCCATATGGTGCACACCAATTGCCGGTTTATTTAAGGCAAAGGCCAAAGTCCGACCAAACAGTGCACCCGTCATTAATGCGCCCATCAGGCCCGGACCACGGGTATAGGCCACGGCATCAATATCCGATTTTTTCACACCGCTTTGCTCAAGCAGTTCGTTCATTAATGGAATCAGTTTACGCACATGGTCCCGTGAGGCCAGTTCTGGCACCACGCCGCCATATTCGGCATGCAGTTTGATCTGGCTATACAGCACCTGTCCGCGTAAACCCAACTCACTGTCGTACAGCGCGAGTCCTGTTTCATCACACGATGTTTCTAAGCCTAAAACGATCATTAAACTGCCTATAACCTGTATCAAATTTATTGCGGGAACTATTATAGACTTGTGATATGAGATGTAAATGAGTAAAATACTGACCTTCACTTGTGATCGAGGGCAATTCGGCCCCAGATCTTATCCATAACTTAATGAGGATTCTTCATGCCACAAGTTAAATTGAAAGAAGGCGAACCAGTAGACGTAGCTATCCGTCGTTTCAAACGTTCTTGCGAAAAAGCAGGTGTTTTAGCTGACGTACGTAAGCGTGAATTCTACGAAAAACCAACTCAAGAACGTAAGCGCAAAAAAGCTGCTGCTGTTAAACGCTACCAAAAGAAATTGGCGCGTGAATCAGTACGTACTACTCGCCTTTACTAAGATTAATTTGTGATTGACTGCCTGGATTAAAACATGACTACTTTAAAAAGCCAGATTACTGACGTTTTGAAAGCGACAATGCGCGCTAAAGAAATGGACAAGTTAACGGTCATTCGTAGTCTACAGGCGGCAATTAAGCAAATCGAAGTCGATGAGCGCAAAGAGCTTGACGATGCTCAGGTTCTTGCGGTCATTGAAAAGCAAATTAAACAACGTAAAGAATCGGTTAAAGCCTTTGAAGGTGCTGGCCGAGAAGATTTAGCTAGTAAGGAACAAGCCGAAATTGAGGTGTTATCTCAGTTTCTACCAGAAGCTATGACTGAGGAAGAACTTGATTCCATCATTGCGCAAACGATTGCAGCGCAAGAAGCTACTAGCATGAAAGATATGGGTAAGGTGATGAATTCTCTGCGTCCGCTCATAGCCGGGCGCGCCGATCCTGCACAAGTATCTGCCAAAATTAAAGCCAAATTAAGCTAATTCAAGTCAGGCATACGCCTCACGTTCCCCCCCCGAACAGCATCAACAGCTGTATCAGTTTATTTTCCCGAAAATAAAAAACTGCCTAAAGTTTTAAGCAGTTCTTGAGTCACTTCTATCCGTTTGCACAATTGACCTGATATTTTTTCAGCATCTGCATTTCTTTAGATGAATACACCTGCTGAGCCACATCCTGCTTGGTCATGTTGCGATATTGCGGATCCAGATAGGCACGGTTTTCATCTGCAGCGCTATATAGCTGATCAATATAATTCTGCACAATGCCACAAAACTGCTGTTGCTGCGCCGGACTAAAACCCGATTGCTGCGGATTCAAGCCCTTTAAAAACTGCCGGGTCTGCTGCTTATAACTCTGGTTAATCTGCTCAACCGCCAGTACATACTGCTCCACACTTGCTGCCTGGACCACAGACAGACTCCCCCAGAGCAATACGCCCATCCATAATTTTTTCATCGCGTTATTTAAAATCATTATTTAGCCAGGAGCCGGAATTCTAGCATTTTAAACCCCATGCCTTACAGAGGTTTCCAGCAGACTGACTTGCAAAAACTGCGGTTTTCGATGTGCAAAAGCCTGCTCGATGGGTGCCGGCACATAGCCTTCAGTCACCGTTCCCAAACGCAAACGCAGAACCCCCGGTAAATCTAAACGGTAAGAATAAATCGGGCTGCCACATTCCTGACAAAACACCCGCGCCTTATTCGGACTGTGAAAATATTCTTTTAAATATTGCTGGCCGCGTACAATTTTAAATTTGGCTTGATCAATCGGGCTATTCCAGCCCAGCATGGTCCCCTGCGCACGCTGGCAATGCTGGCAAAAACATAAAATGGTCTTTTCCAGCTCGGCCTGATAATGGTAATACACCAGCCCGCATAAACATTGTCCCTGTAACATCATTATTCTCCTTATTGTTATTATGATTTTTCATGCTGTTAAATTTTGAGCTGTCGTTCCCGCTGCATTTCTGTGGTACGTGTTTTCAGTTTGGCAGTCATGGCCTGATTATCCTTGGCCAGACGCTGGGCATGCAGCAAGGATTTAATCGCTTCTTCCTCCCATCCAGACCAGTACTGCAGTTCTGCACGATAACGCAATACATTCACCGTGCGTAATGGCGAACTACGATCAATATTGGCGGCCTGCTGCATCAAACGCCAGGCACTTAAATCACGCTCATTCCGGTTCAGGAACTTTTGCACCAGTGCCTGTGCTTCAGCCGGCTGATTCTGCCGGATCAGCACTTCAGCCAGCTTGTAATTCAAGGCCCGATTCTCCGGCATAATCCGCGCAGGTGAACTGATCACTTTATAAGCCTCACTCAGCTTATTCTGCCCTAAATAGATGTCAGTTTGAATTAAACTAATAAGATGATGTAAACGGCGATGATTTTTGGCCTGGTCCAGCGTTTGCTGTGCCAAGGCATAATCTCCCTGCCGGGTATAAAAGGCCGCTAAAGCCAGTTGTGCAGCAAAGTTGTTACGGCTGGCCAGCACCTGCAATTGCTGCTCTGTCGCCTGATTGGATACCACCAAGGTGTACTGTTTTAAAATATCAAATTCTTCATCACGTAATGATGATTTCACCCGTGGCATCTGGTTGGCACGTAAACGCGCTTCACTCATCCGTTCTGTGGTCAGCGGATGGGTAAACCAGAAATCTGGCAGGAAACTGACCCGGCTGGTGGCACGATGCATTACCTCAAAAAAATCGGCCATGCTTTGCGGGTTATAACCGGCGGTATACATATATTGCATGCCAATCCGGTCGGCTTCACGTTCCTGATTACGGCTATAGGTCAGCTGCTTATCCATTAATGCAGCCTGTGAACCCATCATTACGGCAGCACCGGCATCACCATCGGCCTGGGATGCCACCAATGCACCCACCAGCACACCTGCTAGTGCCAGCAGACCCTGTCCCTTAAAAGCTTCCTGTGAACGGCTATAATGACGCTGGGTCACGTGGGCAATTTCATGCGCCATCACCCCGGCCACTTCATCCATATTACGCGCAGAAGTCACCAGACCGGTATTTAAGGCAAATAGACCGCCTGGCACGGCAAAGGCATTAATTTGCGGATCATTAATAATGAGCAGACCAATGGGCTGGCCCATTTGGGTCTGGCTGAGCAGATGCGAGAAGACCGAGAACAGCTGGTCTTCCAGCCACGGATTTTGCGCCACCGGCATTTGACGCTGCACTTCACGATAGACTTTTTCACCAATCATGCGTTCTTTTTGCTGATCGATCAGCCCCACCCCTGCACCAATTTCTGGCACATTAAATTGTGGTGAAGTGGTGAAGTTTGCCCCATGTGTCGAAGTGAATGCTGTAAGCAGGCCTAAACTACCTGCTAAAAACAACCGTTTCAAATTGCCGTTCTCAAATTATCTGCTCGTGTCTTGAATATAGCATTCAATATCGAAGAAATATGCAACGAAGTGTTAGGAAGTTTTACGCAAATCCGCCATTGACCGCGTAGCCCGGCTGCCGGCCTTCCAGCACATCCACCAGATTTTTATAGGCCAGCCAGGCCATTTTTTTACGGGTTTCTGCGGTCGCTGAGCCAATATGCGGCAAGGTCAGCACATTGTCCAGACCAAAGAGCTCCGAACTTTGCAGCGGTTCTTTTTCATAGACATCCAGACCGGCCGCAAAAATTTTCTGTTGTTTCAGCGCTTCAATTAAGGCCTGTTCATTGACCACGGAACCACGGGCAATGGCCGCACCAATATTCCCCAGACCAATAATCCCTAAAGTTTTACCATGAATATCCTGACCGAACTGGGCCGGGCCAACGGTACGTTTCCATTCGCCCTGTTTGGTCCAGCGATCCAGATAGGCCAGCTGACGCGCGGCTCCCATTAACAGACTAAAAGCTAAATCAGCAGTGGTTTCGGTTAACACATGCGGTGTATGGCACAGATAAATCTTTTGCTCAGTCAGATAGTCCACATCATAATTGTCATAACCGACACTGATACTGGAAACCACTTTAAGACGGCTTGCACCCGTCAGGTTAGAGGCATTGAGCAAACGCCCCGCACCAATCATGCCATCAGCATCTTGGACATGAGCACGAATCTGCTCATTAACATCACCCAGTTTCGGGCTAATTTCTACCACGTCATACTGCTGTTTCAGCTGGCTTAAAACGTCCTGATCAACCTGACTAAATGCGATAACTTTTTGTTTCATTCCTGATCCGTCATGTGTTTTTTATCTTGCATAGCCTGCCATAGCTGTTTTTTCAATAGCGGCTGTTCTAGCATCTCGGCCAAAGCGGGCAATGCTGTAGCTTGCGTTAACTGTACATGAGGCAATTGACCCAACACAATGATCTTTTTCTCCAGTGCAATCGCATCCAGAAAACCTTGTACATATACCGAAACCGCTCGACCATCTTGCAGCTCAGGCAAAGCAAAAGGCCAATTCAGCTCAAAAAATTCTGCCTGTGCCGCACGCTGGATATTGCGCCATAACTGTTGCTGCGACTCATTGATGTGGGTGGCATCCAGCACAATCGTATATTGTTCTTTAACAATGGCTTGTAGATGAAATGCATCAATCTGTAAGGCGGGCTGCACTTCCACCAGGGCTGCAGGTGTGACAGGTTCTGCCGGGCTTTCGACTGGATTTTCTTGCGGAGAGACTTGTGGTTCCGCAACAGGCTGTCTAAGCTGTAAGGCAATATCTTGAGGTACTGTCGCCGCGACAGCTGCCGGCATGACAATTTCAGTCAGCAGTTCTGCCGGGGCCTGATCGCGCCATAAGGAAGATGCGGGTAAATTTTGAGATGCAGCATCTCGGGGAATCCATATATCAATTCCCAAACTTGCCAAAATCTCACGTTGATGCCCAATCATCTGCTATCGTCACTTATGTCCATAGGGCTATTCTAGCCGGATTAGTCCGGTTTTGCTGTGCTTTCTGCATCCAGTCATATCAAAGCTGCTCAATGATGATGACACGATCCACCTACCGCACTCAGAAATAGAGTGCTTAGATAATCATTAAACTGTTTTTCTTCTGCATACGCTCAACCATTTCTTCGGTGGCAAAGCCTAAACGCCAGTACAGCAGCTCCAGTACATCCAGCTCATCCTGGGTGATAATCCGGTCATTCCACAAACAGGCTTCGGCAATACCCAGAATACTTAAACGGTCACGCAACAACAGCCCGGCCATATCATTCAGAATTTCTGACAGATCAATTGGCTCATCGGAAATTTCTTCATACAGCGACATTTCATACGGTGTCAGTACGCGCTGTAAAATTTTTTCCCGCACTTCCAGCTGGTTGCCGCTATTGATTTGCTGCACATGCAGCAAGGCATCAATTAAACGTACAATTTGCGGTTTAACTTCATCCAACGCCGTCGGGGTATGCAGCGGCAGCAGGTTCAACTCGGATTTGACCCGCTCCAGCAGCAAGGCATCCAGCAGTCCAATTTCCCCATCTTCCTGAATAATTTTGGCCAGCTTGGTCAAAAACTGCCGCGCGATACTGGCCGGCATACCGCCAATATTCTGGCAGGCTTCCAGAAAAATGGAGATATGCACCCGACCATCCAGATTTAACAAGGCATCGACAATGGCACGGCTGACTTCTACTTCAGGCGGAATAAATTCGCGGTATTGGCGAATCATTAAAATTGCCATCATCACCTCACGCGAACCAGTGGCCGTCTGCAAGGCACGCTGGATCAGTTCCGGACGCGGCATATTACGGCGGATTTCCGGTTTCAGCGGCTTGATTGCATCTTTAATGGCAAAGCTAATCGGGGATAATCGCAATAAAGGCAAAGGTTGCGGCGAACTCCACGGCGCATAATATTCACCATTGACCTCTTCCAGTGAACGAAACAGACCAAACCAGGGCTGGCTGCGCAGCTTTTTCAGGTTTTCCAGTTGTAGATCCTGCACCAGTGCCGGATTTAACTCATAAATCCGCGCATCAATACTCGGATGGATATTCAACCAGCTTTGCGGACTCAGCGAGTTGGCAAAACACATATGCGCAATTGATTCCGAATATTCACTGTGAATTTGCGAACCGGCATGGTGCACATAAATCCTGAGCAGGGTTTGAATATTGGCATTGTTCTGGATTAAACGTTTGGTTTTCAGGTCGTTTTTAAAGGTACGCCCGCTCAGGTTTAAATATTTAATAAAACGGGTAATCAGCATGCCTAAGCTGCCAATCAGCCAGATCATGCCGCCCAGTGCAACAAAAGGCGTGGCAGGTGCATAAGCGGTGTTGTAATACTGCTTGCCAAAGCCGAGTTTGGCCACTTTACTGCCCCACTGGCTAAACGTGGTCAGGCTGCTGTAGAGAATTTTCAGCTTGGTATTTTCCGCAGTTTCACCACTTAAAATTTGATGAAACTCATGACTGAGCAAGCCATACAGTTCCTGCTCATCCAGGTTTTGCAAGGCGCCCCAGGTCAGAATAATCGCAATATCGCGTGGATAAAAACCGGCGGTCAGTGCATTTACCCCGACTTCATCCGGCAGGACATACAGCGCCGGCGTATCAATCGCGAAGGTATCGGCCAGCTGTTCGGTAATTTTTAAGGCAACACTTTCTTCCGGCGTGCTTTCAATCAGGCTTAAACGACGTGCACACAGCTGCTTGGCCAGTGAGTGGCCGCCAGAACGGAAAATATATAATTCAATGGCAATGGAAATGCCCATTAAAGACAGCAGTACCGCGACCAGATAAGGACTTAAGCTATGCCAGTAAATGGACTGCGAAGCATCAATATAATGCACCAGCAAACCCAGTACAGTATTTAAAATAAAAATGGTCAGGATGACCGCAAGCAGACACAGGCTTGCAGACCACATCATATTCTTGTTTTTAATAAAGTAGTAACCTACATCTTTCAATGTAAATTTCCTTAAATTACATTGTCTTTAGGCGACATCATAAATGAAAAAAGCGGGAATTTCCCGCTTTTCCTGCCAGTTTTACAAGAATTATTCTTCTTTCAAACCGGTCAAATCTACCGATGCAGCATCAATATTCACATCGATATAATTGTCTTTTTTCTTTTTGGCTGTATCGCTGCGTTTTTGCTGAAGATTATCCAGATAGGCTTCATCAATACCGCCAGCAACATAGACTCCATCAAACACCGAGCAATCGAAATTATTGACTTCTGGCACTTTATGGGTGCGTACTGCAGCTTTTAAATCTTCCAGATCCTGGAAAATCAGACGGTCAGCACCAATAATTTCACGAATTTCTTCGACGCTACGGCTAGAGGCAATTAGCTCAGATTTAGCCGGCATATCAATACCATACACGTTTGGATATTTCACCATTGGCGCCGCTGAAGCGAAAAATACGCGTTTGGCACCAGCATCACGTGCCATCTGGATAATTTCGTTACAGGTGGTACCACGCACAATCGAGTCATCTACCAGTAACACGTTCTTGCCTTTAAATTCCAGCTCAACCGGGTTCAGCTTTTGACGTACCGATTTTTTACGCTGCTGCTGACCTGGCATAATGAAGGTACGACCGATATAACGGTTTTTCATAAAGCCTTCACGGAATTTAACACCTAAGGTGTTGGCCAGTTCCAAGGCCGAAGTACGCGAAGTATCTGGAATTGGAATCACGACATCAATATCGTGTTCCTCACCCCATTCACGCAGAATTTTTTGCGCCAGCTTCTCACCCATTTTTAAACGGGCTTTATAAACCGAAATACCGTCAATGGTCGCATCTGGACGCGCAAAATACACATATTCAAAAATACATGGATGATATTCAGATTGTGCCGCACACTGCTGGGTAAACATCTGGCCGTTAGAGTCAATGAAGATGGCTTCACCCGGTGCCAGGTCACGCTCGACTTTAAAGCCCAGGGCCGTAATTGCCACCGATTCAGAGGCAATGATGTATTCCATGCCTTCATCGGTTTCACGCGAACCGTAAATTAACGGACGAATCCCATGCGGGTCACGGAAGCCCACAATCCCTTGACCGGTCACCATGGCCACCACGCCATAAGCCCCTTTACAACGCTCATGCACACGCGTTACCGCATGGAAGATATCTTCTGCTGCCGGCTCCAGCTTGCCGCGTTTTTGTAATTCATGGGCAAAAACGTTTAACAGTACTTCTGAATCTGAATCGGTATTCATGTGACGTAAATCGGTCTTGAACAGGTCTTCATGAATTTCTTCGGCATTGGTCAGGTTACCGTTATGCGCCAAGGTAATACCGTATGGTGAGTTCACATAAAACGGCTGCGCTTCTGCACTGCTAGATGAACCTGCCGTCGGATAACGCACATGACCAATCCCGTAGTTGCCCAGCAAGGCACGCATGTGACGGGTATGGAATACATCACGCACCATGCCATTGTCTTTACGCAAGAACAAGCGACCTTCATGGCAAGTGACAATCCCAGCTGCATCTTGTCCCCGATGTTGTAACATCGTTAATGCATCAAACAACATTTGGTTAACAGGTGATTTACCAGCTATACCAACTACTCCACACATAGCAACCTCGCAGACCAGCTAGGATTAATAAAAAGGATTATTCGTTGACTCATCTGCGCCCTTTCGTTCAGGTTCAGATGAAGAACCAGAAGATTTCGGAGCATCTTCTGATTTGATGTGCTGTAAAGCCTCATTGGCGGCATCTTTGGACATTTGTGTGGCCCAAGGCGCATAAGGTAAAAGGGTTTGAATAAATTTGGACTGTTTCCAGTGCGGCGAACTTTCGACCCACGGCCCAATGCCCTGAATGGCAATTAGCACAATCAGCAGACCTTTGAGGGTACCAAACGCACCACCGGCTAAACGATTTAATGGGCCCAGTTTCAGCGATTTCAAGATGCGGTTTAATAATGCGCTCACCATCCAGGTCAGCACCACAATCACCAACACAATAAAAGCAAAGGCCGCAATTTTCTGAACCACCGGATCAGCACTGAGAGCGGTCATTGAAGGCGCTAGAACGGAAGCATATTTTGCCGCCACAATCAGGGCAAAAATCCAACCGACCAAGTTCGCAAAGGCTTTAATAAATCCTTGACGCAAACCGTTAAGCCCTCCAATGAGCAGAATAATCAGTATAAAGATATCGATGGCGTTCATGACTTTAAAGTGCGTCTACACAATCTTTCACAAGTTCCGGGCCAGTATAGACCAAACCGCTATACACTTGTACCAAAGTTGCACCGGCATTGCGTTTCGCAACTGCCTGCTCACCTGAAAGAATACCACCAACACCAATTAAAGGAATTTTGCCCTCTAAGGTTTTGGCAAAGGCTGCCAGACACGCGGTACTCTTTTCAAATACTGGCGCACCCGATAAACCACCGGCTTCATCGCCATGTGGCAAATTCTCTACCCCTTCACGAGACAAGGTGGTATTGGTCACAATTAAACCATCAATTTTAAATTGCAGTAATTGCTGGGCAATAAATTCAATATCGGACGGTTCTAGATCTGGCGCGACTTTCAGCACCAACGGTACATAATGCTGATGCTCTTCGGCCAACGCCAACTGACGCTGTTTCAAGGTTTGCAACAGCTCGGTCAGGGCATCGCCGCTTTGCAGACTACGCAAATTCTTGGTGTTTGGTGATGAGATATTGACCGTAATATAAGAGGCGTAATTATAAACTTTTTCTAAACAGATCAGATAATCATCAACCGCTTTTTCTACCGGAGTATCGGCATTTTTACCAATATTAATCCCCAGTACGCCTTTAAATTTGGCGGCCTTGACGTTTTCAGTCAGCTTGTCGACGCCATCATTATTAAAACCCATGCGGTTAATAATGGCTTTGGCCTGCGGTAAACGGAACAGACGCGGATGTGGATTACCGGCTTGCGGACGCGGGGTGATGGTACCAATTTCAATAAAACCAAAACCTAAAGCGGCCAGCGCATCAATATAGGCACCATTTTTGTCCAGGCCTGCAGCCAGACCCACCGGATTCGGGAATTCAATACCCATACAGGTGACTGGTTTTGCTGCCACCTGCTGACGCATCAGGCCCATTTTATGACCTGATTTTAATAAAGATAATGTGAGCTCATGTGCACGCTCCGGTGCCAAAGAAAACAACAAAGGGCGGGCAAGAGAATACAACATATCGGCAAAAGTCTACGGCTTTTTAAGTCGGCCTATTATAGGCCCAGATTGTTGAAAACACCATGCTTGACCATTGTTTATTTTTACCGGTTATTGCACTGTCGCCGTTAATTTAATCTGCCCGGCATCGGAAATTAATTCCATTTTTTCAATGCTTAATCCCATTTGTGCCAGCTGGGTCAGGAAATTGGCCAGCACTGAATATTGTGCATGACTGCTTACAATTTGAATTTTTTCACCCGACTGCTGCGATGCAACCGATAAACCCTGCTGCTGTGCCACGCGCTGTACTTTTTCCAGACTGCTGAGCTGTACATCCCCGGCCGGCTTCATGGTCACGGCGTTGCTTTGCATCCACACCATCAGATCTTTTAAGGTATTGAGCCGTTTTTGCTGCTGATCTGCCGCGCCGTGCATATACCACAGCGCCGATCCGATGGCGGCTACCAGTACAAAAATACCGGTAAAAATCACCATGATCCGTTCACGCAAGCTCAGCGTATCTAAATAGTCATTTAATTTTTCCAGCGACTGATCCCAACGCTGCTGAATTTTTTCTACTGCTTTCATTATTGTACTTTCACCAGTCCGATTGCGCCGTTGGCGGCCGGTTGAATATTACCCAGCTCGACTTTAAAGCCCAGCTGGTTTAATTGCTGGGTCAATGCCTGCAAGCTGGCTGCAGAGCTGGCCTGTAATTCCATATTCAGACTGGACAGATCATAATTGACCCGTCTGGCCACAATCTGATTCTGCATCAATACCGGCCCGATCCGACTGAGCAGCTGTAAGGCCTGGGTATCGGCAGTCTGGCTTTGTTTTAACTGATATTCAAACTGGCTTTTAATATTTTGCTCGGTGACCGGATAGTTTTGCCCAAACCAGTATTTAAACTGATCAATCGCCTGCACCGCGGTCTGATTCGCAACTTTTTTATACTGATACCAGCGCGTGGCATCATAACTGAACTGCACCACCAGAATCCCCAAAAATACCGCAGCACAGGCTTTCCAGTAACCCGAAATGCCCGATTCACTTTTGGCTTTGGGTAAAATATTAAAAGGATGCTGTTTGACTTTTTTCAGCACCGGCACTTCATAATGGAAAGAGCTTAACTGCTCATGCGTGCTGATAGCCTCAATACTGTGCATCTGTTCGGCGGTAAAATTACTGATCTGATAACGCTGTTCAGGCGCCTGATAATCCAGAAATAAAGCCAGATCATCGACCGAGCTGCCCAGATATTCATTTTCACGTACCAGCAACCGGCCACAGACATTGGCCAGCACAATATGATCAGGCTCAGGCACTGGCAGCAATAAAAAGTCTGGCAATAAGGCCGTGACTTTGACCGGCAATAGCGCCAAAGCATGTTGCAAGGTTTCGACATGGCTTTGCGCCACACCAAGTAAAGTCAGGCGGTCCGGCTGCTGAAAATGATGCAGCACTTTCATGGCATCAATTGGCAATACCACAAATTCTTCTAGCAGGAATTTAATTCCGTCTGGCCCCAGCTGCTTGTATTGGGCCTTGCTCATCTGCTGTTGCAGCATCTGTATATCCCGGCTCGGAAAATACACCACTGCTTCTTCACCCTGATGAAGCTGTATCGCCTGAATCAGGTCTTCCAGGGTATTGGCCTGAACCCAGTACTCCCCGCTTGACCATTGCCAAACCCCATTGGCTTCCGGCATCCATATTTGCAACATTGTTATTGTACTGCCATGAAATAAAGTGTGTTGTTATGCGTCTGGAATAAAACTTTTTATTTGTGTCGATAAACCTGCAGCAATAACCGCCTGCTCATAAATACGCGCTTCTGCCAGCGCATAAGGATGGAAAGATTCCCCGGTTAACTGCTCTGCAATATGTGCCACCACATTCATATGACACACCACCGCAATTGATTCATAAGGCAAATGCGATAACCACTCAATAGCCTGAGTCGCATCATCATCCGGTTTAATGGTATTGCAGATCACCACAGGCACATCTTTAAAATAGGTCTGGATATGCGCCAGCGTTTCCTGGGCACGTAACAGCGGACTAACCACAAACACATCCGGACGGATCAGATCTTTTAAATACTCTGCCGTTTGCTGTGCCTGGGTATGCCCACGTTCGGTCAGGGGACGTTTAATATCATTACCATGCACGGGTGGTGAAGCTTCACCATGACGCACTAGGGTCAATTGCATATACATTTCCTTATTTCATTTTGTCCGCATTATAAGCAGTAAATATGACAGTTCGGTTCATCAAACTGTCATATTTTAACCAATTTATACCTCATGATGTGGCAATACAAACTCTACATCACTACGATGGCCATTTTTCATGAGTGCCAGTGCAATCGTCAGCGGCGGCTGTCCTTCATAAATTACATCATACAAGGCGCTGGTAATTGGCATATACACATCCAGCTCTTCAGAACGCGCTTTGACCTGCACAATGGTATTAATCCCTTCTGCGGTCTGGCCCAGTTCCTGTGTGGCCTGTTCCAGGGTTTTGCCTTTGCCCAGTGCAAACCCGACCTGATAGTTACGACTCAGTGGACTGCTACAGGTGGCAAATAAATCACCGACACCTGACAGACCTAAGAATGTCAGCGGGTTGGCGCCCAGCTTGACCGCAAAACGGCTCATTTCAGCTAAAGCACGGGTTAAAATCATACTTTTGGTATTTTCACCGACGTTATACGCGGCGGCCATGCCCATGGCCACGGCATAAATATTTTTTAACGCCCCACCAAGTTCCACCCCGTGTACATCATCACTACCGAATACACGGAATAAAGCACTATGGAGTGCCTGCTGCACCGCATAACGTACCAGTTCTGACTGGCTGGCAATCACGGTTCCGGCAGGCTGCCCGGCTACAATTTCTTTGGCCAGGTTCGGGCCAGACAGCACCCCATACGGCACTTCCGGCAATTCGGCGCGAATAATATCGCTCATAAAGCAGAAGGTTTTGGCCTCAATACCCTTGGTCAGGGACACCACCGCTTGCGAGGTGATAAACGGCTTAATCTGCTTCAGCACATCACGAAAAGAATGACTTGGAATGGCGACCAGAATAATATCTCGGTCGCGCACCGCCAGTTCCAGATCCGATACTGCTTTTAAGCCCGGCTCTAAAGGAAAATCTGGCAAATAGCGTTTATTGATATGAGTGCGGTTAATTTCTTCAGCGGTGGCTTCATCCCGAATCCAGATCATGGTATCGCAGCCGTTACGCACCGCGGTATTGGCCATGGCGGTACCAAAACTGCCCCCACCCAAGACGGTAATTCTTAATGCGGTTTTCTGATCAATATTGACCGGTTCTACCAGACTGGCAAAATTCAATTCTGACATTATTTTTATATCCTCAGCCGTATGCGATGCTTATTCCGTCCAGTAACTGACATAGGCGTCAGTCTGAATGTCCGCACGCGGCGCAATCGCTTTTGCGGCAGTTCCAATATAGATGATGCCTGAAATTAAATCATCTTCATTTAATTTCAAAGCTTTTTTCAATAATTTTGATTCAACCACGGCACCACTGCGCCACATACTGGCAAAGCCCTGGGCCTGCAAAGACAGCAGGAAATTCTGTACCGCCGCCCCGGTACTTAAGGTTTGCTCAAAATCCGGAACTTTAGGATGCGGCTGGAATTTGGTCAGTGCCAGCACCAGTAATGGCGCCCGAAAAGGATGATGTTTCACACGTTCCAGCTGCACCGCATCGGTCTGGCCCAAATCGGCCAGGGCCTGTACCAGCAATTCGCCAAAGGCTTCACGGCGCTCTGCCGGAATTACCACAAAACGGGTCGGTTTTAAACGATGATGATCAGGCGCGGTCAAGGCTGCCTGAAAGGCACGCTCCAGCTGCGCTGCATTCGGTGCCGGCTCGACCAGATGCCCAATCGACTGACGTTGATGAATATTCTGATGAACCGTAGCTTCCACTGTATCCGTCATTGGCTTATATCTATCTGTAAAATCTGCTTCAAGATTAGCATAAACCACAGAATTTACTCTATTTGCGTTGGGTTATTTGTATGAATCCTGAGTTTTAATGGCCGGCTTATCTGTCACAGAGCCACTATATAAAACTGCATTTCTTTACAGCTTCTACAAACTCTAAAAGTGTAGATATGTTTAGATAGATGACTGATTCAACAAATAAAATATGGGGACTACATATGAACAAGCTGATTGGTTTAAGTGCTGCAGCCACCGCTGCGCTGTTTTTTACCGCCTGTGCCTCAAACCCGACCTCTTCGCTGGCAATTCAGAAAGAAAATAATCAGTACGAAGTCACCGGTTTAGGGAAAAGCAATATCATCTCCAAAAACAACGCAATTAGTGCGGCCAACAAAACCTGTGGTAGCCGCGCTACACCGGTGGTGGTCGATGAACAGACCACTTATAACGGCGCTTTAAAAGGCGTGGTCGATGAACAGACCGGACAGATGATTCAGGCTGCCGCGACTGTGCTCGGCACCATCTCGGGTCGTAATGCCCAGCTGGCACAGGATGATGATTATCAGACCGTACTCACCTTCCGCTGTCAGGCCAACTAATCTGAACGTAATCAAAAGATGCAATAAAAAATGGATCAGGTCCTTTGGAGCTGATCCATTTTTTCATTTTGATGCGGGTAGCTGCCTCAGCAACAACACGACATAGTAAAGTCTAGCAATAACCATCTAAACGGGTTAATGGCAGTTTTTGTCCGATGGCTTTTTCAATTTCTGGCAAATAGAAAGCATCATCTTCGGCCAGGAAACTAATACTGACCCCACGCGTACCAGCACGACCAGTACGGCCAATACGGTGCACGTAGTCATCTGATTGTTCTGGCAAGGTAAAGTTCACCACATGCGACACGCCATCGACGTGAATGCCGCGTCCGGCAACATCGGTGGCAATCATGATGTTGTGCTTGCCATTTTTAAACTGGTCCAGCATTTTCAGGCGTTTATCCTGGGCAATTTCACCAGATAGCATGACCACTTTATAGCCATCACGTTTCAGATGGTCATACAGACGGCGCACCTGATCGCGGCGGTTGGCAAAAATCATGACTTTTTCAATTGGCTCATCGCGCAGAATATCTTGCAGCAGTTTATATTTGTCTGAGTTCGACACCATATATACGCGCTGTTCGACATCGGCATTGGTTTTCTTTTCCGGTTCAATTTCGACAGTCACCGGTTCAAATAACCATTGCTGGGCCAGATTCAGCACATCGTAGCTAAAAGTGGCCGAGAACATTAAAGTCTGACGCTGCTCTTTACGCGGTGAAAAACGCACAATCCGTTTTACCGATGGAATAAAGCCCATATCCAGTAAACGGTCGGCTTCATCAATCACCAGAAATTCCAGCTGATCCAGCCAGACTTCTTTTTGCTCGACAAAGTCAATCAGACGACCCGGGGTCGCGACCATAATGTCGACAAAGTTTTTATCCAGCTGCGCTTTTTGCTTGTCAAAATCGACACCGCCCAACAAGGTCACTACATGTAGGTCGGTAAACTTCACCAGCTCTTTGGCATCGCTTTCAATCTGTAAGGCCAGTTCACGCGTCGGTGCCAGAATCAGGGCACGCGGCTCACCACGGAAACGCTGCTCTTTCACCGGATTATTCAATAAGTCATTGATTACGCTAATGAGGAAGGCAGCGGTTTTGCCGGTACCGGTCTGGGCGCGACCAATGGCATCATGTCCAGCCAAAGTAAATTTTAAAACCTTTTGCTGAATGGGCGTCATTTCCTTAAAACCTAAGGCCGCAATAGCTTGTCTCAGTTTCGGATGTAAATTTAAGGTTTCAAAACCAGATGACATAAAAATGTGCTCTAACTTATTAATCACAAAAACGTATCATATTATAAACAAAAAACGCCCCAATAGATGGAGCGTTTTTCAGATTAATCCAACGATTAGTCTAAAGGTTGTACTTCTTCCGCTTGGAAGCCTTTTTGACCTTTAACTACGCTGAACTCAACACGTTGACCGTCACGAAGTGAACGGTGGCCTTCGCCTTGAATCGCACGGAAGTGAACGAATACATCGTCGCCGCCGTTACGTTGAATAAAGCCAAAACCTTTAGTGTCGTTGAACCATTTAACTACGCCTTGTTCACGAGCTGTCATAAGTTAATCCTCATTGATTAAAAAGAAGGACCACCCGGTGTTGCAAACAGCAGAGTAAACAAAGTTTAAAAATATTTTTATTTCTAAGCTTGTAATCATTCTGTATAACTATTAACAAAATCCCGGTTACATCCAATTTGTAATAGGGCGACAAACAACAACTGCCTATCTCAAATCCTAAATACGCATCGAGCTTAACACGGGTTTATGACAAATAATAGATTTTTTTTGATTTATCTTATTCAGAATTCATGCTTTTTTTGACAAAGTTAATTCAAGATTTTTCAATGTTATATTTTGATAAAAACCGCAAATAAACTTTAGATTTGGCACCAAATTTGCTAATATTTTGAGTCCTTTTTTAAAGACCCGATTGAAGCAGATTATGGACAACTCTGTCGATGAAATGATCATCATTGATGCGATGGGACAACCCTGCCCCATGCCCTTACTGATGCTAAAACGCGCTTTAAAAAAAACCGGCGCCGGACACTTTCTGCTCAAGTCCTCTGACCCGCATAGTCAGCAAGATGTCAGCCGCTATTGTCAGATTCACCAGTACGGCTGTGAATTGACACAAATTTCTGCCAACGAGTTTCATTACTTTATTGAAATTAAATAATTTTCAATTAAAGTAAACAGCATGCATTGGCATAAAACTTTACATTTCTCTACCTTTTTTCCTTAATTTGCAAGGATATTGGTATTAAGATGAAATTTACAGGTAATACGACCCACCGATCCTATAAGGAGAACTCATGAGTGACAGCCGCAATCAGTTGATGCCCCTGTCATTATCTGCGCCAGGCGTAAATCTCGGTGCTTATATTAGTACCGTCAATCAAATTCCTATTTTAACGGCTGAACAAGAAAAAGAGTTAGCTGAACGTTATTATTACGATCAAGATTTAGATGCAGCGAAAATGTTGGTCATGTCGCATTTGCGATTTGTAGTCCATATTGCGCGTAGTTATGCAGGTTATGGTTTGCCACAAGGTGACCTGATTCAGGAAGGCAACCTCGGTCTAATGAAGGCCGTGAAACGCTTCGACCCGAATATGGGCGTGCGTCTGGTGTCATTTGCCGTGCACTGGATTAAAGCCGAGATTCACGAATACGTGATCCGTAACTGGCGTATTGTTAAAATTGCCACCACCAAGGCACAGCGTAAACTGTTCTTTAATTTACGCAGCCTGAAAAAATCCAGCAAAAAACTGACGCTGGAAGAAGCCAAGTCGATTGCCAACGACCTGAATGTCACTCCGGAACAGGTCCTGGAAATGGAAGGCCGTCTGACCGCTTATGACGCGGCTTTCGAAGCGCAAAATGATGATGAAAGTGAAAACACTACCCATGTTGCGCCGGCGCTTTATTTAGAAGATAACCGTTACGATCCGGCCCGTCTGGTCGAAGATGAAGATTATGAGGCACAAAGTACCTCTGCCCTGCATGAAGCCATGGAGCAGCTGGATGACCGTTCGCGTAATATCTTGCAGCGTCGCTGGTTAGATGATGACAAATCGACCCTGCATGAGCTGGCTGCTGAATATAATGTGTCTGCGGAGCGTATTCGCCAGCTTGAAAAAAATGCCATGGAAAAAATTAAAGTGGCAATGTCATCTAACTAAGTGATGATTCCAGAGTGCTAAAGTTAAAAAAGGGCGATCTGCCCTTTTTTGCTGTCTGTGCTTGCTGAAACCGGGCGATGATCTTAAAGAAATCCATTTTCTTCCCCCCTAAAATCAAAAAGCTGGATTCAATACCACATTTCAGGGTGAAAGTTTTTCACTTTCTCGTTGCCCGGAAAAATGTTAAGGTTGAGCGCAAATTTACTCAGGTCATTCTTGCTATGTGGATTGCAATTTCTGCCCTTAATTTAGCACTTGCGGTGATGTTAGGTGCATTTGGGGCACATGGCTTAAAAGCACGCGCAACAGAAGCTCAACTGGCGTGGTGGCAAACAGCGACTGATTATTTTTTCTATCATGCCCTCGGATTATTGGCACTGGCGATTCTGGCCAAAGTCATGACTCAATTTCCCATTAAAGCCAGCTTCCTGCTGATTCAGGTCGGGATTGTGTTTTTCTGTGGCTCATTGTATGTGATGGCGCTAGGCTTGCCGCGTGGTCTGGGTGCCATTACCCCGATTGGTGGTGCGCTAATGATTGCCGGCTGGATGGTACTGGCCTGGAATGCCATGAAATATGCCCGATAATTCGGGAAGGAAACAGCTAGGAAACTGCAGGTATGCACATTTATTTAAACGGCGAATTACAACAGACACAGTGCCATAATTTACTAGAACTGGTGCAACAACTGGCGTTGGAAGGCAAACGTTTTGCGGTAGAACAAAACGAGATGATTGTGCCGAAAAGCCGACTGGAAAGCACCCCTATTCATGATCAAGACCGCATTGAAATTATTCATGCCGTTGGCGGCGGCTAAGACGGAGCACGTATGGAAGACACCCTACTTAAAATCGGTTCACGCACTTTTAACTCGCGCTTGCTGGTGGGCACGGGAAAATATAAAGATTTGCAGGAAACAGATCTGGCCATTCAGGCCAGTGGTGCGGAAATTGTGACCGTTGCTATTCGTCGCGTGAATATTGGTCAGCATCCCGATCAGCCAAATTTGCTGTCTGTGATTCCACCAGAAAAATATACCATTTTACCGAATACTGCCGGCTGTTTTGATGCCAACAGTGCAGTGCGTACCTGTATGCTGGCGCGCGAACTGCTCGATGGTCACAATCTGGTAAAACTGGAAGTACTGGGCGATGAAAAAACCCTGTATCCAAACATCACCGAAACCTTAAAGGCAGCGCGCACGCTTATTGATGATGGTTTCGAGATTATGGTCTATACCTCGGATGATCCGATTGTGGCACAAGAACTGGAAAGCATGGGCTGTGTGGCAATTATGCCTTTAGGCAGCTTAATTGGTTCAGGGCTGGGAATTTTAAACCCGCATACCATTTCTATTATTAAAGAAAATGCCAAAGTACCGGTACTGGTCGATGCGGGTGTCGGCACTGCCAGCGATGCAGCAATTGCCATGGAACTGGGCTGTGATGGCGTATTAATGAATACTGCAATTGCAGCAGCGCAAAATCCGGTCCTGATGGCTTCGGCAATGCGCAAAGCAGTGGAAGCAGGTCGTGAAGCTTATCTGGCAGGTCGGATGCCGCGTAAACGTATGGCCAATGCCAGCTCGCCAGAAACCGGTTATTTCTTTAAATAATCCGGACATTATCTGCGCTGAGAGATAAGTTACTCCTTCAGGTTTTACTTGATTAAAAGCTAAACATGAAAAAAGGACTCTGCTTGAGTCCTTTTTTATTGCGGTTTTTAGACCTGAATCAAGGAATCAAGCCTTCATCACGCATGGCAATCTGCACCGATTGACGCTCGGCCACTTTATTGCGTAGCGCAATAATATGGGTATATGGGGTTAAATCATGATGAATATGGTTCGACCAGTTGGTCAGTACGAATAAATAGGCATCGGCCGGGCCAAAGTTATCATCGACCAGATACTCATTGTCTGATTCATCAATAGTTTTATCAATATAACTTAACAGACGGTCAATTTCAGCATAGGCTTTATTTTTTTCATCATCGGTTAACTGGCCACCGAAGAATACCGCGTAGGCATCATGCAGTTCCGAGTTGAGATAACCTAACCATTCCAGCACTTTGGCACGGCCCATGCCAGATGGCGGAATTAAATCTTGTTTTGGATCGTGCTGGGCCAGAAACGGTAAAATTGCCACGTTCTCGGTCAGAATTAGACCTGGATTAATCTCAAGCGCCGGAACATAGCCTTTTGGATTAATTTCGTAATAATCATGACCTTTTTCGGTTTTATGGGTTTTCAGGTCGACACGTTCTAAATCAAAATCTACATTAATTTCATTTAAAATAATATGGGCCGCTAAAGAACATGCACCCGGTGAATAATAAAGCTTCATATCTGATCCTTGTTATATAACTACTAACTGTTTTAAATGGCTTCTAACAAACTTTCAAGTGATCGAACCTGTAAATTGCAAAAAAGCGTAAATGCGTAAAAAACATTTACCTTTTCAATATTGAGCAAGCGCGGCGCTTTTTCAAGTGGATTGCGGCTGCTTTTTTCACTTCATTTGTTTTACCATAGTCGCCTTTAAAGTTTCATGAAAAGCCGATTGTGATTAGTCTGAAAAAAGAAGAGTGGTTTTCCAATATCCGGACCGATGTGCTGGCCGGTCTGGTGGTGGGGCTGGCCCTGATTCCTGAATCCATTGCCTTTTCTGCAATTGCCGGTGTCGATCCACAAGTTGGCCTATATGCCTCCTTCTGTATTGCCGTGACCATTGCCTTTTTTGGTGGCCGCACGGCAATGATTTCGGCCGCGACAGGTGCCATGGCGCTGCTGATGATTACCCTGGTCAAAGAGCATGGGCTGCAATATTTGCTGGCGGCAACGGTACTGACCGGAATCATTCAAGTGGTGGCCGGCTATTTTAAAGTGGCCAAGCTGATGCGTTTTGTGTCGCAATCGGTGGTCTATGGTTTTGTGAATGCGCTGGCGATTTTAATTTTTGTCGCGCAACTTCCAGAGCTGATGCAAATGGATCTGTGGGGCTATGTCTTTGTCGGCCTGGGGCTGGCGGTAGTTTATCTGTTTCCCTATCTGCCTAAAATTGGCAAGGCGGTGCCCTCACCGTTAATCTGCATTATTGTGCTGAGTCTGCTGGCGCTATTTTTGGGTGCCGATATGCGTACGGTGAGTGATCTGGGACAATTTCCAGACACCTTACCGGTATTTTTAATTCCTGAAATTCCGCTGAATTTTGAAACACTGGCGATTATTTTCCCCTATTCCATCACCCTTGCGACAGTGGGTTTACTGGAAACCATGATGACCACCACCATTGTGAATGAAGTGACGGAAACTGAAGGTGACCGTCATCAGGAATGTCGTGGTCAGGGCTATGCCAATATTGTCAGCGGTTTTATGGGCGGGATGGCCGGCTGTGCCATGATTGGCCAGTCGATTATTAACGTCAGCTCTGGTGCACGTACCCGTCTTTCGACTTTGGTCGCCGGCGTTTTCCTGCTGTGTCTGGTGGTGTTCTTTAAAGACTGGCTGGCTTATATTCCAATGGCGGCGCTGGTGGCGATTATGATTATGGTGGCCTTTACCACCTTTAACTGGGATTCGGTGCGTAACTTTAGCAAGCATCCAAAGCAAAGTAATATTGTGATGCTGACCGTGGTGGCGATTGTACTGGCCACACACAACCTGGCCTTGGGTGTTTTCGTTGGGGTATTGCTGTCGGCCTTATTCCTGGTGAATAAGCTGGAAAGTGAAGTCAAAGTTCAGTCTGAACGCGTACAGGATACACGCCGTTATCAGATTACCGGACAGATTTTCTTTAGCAGCTCGGACAAGTTTTTCCAGTTCTTTGACTTTAAGGAAAATCTGCAACAGGTAAAGATTGATCTGACTCACGCGCATATTTGGGATTTAACCTCAGTGAATATGCTGAATACCGTGGTGCAAAAATTTGAAGCTCGCGGGATTCAGGTCGAGCTGATTGGCTTGAATGAAGCCAGTGACACCCTGATTGATAAATTAAGTCCGAATTAAGCTTGAGTAAAACCACATAAAAAAACGCCTGATAATCAGGCGTTTTTTTATGGCAGATCAATACCCGCCTTATTTACGGCGACGTAACCAAGCCGCAGCACTCAGACCGAATAATCCCAATAATGACCATAGACCGGTACTCCCCCCATGGGTATCCGCTTTGGAGTCTTCCGCTGGCTTTGGCTCTGCCGGTGCATCTGACAGGTCCAGATCAATAATAATCGGGTCGTGGTCAGATGAACGGAAAGCATCCGGGCTATAAAAGGCCTGAATCTGCTCGGCAGTTTTATAGTCTTCGTTATAGGCCAGCGCCGTCGGTTCATCGGCATTAATGGCCCATGCAAAAGCACGTTTAACCCGTGGATACAATTGCGCATCGGCAATGGCATGGTCTAAATTACCGGCGCCGCCATAGCCCTGGGTATTACTGGCTACACCAAACACATAACTATAAGCCTGTTTGCCCTGTCCGATTTTTTCATCATTAAACAGATTTTTATAGTTGGCCTTTTCCAGCGCCAAAATCGGATCTTCCTTGGCATAACTGTTTAAGTCGCCCAGAATCAGGACATTGGGCTGCGTTACTTTGGTTGGATTGGTCGCCAGCCATTGCATTAATTACGGTAAAGCTTTCGCCACCCGCCACAGGTTTAAAACTTTGCGCCATGGTGACACGGTTCAATTGTGTACCATCATCAAACACGGCAGCGGCATTCACCGGCGTCAGGCGTTTGCTGTTATAAATCATGGCTACGGCAATGGTATCGGTGCCCAAGCGATCTGCATTTGGCGGTGTCACATACTTCCAGTCTGGCCCCAGACTTTGGGTTAAATAGGCAATGGCGCTGTCTGGGCCATAACCATTGTTGGCAATTTCATTCAGGCCATAGACATCGGCATCAATGGCTTTTAAGGCACTGACAATTTTCTGATGCTGCTTGTCGAACTCTGCTTTGGTTTTTGCACCGCGCTCGGTCGGGAAGCCTTGTGCCGCCCCATTGTCATAGTTCAGGACATTAAAGGCCGCAGCACGAATCTGGGCAGTATTTTTGGCGCTGACGCTGCTGCGCTCATTTTTGTCTGCCACGATATTCGGCAAGGTTCTGCCCTGAACAGGCTGAATACGCCACTGGTTAAAGCGATATTCCAAAATCCCTTCTACATTTTGCAGCTCATAGCCGACTCTTAAGGTATTTTGCGCATTAAAGTTCAGCGGCAACCACGGCGTCCGGTTCTGGTTGTTATAGCCATCATCCAGAATAATTTTGGATAGCAGGTTTTGCTTGGCCAGGCTGAGTGCTTCGTCGGATTTGGCAGGATACAGATTGGTCGGCATATATAAGCGCCCAAGGCTTAGGGCCAGCTCGCCATAACGGCCATAATTATAGTTTTCACTGACGGTCAGAGTTTGCGGCAGTTTAACCAGTGCACCCTGATAACGCTGCGGTGCGTGTTGCTGAATATCCGTCAGGCTTTCAAAGGGTAAATTTACTGTTTTTGGTGCCACCCAGCTTGCCGCTTGCAGATTACAGGTTTGAATCTCCTGAGTCAGCTGGTCCAGCTGCAGCTGGTTTTGATAGCTAGTGAGGCGGCCACGTAAAATCACCTCTTCTCCAACCTGCCCGCCTTTAATCTGGCTGCTGGCCGGAATATAAACAAAAATCGCATTATTCAGGTTTGGTTTGGCTTTGCTATCTGGCGTTTGCAGATAAAAACCGGAAAAACCATTGCTATAACGATAATCTGCGGTCATCACCCCACGCACGGTATAGATCTGGTTCTTGCTGGCACTGTGCAAATCGGCAATGGCAGTATCAGAACTGCTACAGCTAATCGTTTCCGTCACAGGCGGTGGCTGCTCTCCTTCTGGCAGCAAATACTGACTAAAAGCATTCCGGTCAGACCAGGCCGTCCATTCACTGTTCACATCAAAAGGTGCTGTTGGGTCAACTGAGCTAACACTATGCGTGGTTTTATTGCGGCTTAAACTGGTGCCCTCTGCCCAACTCGTAGTCTGTCCAAGCACACCAAAACGATCGACCGGTGTATTATGCTTATACAGCACAACCGCATCATTACCATTAAAATTCAGACTTGCGATTTTTTTGACCAGATCGCCCAGCACCAGCTCCAATTCACTTCGCCCGACCAGATATTCAGCTTTGGCCGGCAACACTCCCTCTAAAGACACCGTCAGTCCGGCTGTGGTTGAGCCATTGGAAAAAATCTTGATTTGATACTGAGATAAATCGGCCGCTGTCGCATCAGGGTTATAAATCTCCAGTCCCTTACGGTTCGACGTACCATCGACATATTGACTGAACATCAGCTCTGCATGTGCAGAAAATCCACAACCCATGAGTGCCATGGCCCAGCATAAAGTATGTAATTTCATTGTTTTTTTATCAGTTGTTAAAGCTTATTCAGGCTATTTTTTAGACATGACAGATGTATGAACATTTGATGAAACTATTTCTGCATTTTCATGACAGCTGCCGTGAAAAAAATAGCGCAATGCATGAAAAAATTTGACTTCAACTGCTCAGGACTTAAAATACCGCATTTGAATTTTTTACGATTGCCAAAGTTATGTCGAATGATCAATTAGACCAGCAAGTCGTCGAGCTGGACAACTTAAACGAGCACCGTGAAATTGTGACGTTTATGCGTCGTTCCTCACCACTCAACACCTCTCAACGTACTGCGCTTGAACAATATGGTCACCTAATTTTGGAATATCCGGTTGGCGATTTACGTCAGCATTTTGAACATCCAGAACGTCCTTTAACGGTGGAAATCGGTTTTGGGATGGGCCGTTCACTGGTCTTAATGGCACAGGCCAATCCGGAGCGTAACTTTGTGGGTATTGAAGTGCATGTGCCAGGTATTGCCCAGTGCGTATATGAAGCAGGCACGGCCGGTTTAAGCAACCTGCGCGTCCTGGATGCCGATGCAATTCAGGTGCTGCGTGAAATGCCAGACAACAGCATTAACACCGTACAACTGTACTTCCCAGACCCATGGCAGAAGAAACGCCACTTCAAACGCCGTTTTGTGGTGGATGAACGTATGGAACTGGTCGAGCAAAAACTGGAAATGGGCGGCACTTTCCATGCAGCAACTGACTGGGAACCGTATGCAGAATGGATGCTGGACGTGCTGGACAACCGTTCCCGTTTAGAAAACCTGGCAGGCAAAGGCAACAGCTATCCACGTCCGGAATGGCGCCCGCAAACCAAATTTGAACGCCGCGGTATTGAAGCCGGTCACAAGATTAACGACTTTATCTTTAAGAAAATTTCTTAATCACAAAGTTGAAAAAGCGCTGAAATCTCAGCGCTTTTTTTATACGTCCCTATCTTGAGATTAGACAAAATAGATGATCTACCAGTCAAAAGTGATTTAAAAGATCAGATCAACGACTCGATTAACCAGTATAAAACCGAAGATAACAACAATGTTTTATGACTGATGACGTTCTAAAATCTGCTGGCTGAATAGTTGATAGACCGCCTGTAAATCAGGTCGCTGCGCATCAGCCAATAACTGCTGATGCATCTGTAAAATATTCTGATCACCACGCATGGCCGGGCCGGTCTGCATGATTTTAGGATCGGCCTGGATGGCCTTCTGTGCCGTTTCCAGCATGAGCGGATACAGCAGACTAAAATCGACCTGCTGGGCATCAACAATTTGCCGGGCCATGTCATAGCAATAATTACTGAAATTACAGGCAAACACCGCGGCCAGATGTAGGCTCAAGCGCTGCTCGGAGCTATAGGCATAAACCCGCTGACTGAGTTCATTGGCCAGCTGCAACAATACAGCCTGATCGTCTTCATCTGCCGCTTCAATAAATAAAGGGGTATTGGACCAGTCAATCTCACGTTCCAGACTAAAGGTTTGCAGCGGATAAAATACTCCGGCACGTGCATGTACCTGCTGTAACAGCTGCATCGAGGTACTGCCGGAGGTATGGACCATCAGCACTTCAGGCAAATGAGGATGCACCTGCTCAATCACCGCGGCAATGGATTGATCACTCACCGCAATGATCACCAAGTCTAGTGTCGCATCAAACTGTTCAGGGCTATGAATTGCACTGGCCTGTACCTGCTGTGCCAGCTGCGCTGCCTTATCCAAACTGCGGCTATAAATCTGTACTATCTGGTGCCGTGCACTCAATGCCCGTGCCAGATGATGTGCTACCCGTCCCGCGCCAATAATCCCGATTCGCATCTGTTTCATCTATATTTTAAACTGCCCACAGCATGCCAATAAAAAAAGGACGAATCAATTCGTCCTGATAAATTTGAGCCAGTTTTAGAACTTTCTTAAGGTCAGAATCTGTTCACTGCGTCCAAATGGCCCATGAATATCATGTAAAATACCGCTGGTCAGACCAATACCGTCTTCACCATATTGTTGTACCACTTCCAGGCCCAGCCACTGGCCTTGCGGCAAGCGGTGCAGATGAATTTGCAAATCCAGGTTTGGAAAACCCCAACCGGCATTTGGGTCCTGACGTGGCACCACGCCATTGGCAGTATCTACCATACCCATCAAGCGGGTAAAATCCGATGTCGGCTGGCCGTCAATCATTTCAAGCTGATTACTGAGCCAGACAATGCCTTTGCCCGGACGATGGTCCAGATGGGCACGGGTCTGAATGCTTTGAATATAGCCGCCTGGCCAGCAGCGCATGCCATCCCACTCGGGTAAATAGTCCGGACTTTCTGCCGGTAAATCTTCCAGACCGGCAATGGCCCGAGTGTCGGAGGTTAGCATTTTCCAGGCACGTGCCACAATACAGGTTTTGCCATTGGCACACATTTCCGCTTCAATCAACTCAATGGTTTTGCCTGGGCGAATCATGCGGGTAGTAATCGAAAATTCACCAAAGGCAATTAGCCCAAAAATATCCAGCCCGACCCGGCCAATGCGCATTTCTGCACGTGGCTGGAACTGCTCCAGCTCTGCACAGAGAATACCGGTGGCAGGTGCCATATGCTGCTCATGCGGATTCCACGCGCCCTGAGCATGAATATTCGATTCATAATAAGCTGTGCTGCTGCCATCTGCATGCTGTTCACGTCTGATAAAACTGTAATATGCCGACATTATTTTCCCTACTTCCTTGCTCTTTGGTCTGTGTGCTACCTGCCTGTGTAGCCTCTGTTTCGTTTATTTTCGTGCAAAAAAACCATAATAATTCATGATTTGACAATAAACCCTGCAACTTTTAAATCCGACTTTTGTTAATACGTCTTTGGTCTGTTCAGCCGAAACCAGTTCAAAATCATCATCCAGACGTGCAATCATCTTTTCACTCTGGCTCACTGTTAAGCCCTGTTGCACCGCTACATGCTGCAGCACTTGCTGTTCAGCCAATGTTTCAGGCTGCATCAGGTCATAACTGAAGAAAACACCACCCGGTTTTAAGCGCTGGCAGATGTCCTGAAAGAAATCGGCTTTGGCCGGCATGGGAATAAAATGCGCCACCAGAATGGCCAGTGCCGCATCAAAAGGCTGAGGGGACTCTAAACTCTGGGTATCGGCCTGAATAAACTGCACCCGCTCGGCACCTGCAATTGAGCGGATCGTATTTTGTGCCTGTTCCAGCATGGCACGGGAGGGATCAATGGCGGTAATCTGCCACTGTGGATGATGCGCCAATAAATAGGTCAGCTCATAGCCTGTCCCGCACCCGACCACCAGAATATGCGCAGTTTCCGGTAATTCTGCCGTTAGAATGGCATCAATCTGTTGATGTACCAGCTCATAGCCGGGAATCAGTTTACGGATGTGATCATCATAGCCGGCGACAATGACTTCACTGTGAAAGTTTTTGGCCATCTTTAACTCACTCTACCTCTGACTCTTGAATAGACTTGCGAAGATCATTCTTGTTGGAAAGTCATGACAGCTCGCAGAAAGCAAAGCAATTTTGCTCTGATTTGATTTTCCCCGAGATTCAATCACATGACCGGCGATATCCCTGTCGCCCTGTCATGTGATTAGATGCCTGCATGAATCAAGCAATTTCTTTTAGGTTTAACTCTTCACGCATAAATTCACGCAGCTTAAACTTCTGCGCCTTACCCGATGCCGTCATTGGAAACTCGCTAAAGAAACGCACATAACGTGGCACTTTATTGTGTGAAATATGCTCGGCGCAGTACTGGCGAATGGTTTCTTCTGTGCAAGGGTCGTTTTCATGCAAGATAATGCAGGCGCAGAGTTCTTCGCCATATTTATGGTCAGGTACGCCAATCACCTGTACATCGCAAACCGCCGGATGGGTATAGAGGAAATCTTCAATTTCTTTCGGGAACAGGTTTTCACCGCCACGAATCACCACATCTTTAATCCGGCCTTTAATTTTGACAAAGCCTTCATCGTCCATTTCAGCGATATCACCGGTATGCATCCAGCGTGCAGCATCAATCACTTCTGCGGTTTTTTCCTGATCTTCCCAATAGCCGAGCATTACCGAATAACCGCGAACACAGAGTTCACCGAGCTGTCCACGTGGTACCACCTTGCCCTCTTCATCGACAATTTTGACTTCCAGATGTGGATGGACTCGGCCTACGGTACTGACGCGACGTTCCACCGAATCTTCCGTTGAACTTTGCGCACTTACCGGTGCTGTTTCAGTCATGCCATAGCAGATGGTAATTTCCGACATATGCATGCGGTCAATCACGCGCTGCATGATTTCCTGCGGACATGGACTGCCGGCCATAATACCGGTGCGCAAGCTTGACAGGTCAAACTCATCAAACTGTTCATGCTCTAAAATGGCAATGAACATGGTCGGTACGCCATAAGCGGCGGTACATTTTTCCTGCTGAATGGCTTTTAAAGTATCCAGCGGGTTAAATACGGCTGATGGATAGACCATGGTTGAACCATGAGTGATACAGGCCAAGTTCCCCATCACCATCCCGAAACAGTGGAATAATGGCACTGAAATACAGACCCGATCTGCCGGGCTGAGATGAATTGCTTCACCAACAAAATAGCCATTATTTAAAATGTTGTTATGGGTCAGCATGGTGCCTTTCGGATTCCCGGTGGTGCCCGATGTGAACTGGATATTAATGGTTTCATCAAACTGCAATTCACTAGAAATCTGCTGCAGTTTTTGCAGCATTTTTTTGCTTGGCGGGGTCAGTAAATCCTGAAAGCGGTGTAATCCGGCATGTTCCTGATCATCAATTTTAATAATATGTTTCAGATGCGGCAGGCGCTCGGCTTTCAGCACTTTGCTTGCTGCCTGGTTCAGCTCCGGGGCAATTTTGGTCAGAATCTCCTGATAATTGGTGGTCTTGAACTGCGAGGCAATCACCAGTCCCTTACACGACACTTTATTCAGTACATATTCCAGCTCATTGCTTTTATAGGCCGGGTTCAGGTTCACCAGAATAATGCCGGCTTTAAAGGCCGCAAACTGGGTAATGGTCCATTCCACGCAGTTCGGCGACCAGATTGCAAGACGGTCACCTTTTTGAAAGCCCAGTTTCAGCAAACTGCAGGCAAAGGCATTCACCTGCTCTTGCAACTGCCGGTAGCTCAAACGCACATTCTGATGCAGGCTGACCACCGCATCCTGTTCGGCGTATTGCGCGCAAGCCTGATCAAATTTTTCACCAATCGTTGTGCCCAGTAAAGGCTGGCTGCTCGTTCCGTAGGCGTAGCTTAACCGTACTTGTGTCATTGAATCGTTCTCCTTGATTCTTTGTAATTCTGATTTTCAACTCTACTAATTGTTTTTGAACCACGACTACCTGTCTGTCTTCCCTGCCGTTTTTATCGTTTTTTACTCACTTCCCTCCTGTCGTCGTACTGCGTTCACACAAAAATCGGCAATCTGTTTGACAAAGTAATCCTTATAGTTTTGATCAAACATCACATTGCGAGATGGGTTTAAAGGTTCAATCACCACAAAAGTCATAGAGCCAACCACGCCCAGTGCGGCGGTGTTCAAATCTTCAAACTCAAACTCACCATTGACTTTTCCTTCAGCCAAAATTTCCTTAATGCTCTGCTTGATCAGCTGTTTACTGCGAAAACGTTCATGTTCCATTTCCGGATCAACCGGTTCAAACATGAGCGCATACGCCAGTTGGGGACTGTTCATGGCACGCTTCACAAAAGTTGTAACAGATTTTTGCAATTTCTGTTTTGGCGATAAATCCGAGCCGGCAATGTGGTTCAAAATTTCAACCTCATGCTGAATCGCATTCGACAACACTTCAATTAAAATCTGGCTTTTGTTTTCGAAATATCGATAGACCAGACCGGTAGATACACCGGCGCGTTCCGCAATGGCCTGAATCGACGCCTCTTTAAAGCCCCCTTGAGCAATTAGTTCACGAGCGGACTGCAAAATCGACAGGCGATTCTGTTCCATTCGTTCCTGCATCAATGATGATCTTTTATAACTCATATCTTATTCTCAACCAGATAAAATGAATTGTAAATCATTTTGTGAATTTTAGTTCACTTTTTTAAATTTTCGATGTATGTTAAAAACCAAGCACAACAAAAATGCTTTTTTGGAAACAACAAATATAACCGCAGGATGGATGAAGAAATGAATTTACAAAGCTTGGATTTCGGTTTGGATGAAACACTGATCGCCCTTCGTGATTCAGTTGCTGCATTTTGTGCAAAAGAGATCGCACCAATTGCTCAACAGGTCGACCGTGACAACGAATTCCCTGCTCATCTTTGGAAAAAGTTTGGGGACATGGGTTTACTCGGTCTGACTGTAAGTGAGGAATATGGTGGCACCAACCTCGGTTATCTGGCACATATTATTGCCATGCAGGAAATTTCACGTGCCTCAGCATCCATTGGCCTTTCCTACGGGGCACATTCTAACCTATGTGTGAACCAAATTAAGCGTAATGGTAACGAAGAACAGAAACAGCGCTATTTACCGAAACTGATTTCAGGTGAATATGTCGGCGCATTGGCCATGTCAGAACCGAATGCCGGCTCCGATGTGGTGAGCATGAAACTCAAAGCTGAAGATCAGGGCGATCATTATCTGCTAAACGGTTCAAAAATGTGGATCACCAACGGTGGCGATGCAGATGTGCTGGTGGTCTATGCCAAAACTGATACCCAAGCCGGCGCCAAAGGCATGACCGCTTTCCTGATTGAAAAAACCATGCCGGGCTTTAGCCACGGTACGCACCTGGACAAACTGGGCATGCGCGGCTCGAATACCTATCCACTGTTCTTTGACAACGTGCGCGTACCGAAAGAAAACGTCCTCGGCGGTGTCGGCAATGGTGTAAAAGTGCTGATGAGTGGTCTGGACTATGAACGTGCTGTATTAAGCGCAGGCCCACTGGGCATTATGGATGCCTGCCTAGACACCGTGATTCCGTATATCCACGAGCGTAAACAGTTTGGTCAGGCACTGGGCGAATTCCAGCTGATGCAAGGCAAAATTGCTGATATGTATTCGACCTGGCTGGCCTGTAAAGCACTGGTCTATGCCGTAGGTGCAGAATGTGACAAAGCCGAGCATAGCCGCAGCCTGCGTAAAGATGCTGCCAGCGCAATTTTATATGCAGCCGAAAAAGCCACCTGGATGGCCGGTGAAACCATTCAGACGCTAGGTGGGAACGGTTATATCAATGAATTTTCTGCTGGACGTTTATGGCGTGATGCCAAACTCTATGAAATTGGTGCAGGCACCTCGGAAATTCGCCGTATGCTGATTGGCCGCGAACTGTTTAACGAAACTGCCTAAAAAATAAATCACAAGAATAGACAAGGATGTTGGCATGAATCAATTACAGAGCAAAATCAATATTCGCAGCGAAGAGTTCAAAAACAACCACGCAGCGATGCAAACCCTGGTCGATGACCTGAAACAGAAAGTCCAGAAAATTGCCCTGGGCGGTGGTGAAACTGCACGTCAGAAACATCTGGATCGCGGTAAATTATTACCACGTGAACGGATTGACCACCTGATTGATCCGGGTACGGCTTTTATTGAAATTGGTCAGCTGGCTGCCTATCAGGTGTATCAGGATGATGTGCCTGCTGCCGGTGTGGTGGCCGGTGTCGGTCAGGTCAATGGCGTGACCTGTATGATCATTGCCAATGATGCGACAGTCAAAGGCGGAACGTATTATCCGCTGACTGTGAAAAAGCATTTACGCGCTCAGGAAATTGCCGAGCAGAACCATCTGACCTGTATCTATCTGGTCGATTCTGGCGGTGCCTATTTACCGCTGCAAGATGAAGTGTTCCCAGACCGTGACCACTTCGGCCGTATTTTCTACAATCAGGCGCGCATGTCGAGCATGGGCATTGCCCAGATTGCCGTGGTGATGGGCAGCTGTACTGCTGGCGGTGCTTATGTCCCTGCCATGTCCGATGAAACCATTATTGTGCGGAATCAGGGTACGATTTTCCTGGGGGGCCCGCCACTGGTGAAAGCTGCCACCGGTGAAGTGGTCAGCAGTGAAGATCTGGGCGGTGGTGATGTACACACCCGTTTATCAGGGGTGGCCGATCATCTGGCAGAAAATGACGAACATGCTTTGGCGATTGCCCGCAACATCGTCGCCAATTTAAATAAAAAACCAAATCCGCAGCCGAAAAATGTCGAAGCACCATTATTCGATGCGTCAGAGCTGTACGGCATTGTCCCGACTGATGCACGTAAACCGTTTGATGTGCGTGAAGTGATTGCCCGTATTGTCGATGGTTCACGTTTTGACGAGTTCAAGGCACGTTTTGGGACCACGCTGGTCACCGGCTTTGCCAAACTGTACGGTATGCCGGTTGGTATTATTGCCAATAACGGGATTCTGTTTTCCGAGTCGGCACAAAAAGGCGCACACTTTATTGAACTGTGCACCCAGCGCAACATTCCCCTACTGTTTATTCAGAACATCACCGGCTTTATGGTTGGCCGTCAGTATGAAAATGAAGGTATTGCCAAAAATGGTGCCAAACTGGTGATGGCGGTGGCGACAGCCAATGTACCGAAACTGACCCTGGTGATTGGCGGTTCTTTTGGTGCCGGCAACTACGGTATGTGTGGCCGTGCCTATTCACCACGCTTTATGTGGACCTGGCCAAACTCGCGTATTTCGGTGATGGGCGGTGAGCAGGCTTCGAGTGTACTCTCGACCTTAAAACGCGACCAGATTGAAAGCAAAGGCGGCAGCTGGTCAGCGGAAGAAGAAGATCAGTTTAAACAGCCTATTCGTGACCAGTATGAGCGTCAGGGTCATCCATATTATGCTTCTGCGCGTTTATGGGATGATGGTGTTATTGATCCAGCACAATCACGTGAAGTATTGGCGCTCAGTCTGGCGGCGGCATTAAATGCCCCAATCCAGCCAACCAAATTCGGCGTGTTCCGCATGTAAGAGGTGACAAAAATGGATTATCAATTTTTACAACTCGAACAGCAAGATCAGGTGGCCACGGTGTGGATTAACCGTGCCGAACTGCACAATGCCTTTAATACGCAGGTCATTGAAGAATTACACGCCTGCTTTCAGCAACTGAATACCCGCGCTGATGTACGTGTGGTGATTCTGGCCGGTCGTGGCAAGAGCTTCTCTGCCGGTGCCGACCTGAACTGGATGAAACAGGCCGGTCAGGCCTCACAGGCAGACAATGAAGCCGATGCTTTAAAACTGGCAAAAATGCTACAAAGTCTGGCTACCTTGAAACAACCCACCATTGCCCGTGTCCATGGTATTGCTTTTGGTGGTGGTATGGGTCTGGCTTCAGCTTGTGATATTTGTGTGGCCAGCACCGATGCCAAATTTGCCACCTCTGAGGTACGTTTAGGCCTGGCGCCATCCACCATCAGCCCTTATGTCATTCGTGCCATTGGCGCACGTCAGGCATCACGTTACTTTTTAACTGCTGAACGGATTTCTGCAGCACAGGCACACGCTATTGGTCTGGCACATGAAGTGACCGCACCGGAACAGCTGGACAGCAAAATTGATGAAATTGTGCAGGTCTTATTACTCGGTGGCCCAGAAGCACAGCATGCATCGAAACAGCTCATTCAGATGGTGAACCAGCAAGTCCTGACCGAGGACCTCTTGCTGCAAACCGCACAGCATATTGCCCACGTTCGCCAGGGAGATGAGGCGAAAAATGGACTGAATGCATTTTTAAACAAAAAAAGCCCGGCCTGGATCAAGACCACGGCATAACAACTAGAAGGATCCTAACGATGTTTGAAAAGATTTTAATTGCCAACCGTGGTGAAATTGCCTGCCGTGTCATTCGTACTGCCCAAAAACTGGGGATTGCAACTGTTGCAGTCTATTCAGATGCAGATGCTCAGGCACAGCATGTCAAACTGGCAGATGAAGCCATCCATATTGGTGAATCGCCTGCTGCACAAAGTTATTTACAGATTGAACGTATTATTCAGGCAGCAAAAACTACAGGTGCTCAGGCTATTCATCCAGGTTATGGCTTCCTGTCTGAAAATGACCAGTTTGCACTGGCCTGTCAGGACAACAACATTGTCTTTATTGGCCCGCCAGTTGACGCCATTCTGGCGATGGGTTTAAAAGCCACCTCTAAAGCCTTAATGGAACAAGCCGGTGTACCGTTAACCCCAGGCTATCATGGTACCAATCAGGATGCCGATTTCCTGAAACAACAAGCCGATAGTATCGGCTATCCGGTACTGATCAAAGCCAGTGCCGGCGGTGGTGGTAAAGGCATGCGTCTGGTCGAGCGCAGCGAAGACTTTCTGAGTTCACTCGCTTCCTGTAAAAGCGAAGCACGTTCTAGTTTCGGCAATGAAGATGTATTGATTGAACGCTATGTCGTGCAGCCACGCCATATTGAAGTTCAGGTTTTCGGTGATACACATGGCAATTATGTGCATCTGTTTGAACGCGATTGCTCTGTGCAACGTCGTCACCAGAAAGTTCTGGAAGAAGCACCTGCACCTAAAATGCCTGAAGATAAACTTGAAGCGATGCGCCAAGCCGCAATTGACGCTGCACGTGCAGTAAATTATGTCGGTGCCGGTACAGTCGAGTTTATTGTCGAGCAAGACGGTACTGCTTATTTCATGGAAATGAACACCCGTCTACAGGTTGAGCATCCGGTCACTGAAATGATCACCGGTCAGGATCTGGTGGAATGGCAGTTACGTGTCGCGTTCGGTGAACCTTTACCGAAACAGCAACATGAATTACAGATTCACGGCCATGCTTTAGAAGCACGTGTTTATGCCGAAGAACCTGAAAAAGGCTTTATTCCGGCGATTGGTCAAATCAGCTATCTGCATTATCCAGCACAAAATGAAGCGGTACGTGTCGACAGCGGTATTGTTGAAGGCGATGAAATTAGCACCTACTACGACCCGATGATTGCCAAACTGATTGTCTGGGGCAAAAACCGTGAAGCAGCATTAACGCAAATGCACCATGCTTTAGGTCAGTTCCATGTCGATGGTCTGGGCAACAACATTGCCTTCCTGGATCGTCTGGTACTGTGCGATTCTTTCAAGAATGCCAATTTGGATACTGGCCTGATTCAGCGCGAAGAAGAATTCCTGCTAAAACCGGCCACAGAGCTGAACAGTACGCTAGTGGTCAGCGCGGCCTTCATCGAATTGCTGTCACGTTTGGCCCAGAACCCGAGCGCCAGCAATCCGGTCTGGCAGACCAATGCTTTCTGGCGTTTAAACCTGCAATCGGGGCAGACAATCAAATTACAATGTAATGACAAAACCTTAAATATCCAGTTTGCAGCACAAGAACATGGCTTTGTCGCACAGTATGAGGGTCAGACTTTTGAGCTTGAGGGTCAGTTACTGGATGCGCATACCCTGCAATTCAAGCTGGCCGGCAAACAGCAAAAACTGGCCTTTAGCCAGACTGAACATGGCATTACCCTGTTCCAGAATGGCCAGAGCTATAAATTTACCTATCTAAAACCGGTATTTAACCAGGATGATGAACAAGGTGCTGAAAACAACCTGACTGCGCCAATGCCGGGTGTCATCACTCAGGTACTGGTCGCGGCCAATGACAAAGTCAAAAAAGACGATGTCCTGATGACCCTCGAAGCCATGAAAATCGAATACTCGATTCGTGCACCGCATGATGGCATCGTGGCCAGCTCTTACTTCCAGGCCGGTGATCAGGTTAAAGCTGGCGATGAGCTGGTGGAATTCCAGCCGCTGGCGGAGGAAGTCGCATGAGCGAATTTGTCAAAATTGTTGAAGTCGGGCCACGCGATGGCCTGCAAAATGAAAAAACACCCTTAACCCTGGATGACCGCAGACAGCTGATTCTGGATTTAATGCAAACCGGTTTACAGGCCATTGAAGTTGGTTCCTGTGTATCGGCCAAATGGGTACCGCAAATGGCAGACAGCGATGTGCTGTTTGCCGGCTTGCCCAAAGATCCAAATATTCAGTTCAGCCTGCTCACGCCAAACCTGAAAGGTTTTGAATCTGCGCTAGCAGTGGGTTGTACAGAAGTTGCGGTCTTTACCGCCGCGTCTGAAAGTTTTACCCGCAAAAACATCAATTGTTCGATTGATGAAAGCTTTGAAAAATTCAGCGATGTAATGCGTGAAGCCAAAGCGCACAACATTCGTGTGCGTGGTTATGTGTCCTGTATGGTCGATTGTCCGTATGAAGGCGCAATTGATCCGCAGCAGGTGGCAAAAGTTTCGCAGCGCCTGCTGGATATGGGCTGCTATGAAGTGTCTTTGGGTGAAACCATTGGCACCGCCACACCCGACCGGGTGAAAAAAGTCTGGGACGCCTGTCTGGCCGAACTGGATACGACGGTGCTGGCCGGTCATTTCCATAATACCTATGGCATGGCCATCGCCAATATTTACCAGTCACTGCTGCAAGGTATTCGCGTTTTTGACTCGTCAATTGCCGGTTTAGGCGGCTGTCCTTATGCCAAAGGCGCATCCGGCAATGTCTCAACCGAAGATCTGTATTACCTGCTGTCCAACATGGGCTATGAAACCGGCATTCAGCTGGATGCCTTGATGCAGGCCAGCCGTAACATCAGCAATGTTTTACAGCGCAATAATCCATCCAATTATGCCAATGCCTACTGGCAAAAAGCCTGCGCTTAATAACCGAATAAAACCCGGCTTGAGCAATGCCCTCAAGCCACTCAAGGATGTAACAGCAGCAATCTGCTGAAAAAAGGATAAAAATAGAGGTGACACATGGCAAATAAAGTCTATGACAGCGCACAAGCCGCCTTAAATGGCGTGGTTCAGGATGGTCAAACCCTGGCCGTGGGTGGTTTTGGCCTGTGCGGGATTCCCGAAGCATTAATTGCCGCGTTAAAAGACACCGGTGCCAAACAGCTGACCTGTATTTCCAACAATGCCGGTGTTGATGGTTTTGGTCTGGGGCTGCTGCTTGAAACCAAACAGATTAAAAAAATGATTTCATCCTATGTCGGTGAAAACAAGGAGTTTGAACGCCAGTTCCTGAGTGGTGAACTAGAAGTTGAACTGACCCCGCAAGGTACGCTGGCAGAAAAATTACGTGCCGGCGGTGCAGGTATTCCAGCCTTCTTTACCGCCACCGGTGTCGGTACCGTCATCGCGGAAGACAAAGAAGTGCGCCAGTTTAAAGGTCAGGATTATATCTTAGAAGAATCTTTAACTGCCGATGTTGCCCTGGTCAAAGCCTATAAAGCCGACAAGGCCGGCAACCTGATTTTCCGTAAAACTGCACAAAACTTTAATCCGGTCTGTGCCATGGCGGGCAAAATCACCATTGCCGAAGTCGAAGAAATTGTAGAGATTGGCGCGCTCGATCCAGATGAAATTCATCTGCCGGGGATTTATGTCAACCGCATTGTGTTAAATGCACATCCTGAAAAACGTATTGAACAAATGACTTTAAAGGCGGAGGCTTAAACCATGGCTTGGACGCGTAATCAAATGGCGCAGCGCGCCGCACAAGAACTGGAAGATGGTTTCTATGTCAATTTAGGGATTGGTTTACCAACTTTAGTCGCTAACTATATTCCAGAAAATATCAACGTCTGGCTACAGTCAGAAAACGGCCTGCTCGGGATTGGGGAATTCCCAACTGAAGCCACGGTCGATGCTGACCTGATTAATGCCGGCAAACAGACGGTCACAGCTCGTCAAGGTGCTTCGTTTTTCTCTAGCGCAGACTCTTTTGCCATGATCCGTGGCGGCCATGTCAATATTGCCATTCTGGGGGCTATGGAAGTCTCTGAACAGGGCGATCTGGCCAACTGGATGATTCCGGGCAAAAAAGTCAAAGGTATGGGCGGTGCCATGGACCTGGTCGCAGGTGTGCAAAAAGTGGTGGTGTTGATGGAACACTGCGCCAAAGATGGGACACCTAAAATCGTTTCACAGTGTAGCCTGCCGCTGACCGGTAAAGCCGTGGTTCATCGCGTAATTACCGATTTGGGCGTTCTGGATATTACCCCAACCGGCGTGCAGCTGGTGGAACTGGCACCGGAGGTCAGTTTTGATGAAATCCAGAAAGTCACCGGGGTGCCTTTAATACGTAATGCAGCTTAATGGCTGGTTTTAAAAGCGGGCATCGGATGGTCGTGAATACATCCCCACCGCTACCTCCGCTTTTCAACTAAACCAAAAAGGACGACTTGACGTCGTCCTTTTCTATTTCCTTAACTCAATCCTTACTCTGCTTTTTTCTCGACAATACCTTGGTCATCGACCGCACGTACCACCCCGGTTTCTGTATTTAATACTTCAAACTCAATACGACGGTTCTGGAACTGCCCTTCTGGGGTTGCATTTGGTTCCATCGGCTGTTGCTGGCCATACCCCACGGCCTGTAACTGGGAAGGATCAACCCCGCGTTGTACCAGATAATCACGTACCGCTTCAGCACGGCGTAAGGACAACAGATTATTGGCTTCATTGCTACCTACCGCATCGGTATGGCCTTTAATGGTCAAATGTACATGCGGCGCACGCTGGATTAAGGCCGCAGCCTGATCCAGAATTGGCTGATTGGCTTCCGGTACAGTCGAAGATGCCGACTCAAAATGAATTGCTTCCAGATTTAAGGCGGTGGCGACATCCAGCGCCTGAATATTATCCGGGTTAATCACAGCCAAGGCTTGTGCTGCGGTTGTGGTGGCTGGTGTGGCGGTCTGTACATCGAGATCCTGCTGCACCGTAATGGTCATATTCTTGGCCAAAGGACGCAGCTGATTGGCCACACGCTGCGCATCTGCCGGATTGGTGGACTGAATCGCAATCTGCTCACCCATCCAGGTCATATTGGTATTCGGCACATCTTTCAGGATTTTCAATGCCGTTGGAATCACATCCTGATCAATAAATTCACTATGATAATTGCTGGCGCTATTCACCCCACACCCTGTCGGATGGTTAAAAATCCGTTTAACTTCTGTTTGCAGAATGTCGGTATAAGCCGGATTGTTCAGATACAACTGACAGGTGACCAGATCGCCATTGGAACCGGTATTGACCTGCAAATAGGCCGGTTCCGTCGCTGCTGCCTGGGTAACAGGCACCTCTTCTTCATTACGTTCAGAACAGGCTTTAAATAAAAAGGCCAGTAACAATGCCAGAATAATAAAAATCAGAATCGGTACCCACGGCGAGCGCTTCTGTTCCGGCACCTCTTCATATAACTCAGGCGCCTGATGAATAGTCTGCCCGGCAGTGGCATTGACGCCCAAACCGGCCAGCAGCGCAGCGGCCCATTCCGGCAAAGCAGCCTGAATGTCCGGCATATGCTGATCAAGCAAATGCACAATCGCCTCAGGATCGGTCGAGCCGGCCTCGCTTTCTAAAAAACCTAAGGTTGGTACGATGGCCCGGTTCAGGGTGGATTCAATTTCATCTGCCGGCGCCTGACCGCGGCTAAATTCCAGAAACTGCTGTTTCAGGTTCAGGTTGGTACCAAAAATTTCAGCCAGCCGCGGATTAAGCTGATTTCTCAGGCTGTCAATGAGGGATGGCCGGTGTCTTAACACCGATAAAAATACCGGATAAAAATCATTTAAGGCACGGTTTTTCTCAATGAGGTAATCCGTTTCCCCGTCTAGCACAATGGATGACACGCTATTTTTCAATAATTCTATCAATCTGGTTTGCATGATATGGCCTCATTTTTGTCATTGTTCTACTCGCATTTTTTAGTGTATCTGGTCATTTTTTAGACGTTGTAAATAATTGTATTTTTCTTTATGTACTTAAATTAAAACATAAAAAAAGCCAGCAAATGCTGGCTCTTGAACAGGTGAATTTAGGCCAGGAAAGTCTGAATTACCTTGCCTTTCACGGTTTGCTGAATCAGCGGTGTATTCTTGCCTTGGGACAGAATGCTGTCTTTGTCCAGCGTCCACTCCAGTTCAGGATCAATCAGAATCCAGCCGGCTTCCTGCATCCAGCGATCTGCCATTTGCGCAACCGTCGCCGGTGCCAGTGTCACGGTATGCACCCATTCCAATGGACTGAACAGACCTTCCTCAACCAGTTGCACACCCAAGGGCACAAAGGTATCAAAAGCGGTAAAGCCCGGTAAGGTTTCAGCAAACGGTGCCATTTTGGCCGAACTGCTTAAGGGTTCATGATGGGTACAGATCGCATCAATTACGCCATCTTTTAAGCCCTGACGCAGCAATTCTTTGTCTTTTTCAGCACGTAGCGGTGGACGCACATGCGCCAGCGAGTTAAAGCCATCAATCACCTGATCGGTTAAATGCAGCTGATGCATCGCCACATCACAGGTTACTGGCAGGCCTTTTTCTTTGGCAATTTTAATCAGCTCGACCGAAGCGCCACAGGACAGTAAACCGAAATGCGCACGGACTTTGGTCGCTTCAATCATCAACAGGTATTTGGCAATGGCTACGGTTTCGGCCAGCGCCGGAATCATAGGCAAGCCCTGACGTGAAGCAATAAAGCCTTCATGCACACAGCCATCTTTGGCAATTTGCGGTTCTTCGGCATAGAACACCACGGTCAGGTCCAGACCGGCTGCATATTCCAGCGTGCGAATCACGACATCATCATCAGCAAAGGATGCATTGGCATTGGAAACTGCAGTACAGCCGCCCTTTTTCAGACCGGCCATATTGGCAGGCTGTTTGCCTTGCAAGCCTTGGGTTTGTGCGCCAATCACCTGTAAATAAATACCACCATCCAGCATGGCTTTTTCGACCAGACCGTGAATCAAAGCACCATTGTCCTGCACAATCGGCTTGGAATCTGGTGGAGTAAATACGTGCAGAATACCGTTTTCACGTGCCGCCTTGCCTTCAGATTTTAAGGTGCCGTGCTGCTGCTGACCCGGTTCACGCATCCGCGCGCACAGATCGACCATGGTTGGCATCAGCCATTTGCCTTGCCCATCAATGGTTTCAGTCACATCTGCTGTTTCTGCAACCAGCTTGCCATTTTCCAGATATACCGTTTGCACGCGATCAGTCTTTTGCATTGGATCAAGAACGCGGACATTTTCAATTTTTACAATACGCATGACTGATTCCTTATACCGCAATCGCTTCAATTAAACCTTGTTCCTGCAGCTGACCCTGCATCGCCAGTGCCAGCACCGCCATACGCACCGCAATACCATTGGTCACCTGATTTAAAATCACCGATTGCGGACCATCGGCAATGCTGGAATCAATTTCCACACCCCGGTTCATCGGTCCCGGGTGCATCACGATACAATCCGGTTTGGCCAGCGCCAGACGCTCTTTGTTCAGACCATACATTTTGTAGAATTCTGCTGGTGAGGACAGCGCCGGCGAATCAATCCGTTCATTCTGGATACGCAAGGTAATAATCACATCACAGTCACGGATGCCATCTTCCATTTTATTAAACAGGCGTACATCGGCTCCGTATTCTTCAAAACCAAATGGCAGCAAGGTATTCGGTGCAATCACGCGAATATCTTTACAGCCTAAAGTTTGCAACGCCGCCACATCAGAACGTGCCACGCGTGAATGTTTAATATCGCCAATAATGGCAATGCTCATGTCAGCAAAGTCTTTTTGGGTTTCACGGCGAATGGTCAGCATATCCAGCATCGCTTGAGTCGGATGCGCATGACGGCCATCTCCGGCATTAATAATCGCGATATTTGGACAGACATCTTTGGCAATAAAATGCGCTGCACCTGAAGAGGAATGACGCACCACAAAAATATCGGCGGCCATGGCTTCCAAGTTCCACAGCGTATCGCGCAGGGTTTCGCCTTTAGAGGTACTGGAACGGGCAATGTCAATGTTAAGCACGTTGGCCGAAAGACGTTTGGCTGCAGCTTCAAAGGTGGTACGGGTACGGGTTGAATTCTCAAAAAACAGGTTCATAACCGTACGACCTTCCAGCAGGTTGTTAGTGATCAGCTGATTTTGGTCATTAAAAAAGGACTGCGCGGTGTCCAAAATTTTGGTGAGGGTTTGTTTGGAAAGCCCTTCGATGGTGATGAAATGTTTTAGATTTCCATCTTTATTGAGTTGAATCTGGCTCGGAGTATGCAATGCCGCCAAGTGCATGAGAGATTCCTTATACGTTAAGTCAACGTATTATACAGAGATTCCCAAAAGATGGCGCTGAAGATTTCAACATTTAAAGCCCTTTTCCTGCCAAGGAATCAAGTTTTCTTCAATCATTACCATAAATTCAACAGGATAATTCAACCGGTTTTGGTCAATATTGCTTAGGCTATTTTTGGATGATAGATAAAAAAGCCCCCAGAATCGAGAGCTTGTTGATGTGGATGATGGCGGTTTTAACGTAAAGCACCAATATAATGATGCGACACCTGTGCCCGGTAAATTTCCTCCTCGGTAATTTCGGGTTCAACCTGTTCGTCGATGACCTCATCTAGCGGGTTCAGCAACGGTGCATTTAAATCCAGTAGCCTGGTCAGCCGTTCGGCATAACGGCTTAATTCAGCATCTCCGGTGGCTAAGGCCAGCTCAATCACATCTTTGGCATAGCCCGGATGATCGACCAGATACAAGGCATCAATTACCCTGCCGCTGACCCGGCGTAAACGTGTATACAATAAGGTAGCCACTGAAAAGGCTTCATTGTGGGCAATTAACTGATCACTGCTTTCGACTCGCATATTTCCCCGTTCTCCAATTTTAAAGTTAAGGTCATTTTTCGTTATCGTTATCTATTTTGCAAAATGTATACCAACCGATGGGAAGCACAGAAAATGGATCAAATTTGTGTGGGTTTTAGTACAAATAAATCTTGTATATCTTCAGCACAACATCCGCCCAAAGCCGTGAAAATACGTTAAAATATCAGATTGCTTTGTTGCTTTTGGAAATTTACATGCATTCGAAACCGCGTCTTTCTACATACTGGGTCACCTGTGCAGATGGACTTGAAACCTTGCTTCAAGAGGAATTAGAAGGTTTAGGGGTTCAAAATATTGAACGTTTACCGGGTCGTTTAATTTTCAAAGGCAGCTTGGAACAGGCGTATCGCATTTGTATGTGGTCACGTTTGGCTTCCCGTGTCTTAATGCCAATTCATACTTATGAGCTGGAACGCCATCACGACGCACGTGATGTAGCTGAAGAGCTTTATGAAGGTGCAATCAGCTTCGACTGGTCACTGATTTTTGCACCACAAAGCACCTTTGCCATTCGCCTGCATGTGGAACGTGAAATCAAGGTCAATACCCAGTTTGCCACCTTACGCGCCAAAGATGGTGTGGTCGATTCCTTTATGGAAGCGGTAGGCCGCCGTCCAAGTATTGACACCAAGCAACCGGAAATTACCCTCTATATTCTGGCCGGCAAAACCGAGCATACCTATTGTCTCGACTTGTCCGGGGATTCGCTACATAAACGTGGCTACCGCCGTTTTATGACCGATGCGCCAATTAAAGAAAACCTGGCCGCGGCAATTTTGCAAAAAGCCAAACTCAAAGAAAAAAATCCAGACATTATTCTGGACCCGATGTGTGGTTCAGGTACCTTTATTATTGAATCCCTGCTGATTTTAACCGACCGTGCGCCGGGTCTGGTACGCCGTTTCGGCTTTAATGGCTGGAATGGCCATGACCATGAACTGTGGATGTCATTAAAGGCAGAAGCGGCTGAGCGTCATCAACAGGCGCTGGAACAGCCACTGCCAAAATTCTATGCTTTTGATGCCGACTGGGAAGCAGTCAAAGCCACCAAACAGAATATTATTGCCGCCGGTTTTGAACGTCTGCTCGATCATATCCAGATTGAAGAACGCACCTTGTCAGACTGGCCAGATTTTCAGGCCGAAGGCAAAACTGCCTTTGTGGTGACCAACCCGCCGTATGGTGAACGTCTGGGTGATAAAGCCTCGAACCGTGCCTTGTATTTAGGTCTGTCAGCCCTGCTACAAAAACATTTCCCGAACCAGTCTGCTGCTGTCATTGCAGCTCAGGTGGAACAGGCCGATGTGCTGGCATTTAATGAGCCGCAAACCTTGCGTTTAATGAATGGTAAGCTGCCAATTTACATTCGCTTTGGTACGGTCAAACCATCAGCCGTGGTAAAACCGTTCCTGGCAGACTGGCAGCCACAGCAGTTTGAACCAATTGAAGGTGCCGAAGACTTTACTAACCGTCTGCAAAAGAACATGCAGGCTTTAAAGAAATGGGCGGTTAAAGAAAACGTTTACTGCCTGCGCCTGTATGATGCCGATTTACCAGACTTTAATGTCGCGGTCGATTTATATGGTGATCGTCTGCATGTGCAGGAATATGCACCACCGAAAAAAATTGATCCGGAAAAAGCCAAAAAACGTTTTAACCTGGCGCTACAAGCGATTCGTGCCGTGACCGGTTTAGGCCGTGATGCCGTGTTTATTAAAACCCGTGCCCGTCAGGAAGGTAAAAACCAGTACACCAAACAAAGTACTGCCTCGAAACGCTTTATTGTGCAGGAGGGTCAAGCCAAAATTCTGGTTAACCTGACTGATTATCTGGATACCGGTTTATTCCTGGACCATCGCCAGATTCGTTTACGTATTGCCAAAGAAGCCAAAGGCAAGCATTTCCTCAATCTGTACAGCTATACATCGACGGCGAGTTTGCATGCTGCTTTAGGCGGCGCAGCCAGCACCACCAGTGTGGACTTGTCCAACACCTATTTGAACTGGTCCAAAGAAAACTTTGTCTTAAACGGCTTAACCGTCGACCATGCCGATGAACAACACCAGTTCTTTGCCAGCGACTGTTTTGAGTGGCTAAAAGAAGGTCATGAGCAATATGACCTGATCTTTATTGATCCGCCCACCTTCTCTAACTCGAAGAAATTCTACGGCACTTTTGATGTACAACGTGACCATGTTTCGCTAATTAAACGCGCCATGAACCGTTTAACCACAGAAGGCACCCTGTACTTCTCGAACAACTATCGCGGTTTTGAAATGGATGAAACCTTGCCAGCGCTGTTTGATATTCAGGAAATCAGCCATGAAACCATTGGTCCAGATTTCAAGCGTAACCAGAAGATTCACCGCGCCTGGAAAATCCAGCATCCACAAATCTAAAATGTTATTGGCAAGGACGGTGAATGGCAAAGGATGATTTGATCCTTTTCTATTCGCAATTCATTCGATCAGCAATAAAAAAGCCTGCTACCCTATAGCAGGCTTTTTTACATCGGAAACTTTACGCTATCACTCATCATCCAGCGTGGACTTACTTTGCAGAATGAATCACGACATCTGCCCGGCTTTTTGCTGCAGATACCTCCATAAAAAAACCCGGCCGAAGCCAGGTCTTTGATTAAACAGTTTAGATGAACCGTGTGCGGATTAGTTCAGTTTCAGCTTCTGGAAATCCAGTTGGCCTGCATCTGCCGTAATCACAATGGTATCTCCCGGCTGGAAGTCACCGGCCAGAATTTTCTGCGCCAGATTATTTTCTACCTGTTGCTGGATGGCACGTTTTAATGGACGCGCACCGTAAACTGGGTCAAAACCGGCTTCAATCAGCTGGTCAAAGGCAGAATCATCTACCGTTAACTTGATATCGCGGTCGGCCAGACGGGCACGTAAACGGTCCAGCTGGATATCGGCAATACCACGAATCTGCGCTTTTTCCAGGGCATGGAATACTACCAGCTCATCAATACGGTTGATAAACTCCGGACGGAAATGCTCAGACACGGCCGCCATCACTACATTGCGTACATCATCACGGCTTGGATTATCGCCCAGTTCACGCACATCGCTTGAACCCAGGTTCGAGGTCATTACAATCACGGTGTTTTTAAAGTCCACCACACGGCCCTGCGAGTCGGTCAAGCGACCATCATCCAGCACCTGCAGCAAGATGTTAAATACATCCGGATGGGCTTTCTCCACCTCATCAAACAGCACCACGCTATATGGTTTACGGCGTACGGCTTCGGTTAATACCCCGCCTTCTTCATAGCCGACATAGCCCGGAGGCGCACCGACCAGACGACTGACTGAATGTTTTTCCATAAATTCGGACATATCAATCCGGATCATGGCGTCATCGCTGTCAAACAGGAAATTGGCCAAGGCTTTGGTTAACTCGGTCTTACCGACACCGGTTGGACCCAGGAACAGGAAAGAACCACTTGGACGGTTCGGATCCGACAACCCGGCACGTGAACGGCGCACCGCATTGGATACCGCAATCACCGCTTCATCCTGCCCTACCACACGCTGATGCAGGAAGCTTTCCATTTGCAGCAGTTTTTCACGCTCGCCTTGCAGCATTTTCGCAACCGGAATACCGGTGGCTGCGCTGACCACTTCCGCAATTTCATTATCGGTGACTTTATTGCGCAATAACTTCGGTTCTTCTTTCTCTTCCACCAGCTCATCTTGGGCCAGCTGTTTTTCCAGTTCCGGAATCACGCCATATTGCAGACGCGACATCTCGCCCAGATCATTTTCACGCTGTGCTTTTTGCAAGGCAATACGCGCCTGATCCAGCTGCGCCTGAATCTGCTTAGTGCCTTCGACCAGAGTTTTTTCAGACTTCCACACTTCTTCCAGATCATTATAGTCTTTTTGGACGTCTTCGATCTGTTTTTCCAGATGACTGACTTCTGCACGACTGCCGGCATCTTCATCTTTTTTCACAGCTTCAAGTTGCAGCTTTAACTGAATCAGACGGCGTTCCAGCTTATCCAGCGCTTCCGGTTTAGAGTCCAGCTCCATCTTGATGCGCGATGCTGCTTCATCAATCAGGTCAATGGCTTTATCGGGCAACTGACGGTCAGTGATATAACGATGTGACATTTTCGCTGCAGCAATAATCGCCGAGTCGAGAATTTTCACCCCGTGGTGGACTTCATAACGCTCTTTCAGACCACGTAAAATGGCAATGGTGTCTTCGACACTTGGCTCATCGACCAGCACTTTCTGGAAACGGCGCTCAAGGGCGGCATCTTTTTCAATGTACTGACGATATTCATCGAGCGTGGTTGCCCCCACGCAGCGTAATTCACCGCGTGCCAGCGCCGGTTTCAGCATGTTGCCGGCATCCATCGCGCCATCACCTTTACCTGCGCCAACCAGGGTATGCAACTCATCAATAAACAGGATGATTTCGCCTTCATGCTTGGCCAGATCTTTCAGGACCGCTTTTAAACGCTCCTCAAACTCGCCGCGATATTTGGCACCGGCCAGCAATGAACCCAGGTCCAGCGATAACACGCGTTTGCCTTTTAAGCTTTCTGGCACTTCACCATTCACAATACGCTGTGCCAGACCTTCTACAATTGCGGTTTTACCGACCCCAGGCTCACCAATCAGTACCGGGTTATTTTTGGTCCGACGTGACAAGACCTGTACGGTACGGCGGATTTCATCATCACGACCAATCACCGGATCGAGCTTGCCAGCCAGCGCACGTTCGGTTAAATCTACAGTGTATTTATTGAGTGAATCACGTTGATCTTCATGATTATTACTCATCACTTTTTCATCACCTCGAATTTTTAAAATCACCTGACGCAGACTGTCTGCGCTGACACCGATACTGTTCAATAAGCTTTTAGTGGTCCCAACTTCGCTCAGGCCCAGTAATACCCAGTCGGTAGACAGGAATTCATCGCCCGCTTTCTGGGCATAGCTATCGGCCAGGTTTAAGGCTTTAACCGCTTCCGGACTTAAATTAATGTCGCCAGTCGGATTGGCTAGCGTTGGCGCATCATTCAGTGCCTGCTGCAACTTGCTCTGCAAATCACGCAACTGGGCACCGGCCTGCTGTAACAAGCTGACATTGGATGCTTCTTCTAACAGAGTGGCCAAGACATGAATGCCGTCAATGGCGGTATGGTCTTTGCCCATCGCCAGCGATTGCGCATCGGAGAGAGCTTGCTGTAAGCGATTTGTAAATTTTTCAAAACGCATTCTTGTTATTCCTCACAACAATTTTTTCACTTGAAACATATATGGGAGTACTTTTGGCAATTTCAAATGATTTTTCATATATTTTTCAAAGTGTTATTTTAATGCAACAGATATAACTCAATTATAATATTGGTCTGTGACCGGCCAATTTCAAGTCAGCATCAGGATTATTTTTATACAGTAATGCAGCTGCGACCTATGTAATAGGAAACACATATTTTGAGAGCTCTGCCCATTGCGGCCAATTTTTTGCGAGGTCTAAAACCATGGAAAAATAAAAAAGCCGGTAATTAACCGACTTTTTACATGACTTTACAGTCATGATTATTCTGCTTCGATAATCTCGAAATCGTGGCTAATTTCAACACCACCATCTGACAGCATTTTGCTGGCTGAACAGTATTTTTCTGCGGATAATTCAACTGCCTTGGCGACCTGCTTTTCCTTGACTGCCTTGCCTGTCACCACAAAATGCAGATGAATTTTGGTGAACACCGCCGGAATCGAATCGGCACGTTCTGCTTTCAGCTGACAAACCACACCAGTCACATCCTGACGTGATTTCTTTAAAATGGTCACAATATCAAACGATGCACAACCACCAAGTCCCATTAAAATGAGCTCCATGGGACGTGGTCCACGGTTTTCTCCACCATACTCGGCAGAACCATCCATCACCACGCTATGGCCACTTTCCGATTTTGCTTCAAAAGCAACATTCTCTAGCCAATGAACACTCGTTTGCATTGCAAGTCCTTCAAAAAAACTATAAATTTACAAGGTGCCTGTACACTAACATAATTTGAGTTGATAAGGAATTTCATCTCTACTGTGTGACAAGTTCATACTAGGTCTTGTGCGATCTATTATTTATCCATTTTCGGAACCGTTAGCATGACTTCAAACTTTTCACAATTAAGCACCGATGCCCTGTCTCCTGGTCAATTACCAGATTCAGTCAAGGCATTATTAAAACGTGCATATATCAACCGTTATCCGAAACGGACAACAATTGTTGATGCGGGGTCTGAATCAAAATCACTTTATTTGATTCTGAAAGGATCTGTTTCCATCATTCTGCGTGAAGATGATGATCGCGAAATTGTTGTGGCGTATTTGAATCCGGGTGACTTCTTTGGGGAAATGGGTCTATTCGAAGCAAATCCACAACGTACTGCAGAAGTACGCACACGTGACGTTTGTGAAATTGCCGAAGTGACTTATGAAAACTTCCACGAGCTCAGCAAGCAATATCCAGATTTAAGCTATGCGGTATTTGCCCAACTGGTGCGCCGTTTAAAAAATACCACGCGTAAAGTGACCGATCTGGCCTTCATTGATGTTTCAGGCCGTATTGCGCGTTGTCTGATTGACCTGTCTGCGCAGCCTGAAGCCATGATTTTGCCAAATGGCCGTCAAATCCGCATTACCCGTCAGGAAATTGGCCGCATTGTTGGCTGTTCACGTGAAATGGTCGGCCGTGTTCTGAAAACCCTGGAAGAACAAGGCATGATCGAAACTGATGGTAAAGCCATTCTGATTTTTGATGCCTCTTTAGAGCAAAATGATGCAGCAGATGAACAGTTTGATGATGAATAAGTTTTAAACTACAGCATGCTTAAGGCAAATCTTCGGATTTGCCTTTTTTGTGTCTGTTCGCTATGTGAAAAATATTTACAAACTAACCTAAAATATTGATTTAACAGTCTGCCTGCGATAGTTTAGCCTAGTCCCTATTCGCTTGATGATATTTTGAATAAGGACATCTTATGCAGTTCAATCCCCTTGCTGATACCGGTATTTTATTGCCTGAAATCTGTCTGGGCACCATGACCTTTGGTGAACAGAATACCCAGGATGAAGCCTTTGCCCAGCTGGATTATGCGCTGGAACGTGGCCTGTATTTCTGGGATACCGCCGAAATGTATCCGGTGCCACCGAAACCAGAAACTCAAGGTGCCACCGAAGTCATGATTGGCAACTGGCTCAAGACGCGCGGTGGACGGGACAAGCTGTTTTTGGCCTCAAAAATTGCCGGACCGGCTCAAGGCGGCAGCCATATTCGTGATGGTCAAACCCGTTACAACGCTACCGATATTCGCACTGCCCTGGATGGCAACCTGAAACGCCTGCAAACCGACTATATTGACTTATACCAACTGCACTGGCCACAGCGCCCGACCAACTTCTTTGGCAAACTGGGTTATGGCAATACCGAAGCCCATGCACAGCAGCATGTCACCGACCTTGAAGAAACCCTGACCGCATTGCAGCAGGAAATCCAGAACGGCCGGATTCGCTATATTGGCCTCTCCAATGAAACCCCATGGGGCACCATGAAGTTTTTGCATCTGGCGGAAAAACTCGGTTTAAGCAAATTTGTCAGCGTACAAAACCCGTATAACCTGCTGAATCGCACTTATGAAATTGGCATGTCGGAAATTGCCAAATATGAAGGCGTCGGCTTACTGGCTTACTCTCCTCTGGCCTTTGGTTATTTAACCGGGAAATTCCGGCATGGTGCCCGTCCGACCAATGCGCGTGTTACCCTGTATTCACGCTTTAGCCGCTACAGCAATCCAGAAAGTGAATGGGCCACTGAACAATATGCGCAACTGGCCGAGCAACATGGCCTCAGCTTAACCCAACTAGCTTTGGCTTTTATTAAGCAGCAGTTCTTTGTCACCAGTACCATTATTGGTGCGACTTCGCTGGAACAGCTAAAAGAAAATATTGATGCCTTTGAAGTCAATCTGTCCGATGACATTTTACAAGGCATTGAAGCGATTCACCGTCAGCAGCCCAACCCGGCACCTTGATGACAGGTATTAACAAAACCTCATGCATAAAAAAATGCCTCATCATATGAGGCATTTTTAAATCTATTTTAAACCCAGAAGCTTAACGACGGTTCTGGTTATAAATGGCCTGAGCAGCCGGCAAGTTCTCACGCATCGCTGCTATACGCTGGCTGTTCGATGGGTGAGTCGACAGGAACGATGCCCCACCACCACCTTCTAAGCGGTTCATTTTCTCCCATAAGGTAATTGCCGCTTGCGGGTTATAGCCACCACGCGCCATCAGCATTAAACCGCCTTCATCAGCACGACTTTCCAGATTACGTGAATATGGCAAGCCCACACCCACCTGTGCACCCAATTGTGCCGCTGCAGCGCCTAACTGGCCAACGTTACTGCCTGCTGCGCTTAAACCGATATTTAAAGCCAAATTGGTCAGTGCCTGCGCACCAATCTTACTCTTGGCATGTTCTTCTAGAGCATGCACCATTTCATGGCCCATAATCGCAGCAATTTCGGCATCAGTCAGGTTCAGTTTATTGACGATACCAGTATAGAACACCACTTTACCGCCCGGCGCGACAAAGGCATTAATCTGGTCAGATTTTAATACTGCCAGCTGCCAGCTAAATGGCTGACCAGTCTGGTTCATCTGGTTAGCAACCGGCGTTAAACGCTGGAAGACTGTATTAATACGTTTATAGGTACTTGAACTGGTGTCCAGCTGCCCCTTGTTACGCGCATCTTGCACCATCTGGCTATAACTTTGCGCCGCGGTTGCATTTAGGGTTGCGGTATCTGCACCGGCCATATCAGCCACGGTGGTACAGCCTGAAAAAGTGATTGCACTTGCGGCACAAAAACTCAATACCAATTTTTTGTTCATTATAATAATCTCCGCCATTCGGCTATACACATACTCATGAATTATATGAAATCATTTCAATGCTTTAAATCTGAAATGGCTTCATAATCATATCATTTATGTAAACAATGGCAGTGCTGTGTAAACTGTAGCTACATCAGCAGCAACGAGCGAAATACGGCCTTAATAGGCAAACTGATAGAAAATCCAGAATACCAGACAGAAAATATTCAGGCCCAGATACATCTGCGAAACCACTTCCATTTTCTCTTCCAGTGCCGGATTTTTACGTTTATAGAATAAATAGGCGTTTTGGATCAGTACCAGTGGCACCAAAATACAGGCAAAAATCACACTCAGACCAATAAAGGCCTGATACATAATATTCGGATCATGCTTTTGTAACAGAATCAGCAACATCGCAATGGTCGGTGCACCGCCCATGGCAAATAATAACGAATAGAAAATGGTGCTTGAAATATTTTTATGCATCCTGCCTGACCCAATGTTTTTGCTGTGTTTTATTCTAGCAAGCACCATCTGAATAGACAGTGCTGATGTGTGCAACTTTAGTCTTGAATTACTTCGCAGCGCGGTAATACTGCATTGCTTCCGGCATCATCTGCTGTAACGCGGCAATACGGTCATTATTGCTGGGATGGGTCGACATAAACTTGGCAATGGCGCTATTTCCACGGGCATCGTTGGCATTCATTTTCTGCCAGAGCGTAATGGCTGCATTCGGATCATAACCGGCTTTGGCCATTAACAGTAAACCGCCTTTGTCGGCGCGGCTTTCCAGATTACGCGAATAAGGCAACCCCACCCCAAACTGACTGCCCAAATCCAGCAGTAAACCACCATAACCACCCACCGACTGGCCCACATATTGCGAGCCAATACTAACCGCCAGATTGGTCAGGGTCTGGGCGCCAATTTTACTTTTGGCATGTTCTTCCAGTGCGTGTACCATTTCATGGCCCATGATCGCCGCGACTTCATTGTCAGTCAGTTTCAGATTTTCAACAATGCCGGTATAGAACACTACTTTGCCACCCGGGGCCACATAGGCATTAATTTCAGGCGATTTAATGACGGCCACCTGCCACTCAAAGGTCTGCCCGGTCTGGTTCATCTGGTCAGCATAGGGCTTCATCTTTAAAAACACACGATTGACTTTCTTATAGGTGGCAGAACGGGTATCTAGCACCTTTTTCTGCTCAGCTTCCTGCAACATTTGCTGATAGCTCTGGCTGGCGTTTAAGTTTAAGGTCGCTGAATCTGCCCCGGCCAATTCTGCTACAGTGGCGCAGCCCGTCAAATGCGCTGCCAGTACAATTCCAATGGCTAAGTTCTTATATTTCATAACATTCTCTAATTGTTCGAAAGTGCTTAGCACTATAAACAAAATCAGGGAATTCTCAAGATGGCGCAGTATTTTTCTCGGCCAAAAATAAAAAACCCTGTGCAGGCACAGGGTTTTCTCATTTCAGCTTAAACGATTAAGCTTCAAACGGATGGCGCAGAATAATGGTTTCTGCACGGTCTGGACCGGTTGAAATGATGTCGATTGGACATTCAATTAACTGCTCAAGACGCTTGATGTAGTTGATTGCATTTTCAGGCAATTGTTCAACACTGGTCGCCCCCACAGTTGACTCAGACCAGCCTGGCATGGTTTCGTAAATTGGCTTCAAGTTTTCATAAGCCAGCGCGTCAGAAGAACCGACACAACCTGAATCGGTGTTTTCATAACCCACACAGATTTTAATTTCTTCTAAACCATCCAATACGTCTAACTTGGTCAGGCAAATTCCAGACAGTGAGTTTACATCAACTGAACGGCGCAGGATTTCTGCATCGAACCAGCCACAACGACGTTGACGGCCAGTAGATGCACCAAACTCGTGACCCACTGTACCCAGGTGTTTACCAATTGCATCACCCACATCATTTGCCGCGTCGTAGACCAGCTCAGTTGGGAACGGACCAGCACCCACACGTGTGGTGTAGGCTTTGGTAATACCCAGCACATAGTCAAGATGCAATGGACCTAAACCAGAACCTGAGCTTACGCCGCCCGCAGTGGTGTTTGAAGAAGTCACGTACGGATAAGTACCGTGGTCAACGTCCAATAATGAACCTTGCGCACCTTCAAACATAATGTTGTCACCGTTTTTACGGTAATTATGAATTTCAGTAGTTACATCCACCACTAATGGTGCAATCACTTCACGCCATTGGTCACACAGCGCAATCACGTCGTCCAGTTTAACTTCTTCAACACCGTAGTATTGAGTTAACTGGAAGTTGTGGTAATCCAGCAATTCAGCCAGTTGCGCACGTAATGCGTCACCGCCACGCACCAGGTCAGCCACACGTACTGCACGGCGCGCCACTTTATCTTCATAGGCAGGACCAATACCACGACCGGTAGTACCAATTTTGGCATTGCCACGTTTTTTCTCACGTGCCTGATCCAGCGCAATGTGGTTCGGAAGAATTAATGGACAGTTTGGAGAAATACGTAAACGTTCTTTAACTGGCACGCCTTCCTGTTCAAGAATGGTCATTTCCTTGATCAGCGCTTCAGGTGAAAGCACCACACCGTTACCAATTAAGCACAGTACGTTTTCACGTAAAATACCAGATGGAATGAGGTGTAATACAGTTTTCTTACCACCAACCACGAGAGTATGACCTGCGTTGTGTCCGCCTTGATAACGTACTACCGCAGCCGCTTGATCTGTGAGCAGGTCGACGATTTTACCTTTACCTTCGTCGCCCCATTGGGTACCAAGTACCACAACATTCTTGCCCATAATAGCCTCATTACATCATGCTGTTAAAATTGAAAACCAGGCGCATGTGACATGAACACATGCGCTGGCGATTAAATTTTTTCGACCGTCCACTCACCGTTACGATTCACCAGCTGGTGAGTTGCATACGGTACAGAGCTTAAATCATCCTGACCCAATAACTGAATTACACTTAAGCCTTGGGTACGGGTGGCCTGAATTGCAGCCAATAAATCTGCCTGATTGCCCTTTGGTGCAACCACCACCGATTTTGCTTCGAAACGACCGGCGCTGAGCGCATATAAGTCGCAAGAGAAACCGGTTGCCGGACGGGCACGACCAAAATGCTGGCCAATACCATCATAACGGCCGCCTTGAGCCAGTGGTGCTGCACGGTTTGGTGCATAAACGGCATACATTAAACCGGTATGGTAGTGATACGAACGCAGTTCTACCACATCAATCCCGATATGCAGATTTGGCCAGCGTGCCTGAATTTCTGCCTGGGTGGTTTTTACCGCATCAAAGGCATGTTTGAATTCCACATTGGCCAGCACATCGGTGCTTAAATGAGCTTCCAGTGCATCCAGATCACTGGCAAAACGGCCCAGCGCATAGAAATCTGAACCAAAGGCTAAATCCTGGGTAAAGTCCGCCAGTTCTGGCAAGGCTTTACGCTGATATAAATCGGACAGTTGACGCTCAGTGGCTTTGTTCAGACCAGCTTTTTGTACCAGACTGCGGAACAGACCCACATGACCTAAATCCAGATGGATACCATCGGCCAGACCGGCTTCCTGAATCAGGCTGATCATCAGGTCAACCATTTCCACATCAGCATCAATGCTGTCGGAACCGAACAGTTCGGCACCCAGCTGCAAAGGCGCACGGGTGGTATTAAAGCCCTGTGGCTTGGTATGCAAAACCGTACCAGCGTAGCAATAACGCGCCACACCATCTACCGGATGCACATGCGCATCAATACGCGCCACCTGTGGTGTCATATCGGCACGCACGCCAAGCAGACGGCCAGACAGCTGGTCAATCACCTTGAACGTGGCCAGGTCTAAATCCTGATTCGATTCTGAAAGAGAAGAGAGAGATTCGATATATTCAATAAATGGCGTGTACACCAACTGATAACCTCGAGATGCGAGGAAATCCAGTGAATTACGGCGCAATGTTTCGATGACTTGCGCTTGTTCTGGTAATACATCAGCTACACCATCAGGTAATAACCATGTCTCTGAAATGGGCATGTTGTAAACCTAAATTCTTGTCTGCGCGGAACAAATCCGCATAAAAAAATCGGGAGCACACCCGATTTCTCCTAGTTTAGCACGATCAAATGGGCTGTGCATCGCAAATTTGATAATTTTCTCTGTCTGATCAATTCCATTGCAATCCTGCCCGGCTGGAGTTGTCATTTCGAGAGTAAAAGCTGTTTTTGCTGAGGAAGATAAAGGAGCTGGACACATCCCAAACTCATCATCTTTTTTTCAGCGCAGATGGAAATCATTTTCCCTCTGCCCTGCGTCCATCTGCTTAAAAAAGACTTATTTGACTTTATTCGGATCCAGCACCTGAGTAATTAAATTCACCAGCTCAACATTCTGGGTTTCCAGCTGATGAATACGCTGCGCTGATTTATCCAGCGCTTCCTGCTGCACGTGCATTTTCTTGGCCAGATCCTGCATGATCTCTAAAGTCTTTTTCAGATTCTCTTCCAGACTGATGACTTTGTTTTCGAGCTGATGATTATCGCTTTGGCGATTCAAATGATCATGCTGGTTTTTAAACTGCAGCCAGATCAGAAAAATCACCGCTACGGCCAACAGTAAAATAAATCCCCAAAGTAGAATAAACATCATGTGTAGTGCTCGACTTATTTGTTTTGTTTTATCTTAACGAAAAATATAGCAAAAAGGCGAAAAATCGCCTCCAACCTGTCAATACTCGGCTGTTATCGCATTTCGCCCGGTTAGACCACCATCGTACAGTCCAAGCTTAGGCAAAGATTTGGACAGATAGAAATTAATGCGCCTGATGGGCAAAAGATTCACATAAATCCAGTAAACGGTTGGCATAGCCCCATTCATTGTCATACCAGGCAAAGACTTTGGCCTGATGCCCGACCACCATGGTCTGGGTAAGATCGACAATTAAAGAATACGGCGAATGGTTAAAGTCACTCGATACCAGTGGCTCATCGGTGACCTGCATAATTTCGGCATAATCCTGCTGCGCGGCTTTCACCAGCACTTCATTCAATTTATGCACGGTAATGGGTGACTGGGAAATAAAGCTGACATCAATGGCGGCGACATTAATGGTGGGCACCCGAATCGAATAGCCATCAATACGGTTTTCCATTTTGGGCATCACCTGTTTTAAGGCGCCTAAAGCACTTGAGGTGGTTGGAATAATATTCTGACCGGATGCACGTGCACGGCGTAAATCACGGTGCGCATGATCCAGCACCGACTGATCAGCCGTGACAGCATGAATTTCAGTCATCAGCGCGGTTTCAATACCAAAAGCATCATCCACAATTTTAACCAACGGCACCAAGGCCTGAGTGGTACAGGAAACACTGGAAATAATCTGGTCTGAGGCTTTGACCTCATGATGATTGACCCCGTAAACAATGGCGGCATCAACCGTGTCAAACGGTGCTGCGCCAATAATCACCCGTTTGGCACCGGCATGAATATGCTGGGTTGCGGCTTCACGCGAACGGAACAGGCCGGTACATTCCAGCACCACATCAATATTTAACTGCTGCCATGGCAACTGTGCCGGCTGTGGCTGGCTCAGCACCTGAACTTTCAGCTTGGCTTCACCCGATTGTATGCACAGATAAATCTGTTCCTGTTCCAGCTGGATTTCTACCTGCCCCGGAAAACGGCCATGGGTTGAATCGTATTTAAACAGATGTAGTAGCGTGGCAACATCGGCAACGTCATTAATCGCGACAATATCAAAATGAAATTCTTTAGGATTTTCAAACCAGGCACGCAGTACATTTCGCCCAATTCGCCCAAAGCCATTAATCGCCACTCGTTGCATCCGTATTCCTTCAAACTGCACATCAATCTTGTCTGTGCTTATGTTAAAGGATTTCCGCCAGACACGGCGAATAATTCCTGCCAAACTCAGCAATTAATTTAAACCTGTCCAATATTTAAGCAGTTAGCAGCACTATTTTCTGCTTGATAAAAAGAAGCAGGATGCACGGTAACTGGCTAAACCGCAGCAATGACAACAGCTTGTGATTTCACAGCAGTTTAGATGACTTTAAGGTTTGGGTTTTCGCCGCAGATTTGTCATCAAAACACTTTAAAATCATTGGTGAGTGTGGCTTTTTCCGTTATAATTTGGCGTTTTTAAATTTTAAGCCCGTATAACAGCAGAGAAAATCTTGTCAGACTGTTATGCTTTTAGCCAAATCGAGAATTATGGAGTGACTTGGTTGTGAGTACTCGTTTTATGACATCAGCTGAAATTCGTGAAGCATTTTTGCGTTACTTTGAATCGCAAGGGCATACACGTGTCGCGTCGAGTTCTCTGGTTCCCGCCAACGACCCAACGTTGCTGTTCACCAATGCTGGTATGAACCAGTTTAAAGATTGTTTCTTAGGTCTGGAAAAGCGCGATTATGTCCGTGCCGTATCTTCACAAAAATGTGTACGTGCCGGTGGTAAACACAACGACTTAGATAACGTCGGTTATACCGCGCGTCACCACACCTTCTTTGAAATGTTGGGTAACTTCTCTTTTGGTGATTACTTCAAGCGTGATGCGATCAAGTTTGCCTGGGAATTCCTGACCGGTGATGAATGGTTAGCCCTGCCAAAAGACAAACTGTATGCCACGGTTTACCACACCGATGACGAAGCATTCGACATCTGGAACAAGGAAATCGGTTTAGCACCAGAACGTATTATCCGTATTGGCGACAACAAAGGCGAGAAATACGCATCTGATAACTTCTGGGCTATGGGTGATACCGGTCCATGCGGTCCATGTTCTGAAATTTTCTTTGACCATGGCGATCATATCTGGGGTGGCCTACCAGGCACACCTGAAGAAGATGGCGACCGTTTCATTGAAATCTGGAACAACGTCTTTATGCAGTTCAACCGTACTGCTGATGGCGTATTGCACCCGCTTCCTGCTCCTTCGGTCGATACCGGTATGGGCTTGGAACGTATTTCTGCCGTATTACAGCACGTTAACTCCAACTACGAAATTGACCTGTTCCAGCATCTTTTAAAAGCAGCAGCTGAAATTATTGGTCTAGATACCTCTGCACTTGAAGCGGAAGCCAAAGAAAAAGGCACACCGGTACAATATCCAGCTTCACTTAAAGTGGTGGCTGACCATGCCCGTTCTTGCTGCTTCCTGATTGCAGATGGCGTCAATCCGTCTAACGAAGGACGGGGTTATGTACTGCGCCGTATTATCCGCCGTGCCGTGCGTCATGGTAACAAACTCGGTGCAACCGGTTCATTCTTCCACAAAATGCTGCAACCGCTGATTGAAGTAATGGGTGCGGCGTATCCTGAACTGGAAGCTCAAAAAGCACGTATTGAAGCGCAATTACTGAAAGAAGAAGAACAATTCGCCAAAACACTTGAGCAAGGTTTGAAATTGCTTGAAGGCGAACTGGCGAACTTAAAAGGTTCTGTGATTCCAGGCGAAGTGGTATTTAAACTGTATGACACTTACGGTTTCCCGACCGACCTAACCGCAGATATTGCCCGTGAACGCGACCTAACCATTGATGAAGCTGGCTTTGAAGTTGAAATGGCAGCACAGCGTCAACGTGCACGTGATGCCGGTAAATTTGCCATCGACTATAACAGCGTAGTCAAAGTGGATGGTGAAACCCAGTTTGATGGTTACGATGCCACTGCAGGTCAAGGTCAAATCATTGCCATCTATAAAGATGGCGAACAGGTTGACGAAGTCGCTGAAGGTGATGAAGCACTGATCGTCCTGAACCAGACGCCATTCTATGCAGAAAGCGGTGGTCAGATCGGTGATACCGGTATTTTCAAAAACGACACCGGTATTTTTGAAGTGCAAGACACCAAAAAATCGGGCGGCGCTTTTGTACACCAGGGTATTGTGACCATGGGTAGCCTGAAAGCAGCACAAAACGTGGAAGCAATTGTCAAAGCGGACATTCGTGCTGCAACTGCACGCAACCACTCGGCGACTCACCTGCTGCACGCTGCGCTGCGTCAAATTCTGGGCTCACACGTACAGCAAAAAGGCTCACTGGTTGCATCAGACGTATTACGTTTTGACTTTGCCAACGACCAGCCGGTTTCATTTGAACAGCTGCAAGAAATTGAGCGTCTGGTGAATGCGGAAGTGATTGCCAATACCGAAGTGACCACTGAGCTGTTAGATATTGAATCTGCGAAAGCCAAAGGCGCGATGATGCTGTTCGGGGAAAAATACGGTGATGAAGTTCGCGTACTGTCTATGGGTTCAGTAATTGAAGAGAAAAACTTCTCGATCGAACTATGTGGCGGTATTCACGTGAAACGCACTGGTGACATCGGTCTGTTCAAAATCACCTCTGAAGGTGGTGTGGCTGCAGGCGTGCGTCGTATTGAAGCGGAGACAGGCACCAAAGCGATTGAAGCTGCGCAAAAAGCTGATCGTGACATCAACACCATTAATGCGCTGTTAAAAGCACAGAAAGAGCAAACCATTGAGAAAGTTGAAGCAATTGTTGAAACAGCCTCTAGCCTGCAAAAACAGATTGAACAGCTGAATCAGAAACTGGCCAGCCTGCAAGCGGGTGAACTTTTAAGCCAAGTTCAGACCATTGCTGGCCGTGCAACACTTATTACCACTGTTCAGGGTATGGATGCCAAAGCACTGCGCAACCTGCATGACGGTGTGAAATCAAAATTAGACAACGCAGTGATTGTACTTGCCGGTGTAGAGGGTGACAAAGTGAGCCTGATCGCATCTGTTGCAAAAGACTTTACTGCGTCTATTAAAGCAGGTGACATCATCAAACACTTGGCCTCTGAGCTTGGTGGTAAAGGTGGTGGTAAACCTGACTTAGCACAAGGTGGCGCGCCACTAAACGAGAAGTTTGCAACCGTGATGGCAGAGTTAACTGCCTGGCTGGAAGCAAAATAACTTCACTTTTGTGTAACTGACCCTGGCGGCAATCAGGGTCATGGCTTATATGGAACAACTATGGCATTAATCGTTCAAAAATATGGCGGTACTTCTATGGGTACGCCCGAGCGCATTTTAAATGTTGCTCGTCGCGTAAAGCGCTGGCATGACCATGGCCACAAGGTGGTCGTTGTTGTATCAGCAATGAGTGGCGAAACCAATCGCCTGCTCGCTCTCGCAAAAGCCATTACCGACACCCCTGACCCACGTGAACTTGACCAGATGGTATCTACGGGTGAGCAGGTAACGATTTCCATGTTAGCTATGGCGCTCAATTCTATTGGCGTAGAAGCTAAATCTCTAACCGGTCGCCAAGTCGGAATTAAAACTGACAGCGCGTTCACCAAAGCCCGTATTGAAGCGATTGACACCGATGTCATGACTGGTCATTTAGATGCCGGCCGTGTGATTGTGGTTGCAGGCTTCCAAGGTGTAGATGAGCAAGGCAATACCACAACTTTAGGCCGCGGTGGTTCAGATACAACCGGTGTTGCGTTAGCCGCAGCATTAAAAGCAGATGAATGCCAGATCTACACCGATGTTGATGGTGTATACACCACTGACCCGCGTGTTGCGCCAAAAGCAAAAAAAGTGGATCGTATTTCTTTTGAAGAAATGCTGGAAATGGCATCTTTAGGCTCAAAAGTCCTGCAAATCCGTTCTGTAGAATTTGCTGGCAAATATCAGGTGCCTTTACGCGTACTATCTAGCTTCGATAACGACAACGATGGTGCATTTGACGAAGAGTTTAAAAACAACGTCGGAACTCTTATTACTACTGAATTGGAAGACAACATGGAACAGCCAATTATCTCAGGTATCGCGTTTAACCGTGACGAAGCTAAACTGACTATTCTCGGTGTGCCAGATGAGCCAGGTATTGCCTCTAAAATCTTGGCCCCAATTGGCGCTGCCAACATTGAAGTGGATATGATTATCCAGAACGTTGAAGAAGATGGCACCACTGATTTCACCTTTACCGTAAACCGTGGTGAACTGGCCAAAGCCAAAGCGATTCTTGAAGCGACTGCACAGGAAATTGGTGCACGTGAAGTTGCAACCCGTGATGACATCGTAAAAGTGTCAATTGTTGGCGTGGGTATGCGTTCACATGCTGGCGTAGCGAGCAAAATGTTCACCGCACTTGCAGATGAAGGCATCAACATTCTGATGATCTCGACCTCTGAAATCAAAATTTCAGTGATTATTGAAGAAAACTATTTAGAGCTTGCAGTTCGTTCACTGCACACGGCGTTCGGTTTAGACCGCGAGTCAGGTGAATCAAGCCCGCGTGCTTAATCTGTAGTCAGCAATTATTGGAATTGTCAGACAATATTGCGAAAAACTACAAAAAATCAGAGCCACTATAGTATTTTTTATAGTGGCTCTGTTATATTGAAATAATGAGAATTAGAAATCTTAACAGAATTGTATCCGACAAGGTTTTGTCAGGGAGAGTTCTGATAAAATTTCGCTTGAAATATTTTGTGCTTTTCAAAACTTTCAAATCAATGCAGGTTTAGCATTTTGCAAGGAGATAAACATGCTGATTCTGACCCGACGTGTCGGAGAAACATTAATGATTGGGGATCAAGTCAGTGTTACTGTACTTGGTGTCAAAGGCAACCAGGTGCGTATTGGTGTGAATGCGCCAAAAGAAGTGTCTGTTCATCGTGAAGAAATTTATCAACGTATTCAACATGAACGTGCCATGCATGAGCATTTGCAACATCTCGATCAGGATTATCAGCCTTCTTATGAAGATGATAATTACCCACAAAATAACTTTAACCGTTAAGACTTAAAGTTATCTTGTTATAAAGCGGCTCTACGGCCGCTTTAAGTTTTTTTAGCGCTTCAAAATTATTGCTGTTCCAGCAAAGCCAGCGCTTTACGTACTGGTCCGAAACTACGGCGATGCTCTGTAGTCACGCCATGCAAAGCTATTGCTTCAAAATGCGCTTTGGTCGGATAGCCCTTATGTTTGGCAAAACCAAACTGTGGAAACTTCTGGTCCAGTTCCAGCATCTGCCGGTCACGGGTGACTTTGGCCAGAATACTGGCTGCGGAAATTTCGGCGTGCAAGGCATCTCCACCCACCACCGCTTCACACGGCATGTTTAGTCCTTGCGGAATTTTATTGCCATCGACCAGGACCTGATCGGGCTGGACCTGCAAGGCTTCAACCGCACGGCGCATAGCCAGCAATGAGGCCTGTAAAATATTCAGCTCGTCAATTTCAGCCGGACTGGCTTCAGCAATGGCCCAAGCCAAGGCTTTTTCCTGAATCTCAATGAATAACTTTTCACGTTTCTTTTCACTCAGTTTCTTGGAATCATTCAAGCCCGCAATCGGATTATTCGGATCCAGAATGACTGCCGCAGCCACCACGGTTCCCACCAGAGGCCCGCGCCCTGCTTCATCTACACCAGCAATTTTCATCGACATTATTACCTTCAATAAAATAGGCTGAACCTGTCAGCCTATTTCTTTCATCTTGCGCTTATTGTACTGCTTCTTGCACACAAGCATGAATGGTTTTTGATACAACATTGCTCACAATGGTGGCACGCGCTGCCGGGTCAATCGCTGCTGTCGCCAAGTCTACCGCAGTCACATTTTGTGGTGCTTTTTCGCTGACACAACCACAGATTTCAGTCTGGATATTTTGCTTTTGGGTGCTGGTCATGACTTTGGTGGCCGTTTGCCATGCCGGAATGTTGTTTAGCTCGGTGACACATTTGGCATTAATCGCAATTTTCAGTGCTGCGCCGCCCAATTGCTGGGTTGTCGTTGCCGCTGTAGGCTGAGTGGTGCCTGTAGATGCACATGCGCTTAACAGTAACGCCAGCGGTGCTAAAACATAAGCCAACTTTTTCATGTATTTTCCTTCAGTTTTACGTCATTTTACCGGCCTATTTTAAGGGCTTTAGTGCAGATTCGGTTTATCTTTTTGACCGCAATGCACAAATAAATGGCAAATTTAAGCATTATCCAGGGCAACTGCCTGCCTCATATCCGCAAATACCGTTGGACAGGCCGATTGCACCCGGTTCCAGCTTGGAATAAAAGACTGCTGGTTCGGGTAATTCATAAACTGCTCCCCTGCCTCAACAATGCTCTGGGCAAATAATTCCACCACATTTTCTTCGCTGTGCCGGTCATAATTCAGGCCATTGGTGGTGGCATCATAATAATAGTGATCAATCAAATCTAGCGCATTGCGATAATAGGCCGCACGGATAATCCGGATATTGTCCAGACTGACCTGCACCCCCAGCGCCGCCAGCTTACGGAAAAATGCCAGTGCGATATCCCGGCTCATCCGTTTTAGGCCGCCATCACCATTGGCGGTAGTGACTTCCTGATGTTTATGTTCATAATCATCGGCAATATCGACCTGACAGATGCGCTTGGTGGAATAGTTGCGGTAAATTTCCGACAGCACGCCAATTTCCAGACCCCAATCGCCTGACACCTTCAGATCACGTAACGCTTCGACATGAATTGCCATTTCCCCCGACAAGGGATAACGAAAGGCTGAAAGATAAAGCAGATAATCAAGCGGCCCGAAGACTTTTTTCAGCGCCTGTAATAAAGGTGACACCAGTAGACGTGATACCCGGCCATTCATTTTCCGGTCAGCCACCCGCGCATAATAACCTTTGGAAAACTGGAAGCTGAATTGTGGATGTACCATCGGATAAATCAGCCGGGCCAGCATGTCACGTTTATAAGTACGAATATCGCAATCGTGCATCGCCACCACCTGACTCTTGCCTTCGGCCATGGCATAACCGGCACAATACCAGACATTACGACCTTTGCCACGCTGCAAAGGCGCGACATTTAACTGATTTAACTGCTGATGCAGCTGCTGCAAACGTGGCCCATCATTCCATAAAATTACATGGTTCTGCGGCAATACCGAGAAAAATTCCCGCGCATGAGCAAACTGCTCCGCATTGGCCTGATCCAGACCAATAATAATCTGCTGGATATAATCGGCGCCTTTTAATTCTTCGACAATCTGGGTTAAGGCCGGATGTTCAAGCTCGGAATATAAGGAAGGTAAAATTAAGGTGACCGGTTTGGACTTGGTAAATTCACGAAGTTCCTGTTCGTATTCATGTAGATGGCGCTGTTTTAAATCATGTATTGTTGTAATCATGCCTTCTTGTGCAAAATCGACCATCTTCCTCTCCAGTTTATTGTTGTAAAAAGTACTGTAATCCTTCTGCCCAACCCGCTGGTGCCTGCTGCCGGGTGAAGTACACAGAATCGTGTTCTAATGCCAATGCTGCTTTATACGGCCGTTTGACCACCACAGCATGCTGACAGGCTTTCAGCATATCGAGATCATTTTCACTGTCCCCCAGCCCGATACATACCGTTTGTGCCGGATAAAACTGTTTCAGCCAGTTCACCGCCAGTGATTTATCACAGTCCCGGCTTAAAATATGGCTAAAGCGTCCACCATGAAGCATATGCAAATTACTGGCCAGATATTGCGACAATGTCGCTTCATCTTCGGCTCGGCTGTCCGGATTCCAGATAATGACTTCGCTATACGGACGCTCTAAAGCCCGTGCTGCATCGTCCAGCGCCAAACCGGTCAGCGCTGCAATCTGCGCGGCATCACAATCACTAAAGCATTGAAAATTTAAGCCATAGTCTGCTTTTAACTGCTGTAGTTGCACCGCAATGTCGGTACTGGATAAGGGACTTTGATAGTCATGCTGCGCATTAAAATAGATATATGCCCCATTTTCAGCCACAAAAGGCATGCCGCTTAAACCGAGCTGTTGCTGCAAATGGCGGATTTCCGCTGCGGTTTTACTGCTACATAAAATAACCGGAGAATCCGGAATTAAACGCTGGATCAGCTCTATGTTCTGCCCATAGCTGTAATTATCATGATTTAATAAAGTCCCATCTAAATCTGTAAAAATTATAAATTTTGGCATCTGTACTTATATTGGCTTTATCTGTGTAGAATCCTATAAGATTCTTAGCCTAATATTGGTTTAACTTACTTTTTTATAACAAGAAAGTAACAGGCCTACATGAAGTAGGCCTATTTTTTTCATCATTTTATGAAGCTAGATGCGCTTATAACGCCTGGATTTTTTCAATCCAGGCCTGTTTCTGCGCTGCTGGCAGGAACGAGGCTTCAAAAGAGTTAATCGCCAGTTGCTTTAACTCATCTGCATTTAAATCTAACGCTTCGGTAATGGCAATAAAGTTGTCATTCATATAGCCGCCGAAATAAGACGGATCATCCGAGTTAACCGTCACCTTCACGCCCTGCTGTAACAAACGGCGGATATTGTGCTGCCGCATATCCTGCACCACGCACAGTTTTAAATTACTGAGCGGGCACACCGTAAGCGGCATTTCATCCTGAATCAGACGCTGCATCAGTGCCGGATCTTCTTCAGAACGCACGCCGTGGTCAATACGATTCACTTTCAGCAAGTCCAGTGCTTCCCAGATATATTCTGGTGGACCTTCTTCACCGGCATGCGCCACCACCAAGAAACCGTATTCACGGGCTTTGGCAAAAACGCGGGCAAATTTAGCAGGCGGATGCCCCACTTCGCTGGAATCCAGACCGACTGCAATAATCTGTTCTTTATACGGCAGTGCCTGTTCCAGCGTTACAAATGCTGCTTCTTCGCTAAGATGACGCAAGAAACACATGATTAAACGGGAACTGATGCCCAGTTTGCTTTGTGCATCATCACAGGCACGTTGCAAACCGTTAATTACTGTCGCAAAGGCAATCCCGCGGTCAGTATGAGTTTGCGGATCGAAGAACATTTCGGTATGTACCACCTGATCTTCTGCACACTTTTCAAAATAGGCCCAGGCCAGATCATAAAAGTCCTGCTCATGTACCAGTACATTGGCACCGGCATAATAGATGTCTAAAAACGACTGCAGGTTATGAAAGTTATAGGCCTCTTTGACTTCCTCGACTGACTGATATGGAATGGCAATGTTGTTACGCTGCGCGATGGCAAACATCAGTTCCGGCTCAAACGTCCCTTCAATATGGACATGCAACTCTGCCTTGGGTAAGGCGCGAATCAGCTCAAGTTGATTCATCTCTCATCCTCATGAAAATAAAAAAGGGTGCAAACCGAGTTTACACCCTCAAAATGGTTGCTGGGGATTAACCGCCAAATAACGCGAATTTTAATGCCCACAATACTGCAATAATCCACACCATATATGGCACAGATGAAGCTTTACCGGTCAACAGCTTGATCAACGCATAGCTAATAAAGCCCATGGCAATACCGTCTGCAATCGAGTAGGTAAATGGCATAAATACGATGGTCAGGAAGGCTGGAACCGCTTCAGTAATATCTTCCCAGTCAATATGTACAATGCCCTGAATCATCAGCACACCCACAAATAACAAGGCAGGTGCAGTAGCAAAGCCTGGTACCGATTGGGCCAGTGGTGCCAGGAATAAACACAGTACAAACAGCACCGCGACCACTACCGCAGTCAGACCGGTACGGCCGCCAGCAGCAACACCGGCAGACGATTCAATATACGGTGTGGTTGAAGAGGTACCCAGTGCTGCACCCGCTACAATGGCAGATGAATCGGCAAATAAGGCTTTTTTCAAACGTGGCAATTTACCATCTTTGAGCAGGCCCGCACGGTGTGAAACGCCGACCAGGGTACCGGTGGAGTCAAACAGATCGACCAGGAAGAAGACGAAAATCACCCCGATCAGGCTGGCAGTAAACAGACCTTCAAAGTCCATTTGCATGAACGTTGGCGCGATAGACGGGATTTCACCGACCACACCTTTAAATTCGCTTAAGCCCAAAGCCGTAGAAATAGCCGTTAACACCAGAATACTGATGATAATTGCACCACGCACCTTGAATTGGTGCATCACCACAATCATCAGGAAGCCAAATAAGGCCAACAGCACTGAAGGCTGTTTCAAGTCACCCAGACCCACCAAAGTCGCCGGGTTATCGACAATAATGCCTGCGTTTTTTAGTGCAATTAAGGCCAGGAATAAACCAATCCCGCCGCCAATGGCCAGTTTCAGGGACATTGGAATGGCATTGACAATGGCTTCACGAATTTTGAACATGCTGATGGCAATAAACACCAGACCGGATACAAACACCGCAGCCAGCGCAGTTTGCCAAGGCACACCCATGCCCAGACAAACCGAATAGGTGAAATAGGCATTCAGGCCCATACCCGGTGCCAGCGCAATCGGATAGTTGGCAATCAGTCCCATCACCAGACAGCCAATTGCGGCTGCCAGACAGGTTGCAACAAAGACAGCCCCGTGATCCATCCCGGTTTCGGATAAAATCATTGGATTGACAATAATGATGTAACACATAGTTAAGAATGTGGTTACACCGGCAAGAACCTCAGTACGAAAACTGGTCTTGTTTTCGCTTAACTTAAATAAGCGCTCAAGCACATTTTCTGAAGATGGATTAGGAGTCGTCATGACCTCGCCCTTGTAAATAAACTTAAATACCCAACAGTGATGCGAAAGTACGGAGAAAATTCATCCCTACCCCTAGCATTGCCAAGCAACGGATATGCCAAAAGTTACACGCACAGGATAAGTCTATTTAGCCATTATGCTTTGAGCCCTTAACAGCTCAAATCAGATAAATTCTAAACAAAAAAGCCGCATAACTTTATGCAGCTTTACTTACCATAATTAAATCAACTATTTAAAAAATAAATACGCTAATTTAATTGTCTAATGGGTAAATTATATCACACTGATTTTTCATTGTTTCTAAAATTTATCTTTAATTTTCATTCAGAGCATTTCATGCTGAATTAGAATTTTTGGCCTAAACTTCCAGCCCGCTCAATAGAGGGTTCGATCTGTCGCATGTGATCATCCAGCGATGAACGATGTGAAGCCCGATCTTGTTCAATCAGATGCAGAGAGTCGCGTGCCTCCTGCACAATATTCTGCATTTCTTGTTGTCTGCGGTGTTGTTCCTGCTGAAACACCCAGACCATTAACAGGACAACCATGACAATAAAGGTCACGATCAGGATTTGCCTCATGTTCTTTACTATTATTAAACAAATTTAATTTATACTAACAGAAAAATAAACAATACGTGAACTATGTCACAACTTTCATTTTGTGTATTAATCAAATTTTAACAATTCAAGCATTCAATTGGCCTTTAACTCACTCCTACCCTCACCTATTGAAATTTCAATTTCCTGACACCCATAAAAAAGTCCGCACTGGGCGGACTGTTTAGCCTTAACCGCAGGATGCTTGCACAATTTTATTACTGTTCGGATCAATGGTTACTGTGACTCGGTCAGCGCGATAATCCATGGTGACCGGCTGGCCAGGATGGACGCTGCGAACAATTTTGGCCTGGGTCCGCTGCTTGATTTCGCTCTGTGGCAAACTGCCCGATTGCCCAATCAGTTTTTTGGCTTCTTCTGCCACACACTGGCCTGGCTGCTGACGGAACAGCGCCCATTCTTCAACGATACTGCCATCTGGCAAATGGCAATAGCCCACCTGACCACTGTGTTCGTCTTTAATTTCCAGTCGGCCGCCCTGTTCAATACAATATTGACTGGCCGGATTGGCAAGTCCTACCTGTGCTGGGGGTTGCTGTACGGTGCTACAGGCCATAAGCGAGGCTGCAAGCGCAGCAAAAAGAACAATATTTTTCATGGGCAGTATTCTTGTATAAAAAATATTAGCCTAGCAAATTTTACTGGACCTGCTGTGTCTTTTTTGCAAAAGAGGGAGAAAGCTTCTTGTTAGTCTTGATGAGGGGCAGCTTTGACTTATATAGAACAGTCACTGATAAAATGATGGATGGAGAAATTACAGAGATAAAAAAAGGCTTATCAGTAGTTCACTTATAAGCCTTTAGAATTTGGTGGGCGTCTGCCCCACCTAACAGTTTCAAGATAAAAGTTAACCCACTTCAGTGCGAATATTATTCACCATATGCAATAACCTTGGTGCAATATCTGTTTCAATTTTTTCGCGATTCAGCAGAAAGCTTGGGCCACCACAATTAAAGACCAGTAAACCATGTTGCTCATGTATAAAAGGTACGGCAACAGAGTTCACATCCTTATGCCAGTCTCCAATCGAAAAGCAGTAACCATATTCCTGATAGTCTTTAAATGCCTGGTCTAGATCTTCTTTAATTTTAGGCCAATCTGCAGCATGTTTGGTGCGAATGGCATCCAGTAAAAACTCACGCTCATCTTCAGGCATTGCAGCCAGACAGGCACGCCCCATCGAGCTTAAATGAATGGGCAAGTGCGTTCCGACCTGACGTCGCATGGTGACATTCCCCTTGCCTTGTACCACATCCAGATAAATCATGTTCAGGCGGTCACGTGTCGCCATGGCAACTGCGGCTTCAGCATAATCTGCCAGGTTTTTCATGAGCGGATGTGCAACTGAACGCAAAGATAAATTGGCTAACATGGAATAGCCAAAAGACAGCACCCCAACGGAAAGCTGAAATTTACTCGAATTGGGCACCTGCTTTAAATAGCCCAAACGCGACAAAGTATGGGTTAAACGGGTAATGGTCGGTTTTGGCAAACCGGTCATTTGTGATAATTCTTGATTGCCCAGATGCTGATGCTTTGGACTGAAACAGCGCAATAACTCTAAACCGCGTGCCAGGGCAGTAATAAATTGACGGTCATTTTCATCCTGCATGTCTTCAATCGGATGTAATAATTCATGACGCAGAGGTGTAGTCAGTAACTTTTCCGACTGATCGTTTTCAGGTACATCATCTGGCATGTTTTACCGTCCTTGCATTCAAATTCTGTTTCGCATTGCGAAATTATAGATAATTATTGACGAGATAGCAAAGAAGCAACTTGATTAAAGTTGCTTCTTGATAAAACTTAATACACGCAGGTTTGAATTAACCCACAATTCCTTTCGATTTCAGCAAGTCGAGCTTTTCTGAATCAATCACGCGAGACAGGATCTCATCAGTATGCTCACCCAGCATCGGAGGTGCCTTGCGGTACTCGACTGGTGTACGTGACATTTTAATTGGCGAACCAATGACAGTTAAGTTTTCCTTTAACGGATGCTGCATGTCCACCAGCATATTACGCGCCTGAACTTGCGGTTCCTGGAAGGCTTGTTCCAGATTATTAATTAAGCCTACCGGAACTTGCACCGCATGAATCGCTTCTACCCAGTGTTTAGCCGTATTGCTCAAGAAATGCTGGGCCAATAACTCAGTAATTTCAGTACGATGCTGAATACGCAGCGCATTAGTTACAAAGCGCGGATCATTTGGCAGGTCTGGTAAACCGATAGCATTACTTAAAGCCACAAACTGCTTGTCGTTACCACACGCAATAATAAAGTCCTGATCGGCAGCACGGAAGACCTGATACGGCACAATATTGGCATGTGCATTACCATAACGACCCGGGATTTTACCCGAGGCCAAATAGTTCATACCCTGGTTAGCCAGCAAAGCAACCTGAACATCAAGTAAAGCCATATCCAGATGCTGCCCCAGTCCCGTTATATGACGGTTCAGCAAAGCAGCCTGAATTGCAATTGTTGAATAAAGACCTGTGGTTAAGTCAGCAAAAGCCACACCGACTTTCTGCGGTCCACCACCCGGTAAATCATCTTTCTCACCGGTGACCGACATCAAGCCGCCCATCCCCTGAATGATAAAGTCATAGCCAGGTTCAGGGGCACGTGGTCCAGTCTGGCCAAATCCGGTAATCGAGCAATACACCAGTTTCGGATTAATCGCACTGAGGCTGTCATAATCCAAGCCATATTTTTTCAAAGAGCCGGCTTTGTAATTTTCAATGACCACATCTGAATCAGCCGCCAGCGCCTTTACCAGCTCCTGCCCTTCAGGGGTCGAGATATCAATGGCAACCGACATTTTATTGCGGTTGGCAGATTGATAATACGCAGCTTCACGCGTATTTTCACCCTGATTGTTTTTCATCCATGGTGGTCCCCACATACGGGTATCATCACCCGTTTTAGGACGTTCAACTTTAATCACTTCCGCGCCTAAATCCGCAAGGATTTGACCACACCAAGGACCGGCCAGTACGCGACTTAAATCCAGTACGCGAATACCCTCTAATGCACCCATGTGTTTTTCCTTTTATACGCGTTCAATCACAAGCGCAAGGCCTTGCCCTACACCAATACACAGACTAATCACAGCATATTTTTTCTGGCTACGCTGCAATTCTCGTGCAGTGCTCAGCACTAAACGAGCACCCGAAGCACCCAGTGGATGACCAACTGCAATCGCACCACCATTTGGATTAACCCGCATATCATCAAAAGCCACATCTAAGCCTTTCAGACAGGCCAGAACCTGAGATGCAAATGCTTCATTAATCTCAATAATATCCATGTCTGCTAAAGTCAGCTTAGCACGCTTTAACGCCAGTTTAATGGCATCAACCGGACCGGCACCCATAATACGCGGCTCAATTCCAGCGGCGGCAGATGCAATGATTTTCGCCATTGGCTGAATGCCCAGTTTTTCTTGGGCTGCTTCCGAACCAATAATCAGGGCAGCAGCACCATCATTCACACCAGAAGCATTCCCTGCGGTGACTACCCCACCGTCAAATAGTGGACGTAGCTTTTGCAATGCGTCCAGAGTAGAAGATGGACGCGGATGTTCATCCTGGTCGATGAGTTTTGGCGGCAACTTGCGGCCTTGTGGTACTTCTATACCCACAATTTCATCGGCAAAGAAACCGGCCTGTTTGGCTGCTTCGTATTTGGCCTGAGATGCAGCAGCAAACTGATCAGCATCTTCACGGCTTACTCCATATTCCACCGCAACGTTATCACCGGTTTGTGGCATGGTGTCATTACCGAACTGTTTTTCAATTAATGGATTCGGGAAACGGGCGCCAATAGTTGAATCAAATACTTTAAAATCACGGCTGAACGGGGTTTCTGATTTAGCAAAGACAAATGGCGCTCGCGACATCGACTCGACCCCGCCTGCCAGGAAAATATCGCCTTCATCACAGGTCACAGCACGTGCAGCATCAATGACAGCTGCCAAACCTGAAGCACATAAACGGTTCACAGTTTGTGCCGGTGTTTTAACGTCTAAGCCGGCAAGCAATGTCGCATGACGTGCAATGTTACGGCTGTCTTCACCGGCCTGATTGGTATTTCCTAAAATCACATCATCAAAGATATTGGCCGGTAACTGGTGTTTTTCTACCAGGGCCTTGATCACATGCGCAGCCAGATTGTCTGGACGAATTGTGGCCAGGCTACCTGCATGACGACCAAAGGGCGTACGTAATCCATCATAAATATAAGCATTTAACATGAGTTTGATTCCTTAAACTGCTGCAGTGTGAAGAAGAGATAGTTTTAAACGGGCTCGACGTTGTAGCCATGGACTTGGGCGGTAACGCTGATCGCCGCTATTGGCCAGAATACGTTCCAGGATGAGTAGAATACGTTCTGCACCCAAAACATCTCCCCAGGAGATTGGTCCATGCGGATACCCCAATCCCAGTTTGACGGCTTTATCAATATCTTCCGCCGTGGCAATTTGTTGCTGGGCAATATCACAAGCCAGATTGACCACCATGGCCAATACACGCTGTGAAATAAAGCCGATACTTTCTGCAATAACCGACACGCCATGACCATTTTTAGCAAACAGTGCATGTGCCTGATCGATATAAGCTTTTTCTGTCGCAATCGACGGCATTAAGGTGCGATGCTTGGCAAAGTCCGTTAGCATATCAATACTGACGGCACGGCTTGCATCAACATCAAAGCGTAGCGCAGCTGTGGTAGTGTCTTCACCATAGGTCGCAAGCAGAATTAAGCTGTTGGCCGCTGGGGTTTCAGCACTGTCAATGACACAGCCTTGCTCACGGAGATAATCACGCAAGATGCGGGCATCTTTTTCATCATCGGTTTTAATCCACACCGGGCAAAAATCTGTGACCGCTGGAACAGCTTGTGCCGGGGCTTCATTGGTCTTCTGACCATCAACATATTTATAGAAGCCCTCACCCACTTTACGACCCACTTTTTTACCAGCCAGCATTTGACGGGTTAAAGCATGGGGACGGTAACGGTCTTCCTGATAATACTGATTAAAAATCGACTCCATCACCGGATGTGAAACATCCAAAGCCGTCAGGTCAAATAATTCGAGTGGCCCCATACGGAAACCGGCACCCTCCCGTAAAATCCGGTCAATTTCAGAAACCGAAGCCACGCCTTCACCCAGCGCTTTTAACGCTTCGGTGCCATAGGCACGGCCAGCATGATTGACGATAAATCCAGGGGTATCTTTGGTCCGTACGCCAAAGTGTCCCATACGCTGTGCCAGCTCCAGCAGATCGGCAACCACCTGTTCATCTGTTGCCAAGCCAGCAATAACTTCGACAATTTTCATCAGCGGTACAGGATTAAAGAAATGAAAACCCGCCAAGCGACCTTGATGCTCTAGATTTGAAGCAATCGCAGTGACCGAAAGAGATGATGTATTGGTGGCCAGAATAGTTTCAGGGGAAACAATGCTTTCTAGCTGTTTAAATAAGCCTTGTTTGATGTCCAGGTTTTCAATGATGGCTTCGACCACCAGATCGACCCCAGCAATTTCTTCAATACTGTTTAGAATTTTGAAACGCGCCAAGGTTGCCTGCAATTCTTCTGCAGAGAATTTGCCTTTGGCTTGCAGCTTTTCCAGCATAACTTTGAGTTTAGCCAATCCGGCTTCTGCTGCACCGGCTTTGGCATCAAACAAACGTACTTCCAGACCGGCTTGGGCTGCAATTTGCGCAATGCCCATGCCCATTACACCAGTCCCTATCAGCGCCATAGATTGAATGCTCATGTCTTATTCTCCAGTGTACTGTGCAGGACGTTTTTCAAAGAATGCCGTTACGCCTTCTTTCTGGTCTTTGGTATCAAATAAAATCTGGAAGGCTTTACGTTCCAGTGCTAACGCACCTTGTAAGGATTGATCCTGCCCCAGGTTGGTTACTTCTTTAATTTGCTGTACGGCAATTGGAGAGAAGGATGCGATGGTTTGGGCAACTTCAATTGCATGTGAAATGGTCTGTTCATCAGCGACCACTTCCGACACCAGCCCCATACGCTCAGCTTCAGCCGCTTTGACCAGCTTGCCGGTGAGTACCCAGAGCATGGTTTGATATTTACCAATGGCACGCAGTAAACGCTGCGTACCACCTGCGCCTGGCATTAAGCCGAGTTTCACTTCAGGCTGACCGAATTTGGCATTTTCACCAGCAATGATAATGTCGGCATGCATCGCCAGCTCACAGCCGCCACCCAAGGCATACCCATTGACCGCTGCAATAATTGGTTTTGGACAGTCGGTAATGCTCTGCCAGTATTGTTCGGTATGGCGTAAATACATCTGTGCTGTGGTCGCAGTGGTGAAATCTTTAATATCTGCACCTGCCGCAAAAACTTTTTCACCGCCGGTCAAAACAATAGCTCTTACAGCATCTGATTTTGAGAGATATTGAAATGCTTCAGAGAGTTGTTGTCGTAATTCCAGATTTAATGCATTGCGAGCCTCTGGACGATGGATTTCGACAATCGCTACGCCATCTGCCTGTACAGTTAACTTTAAAATTTCAGTGCTTTCCATAATTTTCTCATTTCGCACAGCGGTATTTAGTTATCAATATACATATTTTTGCATCAAAGTAAATCATTCCTTCTTGAAACAAGTATTTTTTAAATCTGCCTAAAAATAAGCTTAATCAAATTAAATCAAAGATTTATCCATAAAACCAAGATCAAAACAATAATACCGCTATGCGAAATATACTTTCGTATATATTGATCTCAGTTTTAATTTTAATTAGTATCCGCTTAAATTTAGCGTAGTGATGAGTTTTTATTCACATTGATCAGAATGTGAACAAAACATAATCCTAGATACGGAGTTAGGACATGGTTCGTGATCAGGAAACCTTAGACCAGTTGGTCGATATGATTCGCCAATTTGTTGAAGGCGTATTAATCCCAAATGAAGAGATCGTTGCAGAAACAGACGAGATCCCTGCAGAAATCGTGCAGCAAATGAAAGAGTTGGGCTTATTCGGTTTAACCATTCCTGAAGAGTATGAAGGTCTTGGCCTAACCATGGAAGAAGAGGTCTATATTGCGTTTGAACTTGGACGCACCTCTCCAGCCTTCCGTTCACTAATTGGAACCAACAACGGGATTGGCGCATCTGGCCTGATTATTGATGGTACTGAAGAACAAAAACAGTATTACTTACCTAAACTGGCCAGCGGCGAAATCATTGGTTCATTCTGTTTAACAGAACCAGATTCCGGTTCAGATGCTGCATCCCTGAAAACCACAGCCGTAAAAGATGGCGATGAATATATCCTGAACGGTACCAAGCGTTTTATTACCAATGCACCCCATGCCGGTGTATTTACCGTCATGGCGCGGACTAATCCTGAGTTAAAAGGTGCATCTGCTATTTCTGCCTTTATTGTGGATAGCAAATTACCGGGCATTTCCTTGGGTAAACGTGACAAGAAAATGGGACAAAAAGGTGCGCATACCTGTGACGTGATCTTTGAAAACTGCCGTATTCCTGCTTCTGCACTAATTGGTGGCGTTGAAGGCGTTGGTTTTAAAACAGCAATGAAGGTCCTGGATAAAGGCCGTATTCATATTGCTGCCCTCAGTGTGGGCGCTGCAACACGTATGCTCGATGACTCCTTGCAATATGCCATTGAACGTAAACAGTTTGGTCAGGCCATTGCCAACTTCCAGTTAATTCAAGGCATGTTAGCTGACTCTAAGGCAGAAATTTATGCCGCAAAATGTATGGTACTTGATGCAGCACGTCGTCGTGATGCTGGACATAACGTCAGTACCGAAGCGTCTTGCGCGAAAATGTTTGCTACCGAAATGTGTGGCCGTGTAGCAGACCGTGGTGTGCAAATTCATGGTGGTGCGGGCTATATCAGTGAATACGCGATTGAGCGTTTCTACCGTGACGTGCGTTTATTCCGTCTTTATGAAGGCACAACACAAATTCAACAGGTCATTATTGCCCGCAATATGATTCGAGAAGCAACCCAATAATCAATTTTGGCTTGATCCTATCTTGTTGAGATCAGGCCTTTTTTATAGGTAATGGACGATGGCGACAACGAATACAGTTTCTAAGATTGGGCCAAACACCTGGAAAGTTGCATTTACTTTTGCATTCCTCGCCCTGTTGGTCGATGGCGCAGATTTAATGCTGCTTTCCTATAGCTTAAATAGTATTAAAGCGGAGTTTGGCTTAACACCTGTCGAAGCAGGGATGCTGGGTAGCTTCACCCTGGCAGGTATGGCAATTGGCGGGATTTATGGTGGCTGGGCATGTGACAAGTTTGGTCGTGTGCGCACCGTGGTCATTTCAATTTTATTATTCTCAATTTTAACCTGTGGTTTAGGTTTCACAAATTCTTTCTGGGAATTCGGTATTTTACGTTTCCTGGCGGCACTCGGTTTAGGCTCGCTCTATATCGCATGTAATACCTTAATGGCAGAGTACGTTCCAACAAAATACCGTACCACCACCTTGGGTACCCTTCAGGCCGGCTGGACGGTAGGCTATATCGTGGCAACCTTACTGGCGGGCTGGTTAATTCCAGATCATGGCTGGCGTATGCTGTTCTATGTGGCTGCTATTCCTGTTGTCATGGCCATCATGATGCACTATATGGTGCCTGAACCTGCAGTATGGCAAGAAAACCGTCACAAGAAACTTGAAGCAGAAGCTGTGGCGAAAAGCGAATCTACCTGGAAGATGATTTTCCAGGACAAACGCAACCGTAATATGTTTATTCTTTGGGCACTCACCGCGGGCTTCCTGCAGTTCGGTTACTACGGTGTCAATAACTGGATGCCATCATACCTTGAAAGTGAACTGGGTATGAAGTTCAAAGAAATGACTGCCTATATGGTAGGTACCTATACCGCAATGATTCTGGGTAAAATCCTTGCAGGCTATATGGCAGATAAACTGGGACGTCGTTTTACGTATGCCTTCGGTGCAATCGGTACAGCGATCTTCCTTCCACTGATCGTGTTCTATAACTCACCAGATAATATCCTGTATCTCTTGGTTATCTTTGGTTTCCTTTATGGTATTCCATACGGTGTAAATGCAACCTATATGACCGAAAGCTTCCCGACTTCAGTTCGTGGTACCGCAATCGGTGGTGCATACAACGTTGGTCGTCTTGGTGCAGCAATCGCACCAGCCGTGATCGGTTATCTGGCAACAGGCGGCTCGATTGGTCTAGGTTTCGTGGTGATGGGTGTGGCTTACTTCATCTGTGGTGTGATTCCAGCCCTGTTCATTAAAGAAAAACAATACGACCCTCAAAAATCCTAAACATGAAAAGCCTCTTCGGAGGCTTTTTTTATATTGAGAGCTAAATTTTGTCGAAAACCTAGAGTAGCGATGATAAAATACCGCTAAGCGAAATTAAGTTTTATTTTATGAAAGATATTAACCGAGAAGCCATGGAGTTTGATGTCGTTATCGTAGGTGCTGGCCCTGCGGGTCTGTCTGCGGCGATTAAAATCCGTCAACTTGCAATTGAAAATAACCTGAATGATCTGTCCGTTTGTGTCGTAGAAAAAGGCTCCGAAGTCGGTGCGCACATCTTGTCAGGTGCGGTGCTGGAACCACGTGCCATCAATGAGCTGTTCCCGAACTGGAAAGAAGAAGGTGCACCTTTAAATGTACCGGTGACAGAAGATAAAACGTTCTTCCTGCTGTCTGAAACCACTTCGAAAGAAGCGCCACACTGGATGGTACCAAAAACCATGCACAACGATGGCAACTATGTCATTTCACTCGGCAACGTGGTGCGCTGGTTAGGCCAGAAAGCCGAAGAGCTGGAAGTGTCTATTTTCCCGGGCTTTGCGGCGTCTGAGATTCTGTACCATGAAGATGGCACCGTAAAAGGCATTCAAACCGGTGATATGGGCATTGGTAAAGATGGTGAACCGACCCATAACTTTGCCCCAGGTTATGAACTGCATGCCAAATATACCCTGTTTGCTGAAGGCTGTCGTGGTCACTTAGGCAAACGCCTGATCCAGAAATTTAATCTGGATAAAGATGCCGACCCTCAACACTACGGTATCGGCATTAAAGAACTGTGGGAAATTGATCCGGCCAAACACAAACCAGGTCTGGTGATGCACGGTGCCGGCTGGCCATTGTCTGAAACCGGTTCTTCAGGCGGCTGGTGGCTCTACCACGCTGAAAACAACCAGGTCACACTGGGGATGATCGTTGATCTGTCTTATGAAAACCCGCACATGTATCCATTTATGGAAATGCAGCGCTGGAAGACTCATCCATTAATCAAACAGTATCTGGAAGGTGGTAAGCGTATTTCTTATGGTGCGCGTGCCGTAACCAAAGGTGGTTTTAACTCGCTACCAAAATTCACTTTCCCGGGTGGTTCGTTAATTGGTGATGATGCCGGCTTCCTGAACTTTGCCAAAATCAAAGGCTCTCATACCGCAATGAAATCCGGCATGCTTTGTGGTGAAGCAGTCTTTGAAGCGATTGCTGCCGGTGTCGAAAAAGGTGGTGACTTGGCCATTGCCCGCGTGACTGAGGGTGAAGATTTCTTTACAAAAGAATTAACGTCTTATACCGAGAAGTTCAACAACAGCTGGCTGAAAGAAGAGCTCTACAACGCGCGTAACTTTGGCCCGGCAATGCATAAGTTTGGTCAATGGTTTGGCGGTGCGTTTAACTTCATCGACCAGAACATCTTTAAAGTGCCGTTTACCCTGCATGATTTAGTGCCTGACTTCAGTGCATTAAAAACTGTAGATGCAGTGAGCTTTAAGCCGAATTATCCAAAACCGGATGGCAAATTAACCTTTGACCGTTTGTCTTCAGTATTCGTTTCCAATACCGTACATGAAGAAAACCAGCCTGCACACTTGAAGCTAACCAATGCCTCGATTCCGGTCGATGTGAACTTGCCTAAATGGGATGAGCCAGCACAGCGTTACTGCCCTGCGGGTGTGTATGAAATTATGGAAAATAATGATGGTTCCAAGCGCTTCCAGATTAACGCAGCCAACTGCGTACACTGCAAGACTTGTGACATTAAAGATCCATCACAGAACATCACCTGGGTAACACCGGAAGGTGGTGGTGGTCCGAATTACCCGAATATGTAAGGTAATTCCGCTGAGTCAGAACGAAGCTTCTGGCTCATTTACCCAATCCTGAAGACGTTATGAATAACTCTTCACTTTAATTTTGTAGGTAATCCCAGTTCCTTCGGGAGCTGGGATTAAAAAATGAAATAACCTATACCCTAGTGAATTTGAATAACAAGAATGAAAACAAGATAAGGCTCTTATATTGATTATAGAATGTCATTGAGCATGGAAATACAAAAGTTAGGCTTTGCCCATTGATTGCTGAAAAATAAGTTTCATGATTTGAATCTTAAAAACTCATAATTTGTATTTTTTAAACAATTGGGCAAGATCACAGCTATAAGTCTTCTAAACTTTTCATAGTCTTTAGCGGTATCTCTAGTCGCAGAGATGCGCTTTCCATTCAATATTATTGCAATGCGGTAGACATCCCCCTCTTTTTCTTGGCTTTGGTAGTTTCATGCGTACAGGTCTTGGCGTAAATTATGTCGCATTTTATTCCTAAGAAATAACATTTGCGCCATTTTCGACAAATTACAGACATTAAAAAAGGCTTATAAGTGTTTCACTTATAAGCCTTTAAAATTTGGTAGGCATATCCAGACTCGAACTGGAGACCTCTACGATGTCAACGTAGCGCTCTAACCAACTGAGCTATACGCCTATATGTGACGCATCATATTCACTTTTAAATTTTATGACAAGCCTTTTCTATGATTTTTCAATGCAGATGCACAAGAATTCAGCAATGCTTTGAATTTTTTCAAATCTGCCTCAGAAACCTGCTCAGATGCATACTGCATCTGCTCATATAACTGCACGGTCTGCTTAAACACATGATGCTGCTGTGACTCAGCCTGAGCCGCCAAACGAGACATCCACATGTTAAACGTTTCAGCAGGCTTTTTCTGTAATTCAGACGGTAACGGCTTCGAAAACGTCTGCAACAGCTGGGCAAGTTTTGGCTGCCGGCGAAGATGCTGATAATACAACCAGGCCATATATAGCCCCAGCAGACCTAAAATGGTCAGTATCAGCATTAGGATATTGGCATAGCTGGAATGTAGCCCCAGTTTGGCCAGCCAGCCCCGCTGCGACTCGGCATTATAGCCCACCACCTTGCTTTGCCATTGATAGCTGGCATAGTCGCTCCAGATACGCAGTTTATTCATTAAATGATAATGCCGATAAGTCCAGCCACTGCCACGCTCGCCCAATACCGCCTGATCTTCCGCAATCAGGTTTTGCATGCCCTGCTCAACCCGCTGCGGACTAATCATTGCTGTGGGGTCTAAACGCTGCCATTTGCCGTTTAACAGCACTTCGGTCCAGGCATGCGCATCTAACTGGCGTACTTCCCAGCTTTTACCATCCGGGGCCAGCTCTCCACCCTGATAACCGGTGACCACCCGCGCCGGAATTCCGACATAACGCATCAGCATCACAAAACTGGAAGCATAATGTTCACAAAAGCCCTGACGTGACTGAAACAGGAACTCATCAACACGATGTTGCCCTAATCGCCCCGGGGTTAAGGTATATACAAAGCCATTTTCCCGATACCAGCGCAGCACCTGCTGTACATAACGCTCAGGATCTTGTCCGCTGTGCAAAAATAAACGCTGGGCCAATTGTTGTGCTTGCAGATCCTGCTGTACCGGAAATTGAGTATTGATGCGTAAATTCAGATGAGCATTACTCACGGTCTGGGTCTGGATATCGCCGATCCAGCGCAATGGAATCGGCTCGACCCGCTGGGTTAAACGCCGCGGTACAATGCCCCAATCCTGCTGGCTATAATAACGGCGCTCCAGCGGTACCGATTTCTCCAGCCCCATCACCCAACGCACGCCCGGGTCAGCCGCCAGATATTGATAATCAAAACTACGCGCATGCGCCGGCTGCAATACATCGCTACGCATTAACGGCTGCTGGTTAACAAAGCTGCTACGCCAGCGCTGGCCATCATATTCATCCAGCACCATCGCCCGCCAATACAGCTCATGCCGTGGTGGCAGTTGCTGCACATCGCCAATAATCCGAAAGGCCAGCGCGCTAGATTGTGACAGCTCGGCAATATCGCCCGGCGACATGCTGTCACTAATTCCGGTAATACCTTTATTTTCCGGAATCGGAATATGCCACAGTGGCGGTAGCCGCGGGAAAAACATAAACAGCAAGACAAAAAATGGCAGTGCATACAGCACAAAACGCCCCACATGGCGGGCATCGCGTTTTAAGGCCTGTACAGCCGAAGCCTGATATTCAAATTCGCTGGTTTGCAGGCGATACAGCCCGATCAGACAACTGAGCAGGCTTAAAATGACCATAAAGGCCATCCAGATTGACTGGCTAAACAGGAAGGAACTGGCACTGACAAATAGCGCGAAATTGAACAGGATAATCACATCGCGCCGGGTTCGGGTTTCGAGGGCCTTGGCAAATAAAAAGGTTGATAACACTGCCACGCCGGCCTCTACCCCAATAAAGGCGCGGTACTGTAAATAAATACTCAGCAGCGCCAGCGCAATCAGGCTAAAGGTCCAGTATTTGGCAATCGGCTGACGCCCGGGCTGCAGACTGAAATACAGACTAATCAGGATGATGATAAAAATTATACTGAGCAGCACAGGCAGATAGATCAGCTGTGCCAGTAACAGCAGGCCCAGGCTTGAGAGAATCGAAATACGGATACTGGAATTCATCTTTATGCCTGCGCCAACAGTTGTTTGGCGAGCAGCAATTGCTGCTCGCCACAGGCGGCCGGTAATTCTACCTGCGGCAAATACAGGGCATAGGCACATTGCTGCTGTTCACACTGCTCGACTAGGCCCATCATTAGGCTGAGTTTTTCTTCATGCGATGTGCTGGGCATCTGCGCATAGTCAATTTCAAGCTGCTGCTGATTCTGATATTGCTCAAAGACCTTGACGTATAAGCCCTGGCCACGCGCCACCTGTTTCCAGGACACTGCCTGCAAGGAATCTCCGAGCTGATAACTGCGCAGCTCCCGGAATTCATCTAAATCAGGTTCTTCATTGTGCCGGTTGTGTTTATTTTCAGTGGTGTGCTGCGCCGCTTTCGGTGCAATCCAGGCAAAGTCATTGAAATACAGATAGGTCCAGGCACGTACCAGACCAAAGGGATAAACCGAATATAACTGGATGGCCGGATAATGAAACTTGCCGCGCTGGGCAGTATAAAAAGCTAAGCTATACTGCTGTTTGGCTTCACTCAGCGCCAGTTTATGTAATTGCTGATCAACCTGAATCCACAGATAACGCAGCTGTGGCGTATCCTGCTGAAAAAACAGGTGCAGCTGGACATTTTCCCCGGCCTGCCCGACCTGCTGTGCCACCACTTCAAGCTGCAAGCCATGCAGCTGCTTAAAGGTCAAATAAAAACTGATACATAAAATCGCGCTAATTAAAAAGCAGAAGCCCAGAATCAGGTTATTGGCATAGTTAATACCGGCCACAAAGGTAATCAGGATAAGCACCAGATATAAATAACCCTGCTGATAAATAAATACCAGCACATCTTTTTGCGTGAGGCGTTTTTTCTGCTGAAATTGAAAACGCTTTTCCAGCCAGTGCTGCCAAAAATTCTGCCCGAGCATACTTAGCTGACCTGCACCTGTTGCAGCAGCTGCTGGGTTTCACCCTCACTTAAACCAATACGATGTGCCACCACCGCCACAAAAACCGCTTGTACATCATCCGGAGTGACAAAACTGCGCTGTTCAATTAACGCATGTGCCTGGGCGGCTTTTTTCAGGGCCAGTACTCCGCGCGTCGATAGTCCATGCCGGTTTTTACGGCTGGCTTCGGCCAGATCCAGAATATAATCCTGCACGGCGTCACTGACATATAGCCGATGCACTTGCTGTTGTAATTCCAGGATTTCATCTTCACTAAACACATGCTGCAAACTGGCAATCAGGCTCTGCCGGGAAGATTGCTGCAGCAATAGTTTTTCTGCATAACGCGATGGATAGCCCAGTGATAAACGCATTAAAAAGCGATCCAGTTGTGATTCAGGCAATGCATAGGTTCCGCTTTGAAACAGCGGATTCTGGGTAGCAATGACCCAAAATGGTTGCGGCAGTTCATAACGCACGCCATCGACCGTGACGTTACCCTCTTCCATCGCTTCCAGCAAGGCACTCTGGGTTTTCGGGCTACAGCGGTTAATTTCATCGGCCAATAAAATCTGGGTAAAAATCGGGCCTTGCTTAAACTCAAACTGATGTTCTTTCTGATTTAACATGTTCACCCCAATTACATCACTGGCCAGCATGTCATTGGTAAACTGAATCCGCTGAAATTTCAGTCCGGCCAAATGCGCCAGACTGCTGGATAAGGTAGTTTTGCCCAGACCGGGTAAATCTTCAAACAGCACATGGCCGCCGGCCAGTAAACAGACCAGTGCCAGTTTGGTCTGCTGCTGTTTATCCAGAACAATCTGATTAACCTGTTCAAGGAACTGCTGGATTTTGGGTGCATAGCGCTGCAGCTCGCTCTGGAGCTGCGCCTGATCGTGTACTGGTTCCGATTTCTTATCCTGTTTCATGCCCCAAATCACCTTCATTCCCCAAATAAAAACGGTGTATGCCCTAACATACACCGTTTTGTTTTTTTTCTAAAGAAATCAGATGATTTCTAGACTTTTAACACGGACATTTCTTCAGGTTTCCGGAAGATGGATAACGTGAATCGACACAGTGCCGGTAAAAGGTTTTGGCATCCATCGCTTCCAGATCCGGATGATGCTGCCGCATGTGCTCCAGATAGGTCTGATAATCAGGCACCCCCACCATCAGCCGGAAACTTTGCTGCAAACGCTGCCACAGTGTGGCAATCCGCGACCAGTTTTTAGGATTCAGGATTAAATCCTTCTGCGACATCACGGTCATTTTGATGATTTTATAAATCACCGTTTTACCCGCTCGAGCAAATTTCAGATTCATCTTCTCGCTCCTTAATGGCCTTTGGCCGGCTGAATATCTTCAGGATCGCGGTAAATTGCTTCTGCTTCATGCACGGTTGGTTCCGGATTGGCCAAGGCACGGCGAATCACCCCAATCGCAGCAAACAGCATCACAAACGCCACAATCATAAAGAAGCCACACAATGCCGCATTAATCTGGTTCGACATTGCCACAGTCTGCATTTCCGCAATACTTTTGGCTGGTGCCAGAATTTCATTATTGGCAATGGCGGTATTGAAACGCTCTGCCTGTGCCAGGAAGCCGATCTTCGGATTTTCGTGGAAAATCTTCTGCCAGCCAGCAGTCATCGAGGTGATAAACAGGAACACGGTCGGGATAATCGTCACCCAGACATATTTCTGTTTCTTCATCTTGAACAGGATAACAGTACCAAGGATGAGCGCCATCGCAGCCAGAATCTGGTTACCAATACCAAATAGCGGCCATAAGCTGTTAATCCCGCCGAGTGGATCGACCACGCCCTGATAGACGAAGAAGCCCCAACCCGCCACCGCAACCGCAGTCCCCAGCAAGTTACCAAAGAAGTTGTGAGATTTTTTCACCGCAGGAATCACAATACCTACGGTATCCTGAACCATAAAACGGCAGGCACGGGTACCGGCATCCACTGCTGTCAGAATGAATAATGCTTCAAACAGAATGGCAAAGTGATACCAGAACGCCATCATTTCGCGGCTATTGAAAATCTCGGTGATGATATGGGCCATACCAATTGCGAAGGTTGGCGCACCACCGGTACGGGACAGAATCGAGTTTTCACCGACTTCCTGGGCCAGCAAGGTCAAGGCTTCAGGCGTCACCACAAAACCAAGGTTACGCACAGCTTCTGCTGCCGTATCTACCGACGTCCCCAGTAAAGCCGCTGGCGAGTTAATCGCGAAATATACGCCCGGATCAAGTACCGCGGCACAGATGAGTGCCATAATCGCCACGAAAGATTCCATCAACATGCCGCCATAACCAATCATACGGATATCGCGTTCGTTGTTGACCAGTTTTGGCGTGGTGCCTGAAGACACCAGGGCGTGGAAACCGGAAATCGCACCACAGGCAATGGTAATAAACAAGAATGGGAACAGCGAACCGGCAAATACCGGACCAGTACCATCCACAAACTTGGTGACTGCTGGCAGTTTCATTTCCGGCATGGCAAATAAAATACCAATGGCCAAGCCTGCAATGACACCAATTTTCAAGAAAGTCGACAGATAATCACGCGGTGCCAGTAACAGCCACACTGGTAAAACCGACGCAATAAAACCGTAAATGATCAATGCCCAGGTCAGTTCAGTCCCCGATAAGGTAAAGAACGGCCCCCAGTACGGATGCTGTGCAATATTTTCACCGTAGATAATACCGAGCATCATCAGCACAAAGCCGATAATCGACACTTCTGCAATTTTACCCGGACGGATAAAACGCATGTAAATACCCATGAAAATGGCAATCGGAATGGTGGCAGCAATACTGAATACACCCCACGGACTGTTGGTCAGGGCTTTCACCACCACCAGCGCCAGTACCGCCAGGATGATAATCATCACCCCAAGTGCACCCAGCATCACGATAATACCGGCAAAGCTGCCCAGTTCCTGCTTGGCCATTTCACCCAGTGAACGGCCGTCACGACGGGTCGAAATAAACAACACTAGGAAATCCTGTACCGCACCGGCCAGCACCACCCCGACCAGTAGCCAGATGGTGCCCGGTAAATAACCCATTTGTGCTGCCAGAATAGGACCAACCAGCGGTCCGGCACCGGCAATTGCAGCAAAGTGATGGCCGAACAAGACACTTTTATTGGTCGGAACATAATCTAAACCGTCGGCCAGGCGATGCGCGGGAGTTAAACGCCTAGCATTGAGTTCAAAGACTTTATTGGCAATAAATAAACTGTAGAAGCGGTAAGCAATGCTATAGACACAGGCGGCGGCGAGGACCAGCCAGACTGCGTTTACATGCTCACCACGGCTGAGTGCCAGAATCCCGAAAGACACTGCACCCACAATAGCGACGAGCAGCCAGATAATTTTCGAAGTTAGGCTCGACTTCGTTGGTAATGTTTCCATTCAATCCCTCATATTTTCGATGCATTTAAATCAGCGTGATTGTTGTTGTTCGAGGTACTGCTGTTTTCCCTTGCGACTTTACGCCTGTTCTTTTGCTTTTCCTCTAAGACTTTGGCATAAAAAAAGGGATGATTGATCATCATCCCTTCGATAATAGTATATTTTTACACCATTATGCACGTTCTAAATATTCACCAGTACGAGTATCTACACGAACGCTTTCTTCTTGCTGAACGAATAATGGAACACGTACCACAGCACCTGTTTCAAGTTTCGCTGGCTTACCACCACCGCCAGAAGTATCACCACGAACACCTGGATCAGTTTCAACAATTTTTAATACCACGAAGTTCGGAGCGCTGACGTTTAAAGGCACGCCGTTGAACAACATAATGGTACATTTTTCATTAGAATCGTCTTTTAACCATTTTGCAGCATCGCCCATAGCTGTTTTATCAGCTGCGATCTGTTCAAATGTTACAGGATCCATGAAGTTCCACAGTTCGCCGTCGTTGTACAAGTAGTCCATTTCTACTTCTACAATGTCAGCAGCTTCTAGTGAATCACCAGATTTGAAAGTTTTTTCTAATACTTTACCTGTTTTAAGGTTACGTAATTTCACACGGTTGAAGGCCTGACCTTTACCTGGTTTTACGTATTCGTTTTCCATGATTGAACATGGGTTACCATCAAGCATAACCTTAAGGCCTGACTTGAATTCATTCGTAGAATAATTGGCCATGACTGGCACACTCCAAACTTACTAACTTTAAGCTATCGATGCTACGGGCTGTTGCGATGTCATTTAGCAAGTCTGACACGAACATTAGTTGCCACATGCACATTCATTTTATGTGACGTATTCTAAATGACCAATATGCCTTGCCGCAATGAAAAATTCTTGTTTAACCGGCCGCTGCTGCCTAAGTTACAAGCAGATATCCATCTACCGGCTTTATTCCCAACTGGCAGATGCTTAAAATCAGCGCAGCTCGCTCTGGACTCCACCTGGCCCGGATGTCCTGATTTTTCGCACACAAAGCACATTCCCAGCGCCTGCAAACTGTTAAACTAGCATGATTAGGCCTTGCCCTCCCACTTCCATGATTCTTTTCCGGCATGACAAACTATTTGTATCAACAGCAAAACTGGCAATCACAGCTCAGTGATTTAATTACCGATCCTCAGGAGTTGCTGAGTCTTCTGCAACTGTCGCCTGAACAGTTACTCTCCGGCGCAATTCTGGCATCTGAACAGTTTAAATTACGTGTGCCGCGTGCATTCGTCGGAAAAATGAAAGTCGCCGATCCCTTTGATCCGCTGCTGTTACAGGTCTTGCCACATCATCTGGAACTGGAAGATCATCCTGAATTTGTCACCGATCCCTTAGGTGAAGAACAGGCCAATCAGCAACCGGGTGTCCTGCACAAATATAAGTCGCGTTTTTTACTGACCCTGACCGGGGCTTGTGCGGTACATTGCCGCTACTGTTTCCGCCGCCATTTTCCCTATCAGGACAACCTGCCTAAAAATGAAGATTGGCTAAACATCAAACAATATATTGAATCTCAGCCCGACATTAATGAAGTGATTTTAAGTGGCGGTGATCCATTAACGTTAACCAATCGACGTTTACAGAGCTGGATTGAACGTCTGGAATCGCTGCCGCAGATTAAATTTTTGAGAATTCATTCACGCGTTCCGATTGTAATCCCCAACCGTGTCGATGAAGCGCTGATTTCCATATTAAAAAACAGTAGGCTACGGATTATTCTGGTGGTACACTCAAATCATGCATCAGAATTGGATGACTTCACTTGCCGTACATTAAATACACTGGTGAAATATCAAATTACCGTCCTGAATCAGGCAGTTTTACTTCGTGGGGTGAATGATTCTGCTCAGGTTCTGGTCGATTTAAGTTATCGCCTGTTCGATGCTGGGGTGATGCCGTATTACTTGCATGTATTAGATAAAGTGAAAGGTGCACATCATTTCGATCTGATGCCACAGGACATCGATCTTATTTATAAAGAGGTTTTAGCGAACTTGCCGGGTTATCTGGTTCCTAAACTCGTTAGGGAAATTGCGGGCGAAAAGAATAAAACACCGCTTTTTGGGGTTTCAACTGCTTGAATTTGAGTTAAATAACAACGATGACTATGAATCATTCAGATATTTTTCAGGTTGCCACTGAGCTGAAATTGGAACAGCTCAGTTTTTGCCAGAATTCTGTCAAAAGTATTCAGGAGTGGGCAGCTGACTTATCCATTTTACAGCTTGGGGACTCGTCAAAAGCCTTGTTCAAAGCCTTACTGGAAATTTCTGAACTCAAATGTCAGGAAACCTTGCGCTTTGACCTGATTCAGGCCATTCACCCGACGCTGGAAAATGTCCTGACCAGCCTGGAAAAACACTTTTTTAACCAGGGTCTGATTAGCAGCGACCGCAATGAGCACATTATCGAGCTGGCGCTGTTGTTACGTAGTCATTTTGCCAAAGTCTATATTGAAATCGCGCGCCGCAGTCACCGCCAGCTGGCCCAGCAGAAGTTTTCCATTTTTGCCTTTAACCTGAAAAAGAACCTGCAGACTGCGCGGACTGTGGCCACCTATTATGCGCTGCAACAACTGACCTTATTGCTGTATCAGCAACAGATGCTATATAGCTCGCCATTTTCCGGGCAATGGCTCACTGCGCATCAACTGTTTAACTGCGCGCTGCAGCACAATTTTCATCAGAACAATATTAACCATCTGCAAGGCACCCAGCATCAGCTGCAAAATATCAGTCAGGCATATGCGCAATTAATCCTGCTGGATATTTTCAATACCCATCAGATTCGTCCGGCCGAAATTCAGGGGCTGTATCTCTGCAGTTTTGACTGGGTCAAGCTGATTCAGATTTTGCCCAAAGAAACCACCCTGTCACGCTATATTGTCGATACCAACAAAGACTATCCGCCAATTTATAACTCGCATCAATCGGGTGATTTTGAGCCGAATATTTTTATTTCGACGCAGGCACTGCTGGATCATATTAGTGAAAATCAGGGCCGCAAGGCCGAACATTTCTCCCGCAATGAAAAGCTGTTTTTAACTCCGGCCCTGCATTTTCATATTCATACCCTGCTCACTCATAATCCTGAGCGTCGCCATGAACGTTATGAATATTCGGCCCGGGTCAAAATCTGTTTTGGCTTAAGCGTGGCGCACTTCTATTTGTCTAAAGGCAAGAATTTTCAGGAAACCCTGCAACTGGGTGAAAATTACCAGTTCCAGAGTGAAAGCCAGTTCATCAACCAGATGCACAGTCATGCCACTGCCGACATCAGCAAAATCCAGAGTCTGGACCGTGAAGCCAAACAGATTTACGGCGCGGAAGTGCTGGATATCAGTGTGAATGGTTACCGGATTAAATGGGAAGGTGAAACGCCGAAACATCTTAAAACCGGTGAATTTATTCTGGTGCAGGAAAATCCGCAAAGTCCGTGGCGTGGCGGCGTGATTCGCTGGATTAAACAGTCGACTGACAAAACCCTGGAACTGGGCCTTGAAGTACTGGCGCAGGACATTATTCCATGTGCCGTCTATGTGAAATCTGACCGGCATAGCGGGCATTATCATCCTGCCCTGCTCATGCAAAGTTCTCAGCTGAATGAAGTCAGCACTCATCTTATTTTACCGGGGATTCAATTATTAAGAGACAAGCAGACCGTACAGCTGCGTTTGGGGGATGAAGACATTAAAGTCTTTTTAATTAAACCGTTACTCATTACTCAAAGCTTTATGCGTTTTGACTTTGAACTGTTAAATGACCAGCAGCAAGCCACAGTCGATGCCTTTATTCACAAGCAGATGAATGACGTTAAGAATCAAGATTTATGGGAAGCGTTGAAGTGAGAAATCCTTTACTATCTAAAAAATTTAAACGTACCGAAACACGTTTACTCATTATCGATGATAACCAAATCCGTTTTAATCAGATTTGCGAACAGCTGAATGCACAGGAACATACCGTGCAGGCCACCCTGCTCGATGACCTGCAAAATTTTGAAAAACAGCTGAATTTAACCTGGGATGTGGTGATTTTTGGCCGTGCCTACGACTTGAAAATTGATCAGGCCCTGACCCTGATTCGCGCCTCAAAACAGCCGAATTTACCGCTGGTGTTATTGCAACCTGAAGACTATGATGCCACCCAATATAGCGCCCTCATCCGCAAAGGCATTTATGATCTGGTCAACCTGAACGATAGTGACAGTTTCTATCTGGGTCTGCTTCGTGCCCTCTCTTTCAGCCGTTTGCAGCAAACCCATGCCCAGCTCAAAGAAGAGCTGGAAAATGCCCAGACGCAGGCGCAGTCTCTGGTGGAAGACAGCAACAAGGCGGTGGCGATTATTCAGGAAGGCATTCATGTGCAGGCCAATCAGGAATATTTACAGCTGTTTGGCTTTCAGAATGAAGATGAGATTATTGGTCTGCCTTTGCTTGACCTGTTGCAACCGGAAGATCTAGCCGATTTTAAACTGCGCTTTAAAAAAGTATCGCAAGGTCTGTTTGATTTAGGCCGTTTCAGCTACAGCTCTTTAAATAGTCATGTCGCCGCGCAAAATCCGCTACAGCTGGAATTTTTACCGGCCACTGATGAAGATGCCTTGCAGCTGACCATTGATATTCAGCAAGCTGCTACAGCACCAGCCAAGGCCAGCAATGAAAGCACAGCTGGTCAGCAGCCGACCCATCAGCTGATTAACCGCACCCTGAACAATCAGCCATCCAAAATTAATGCGCTGGTGGTATTTGCCCTGGCCTCCTGCCCTGAAAAAGTCTTGCAATCGGACTGGGTTACGCTGAAAAACTATTTCGGTAATATTAAAACCTTCCTGAAAGAACAGACCAATGTGCCTTTATTCAAGGTCAATTCATCGATCTATATTGGCTTGTTTCAGGCAGAATCAACCACCATTTTGCATTCCAAACTGATTGGTCTCAGCTCACTGAGTAAACCGCAGTTATTGAGCGTCAATGGGCAAAGTTATCCGCTGAATTTACGTATGGGCTATGCGGTACTAGAAGGTGAAATTGCCGACAGCACCCAGTTTGAACAGCTGATGGAACGTGCCTTTGTAACCGCACTGCCTTATCAGCAAAAAGATGAGCAAAGCCTCGGACTGGATTTATCCATGACCGATCTGTCGCTGGAAATTGTCGAGCCAAAGGTTGCACCTGTGGTCGAAACCGCTGCTTCATCGCTATTAGGCGCCTTACGCCACAGCCTGGATCGTAATGAAATTCATCTGAAGTATCAACAACTTTATGATAAGCAAGACACCAATTTATATACCTATGAAGTAACTAGTGGCTTTATTTTCAATAGTGAATGGAAATCACTGACAGGCTTAATAGATTTGGCTGAAGACCCAGAATTATCCATTAAACTGGATCGTTGGATTTTGGTCGAAGCTTGTAAACAATTGCACAACTTCATCACCCAATATCCTGAAGCGAAGCTGATTATCAATTTAAACAAATTTGTTTTATTACAAGACCGCAGCTTCCCTGAGTTTGTGTCTAAACTGATAACGATTATTGGTAGCCGCCTCAGCCATCCATTAATTTTGCAATTCTCTGAAGAAGACATCAGCCAAAACTTAGGTGATGCGCAGAAACAAATCAGTTTATTACGTCAGCACGGCGCTGAAATTTCTCTGCGTGATTTTGGTCATTCGATTTATAGTGAATCTATCTTGAAACAAGTCGATATTCACTACTTGACCTTGCACAGTGCACTGACTGAAAAACTGGCTGCTGATGACTCGACGCAAGAATTACAGGAACAATTGAGCATTTATAGTGAAATTAAACCTGTAGAAGTGTTATTGCGTGACTTAAATGATATGAACCTGTTTGCGAATGCGTGGAATGTCGATGCGCGCTTTATTCAGGGTGATTATTTCCAGAAAAAACTCGATCATTTAATTGATGTGCAAGACCAATAAGGTCTTGTGCATTAGGGTCTATTTGTAGACCCTAAAATTTAAGGCACAAAAAAACGGGCAAATGCCCGTTTTTTTCATTCTGGGTATTAACCACGTTTGATAGAACGTGACATACCAGCAAAACGTTGTTTGAACTTGTCGATACGACCGCCAGTGTCAACGTTCTTTTGCTTACCAGTGTAGAATGGGTGGCAAGCTGAACATACGTCTAGGTAAAGAGTGTCTTTACCAACAGCTGAACGAGTTTCGATCACGTTACCACATGAACAAGTAGCAACTAATTTTTCATATTTTGGGTGAATATCGGCGCGCATCGTCGATTACTCCATAAGATTAAAGAAGGTTTTGCTGTCGTCGCAATTGATCACTCTCAAGACTGAGGAAAAAAGCTGTTTATTCGAGATAAACTGCAGACCAACACCACAACAGACCATTCTTTTGGCCCACCGAGACGGATACCGTCAGAGCTAAGCACAACAAGTTGGGGCATATTATACGTGAATCTATGCCAATATGCGAATTATTCTTTGTCCTCAATTTCAGGCTGCTTCGACCAGTAATTGGCAATAATGCCGCAGACCATCAGCTGGATTTGATGGAAAATCATGATCGGCAGCACAATCATGCCCAAAGGCTGGCCAATAAACAGAATCTGCGCCATCGGTACACCACTGGCCAGGGTTTTTTTAGAGCCACAGAAGAAAATCGCAATCTGGTCTTCACGTTTAAAGCCCAGCCATTTTGGGATGTACAGCGCCAGCAGCATGATGATGGTCAGTAACACCGAACAGGCCACAGTTAAAATCAGTAACGTTGTGCCACTGACTTCATTCCACAGTCCGGCCACCACGGCGCCACTAAAGGCGCCATAGACCACCATTAAAATGGTGCCCTGATCAAAGCCTTTAACCAGACTTGGGAACTTGACCAGAAATGGATAGACCCACGGCCGCAGCAATTGCCCCAGAATAAAAGGCACCAATAACAATAAGGTAATCTGAATAATGGATGAGGTCGGATCATAATCGTGCTGCGACTGGCCAAAAATAAACAGGCTGACCAGAACCGGGGTAATGAACATACCGGCAATATTGGAAAAAGACGCACTGCAGACTGCACTGGCGACATTGCCGCGTGCAACCGAGGTAAAGGCTATGGAAGACTGCACTGTAGAAGGCAAGAAGCACATAAACAGAAAGCCCCAGTACAGCTCCTGCCCCAGCAATGGCAGTAATACGGGTTTGGCCATGAGACCCAACACTGGAAATAACAAGAAGGTAAATGCAAACACCAGCGTATGCAGTTGCCAGTGCATGATACCTTGTACCACCGCCTCTCTGGACAGCTTTGCGCCATGTAAAAAAAACAGCACCGCAATGGCCGCCGTGGTAATAACGCCAAAGACTTCAGCGACCTGTCCAGACACCGGCACGATACTGGCCAGTATCACCATCACAATTAACAATATGGTAAAGCGATCCAATGCAAGTAGTTTTAGCATGTCTACATCCTGTGATTTTATTTTTGCATCGACATAAAAAAGCCCAGTCAGCGGGTTTTACCTCACGGTAAAGTTCCATCTTACTGGGCCGGAACAATAAAGCTAGTCTGCTGGCTTAATGTTCACTATTTTGTGGCGCTATACTACTGCGCCAACTTAGTTATTGCGGGCATTGTCATCCTGCTGGATCAGCTCGATTTTATAACCGTCCGGATCTTCCACAAAGGCAATTACGGTCACGCCGCCTTTCATTGGCCCCGCTTCACGCACCACATTGCCGCCGCGTGCCTTGATTTCTTCACAGGCTTTGTAGGCATCTTCCACTGCAATGGCAATATGACCATAGCCATTGCCCAGCTCATAGCTGTCTGTATCCCAATTATGGGTCAGTTCCAGCACGGTATGGTTGTCTTCATCACCATAGCCGACAAATGCCAGGGTAAAGCGGCCTTCTTCGTAGTCACGTTTACGGAGTAAAGTCATGCCAAGTACTTCAGTATAGAACTGCAATGACCGTTCTAAATTGCCTACACGTAACATGGTATGCAGCATGCGCATATTATTCGTCCTTTTGTTGAATTTGAGCGTGTTCATGAGCACGCAATAATTTTGCCACCCACACCACCAGAATCAGAATCGGAATTCCAAGCAGCGTGGTCATGAGGAAGAAACTCGGATAACCGATATTATTGACTATGGTACCTGAATATCCACCTAAAATTTTAGGAGTGAGGGTCATGAGCGAACTAAAGATCGCATATTGTACAGCGGTAAACGACACACTGGTTAAGCTGGACAGGAAGGCAATAAATGCCGCACCGGCCAGACCGGAGGCCAGGTTATCAATAATAATTGCCAGATAGAGCCATAAACTGCTATACGGTTTAATCACCTTACCGCGAACTTCTACCGCTGCATCAGCGTTGATATCCACCGGTGTCAGGGCCTGAATATCAATATCCAGCACCGGATGCTGCGGTGCCAGCTGATAGCTGCGGTTAGCACTGAGTGTACTGCCATCCAGCAATCGGGCCTGGACCTGAATCGTGCTATTTTGTGCTGTCTGTAACTGCTGGCCTTCAATCACGCCACTAAACAGGCCACCCTCTTCCAGCTTGGCCGGATATTCCTTGCCATCCAGAACCAAACTCAGCGGCTGTTCAGGTTGTAGCTGTGCAGCATCAAGACCACTCAACTGACCACGAATCACCAGACTTTGCTCGGCTTCCTGTACAGAAATCCGGTCATCCGAAGTAATCGGTAATAACTGGATTTGGGCTGTGCCGGTCTGCTGCAAATACGGCATGCTTAATTGTGCCTGATCGGACTGATTGGCATATTGTGCCTGTACCTGAATCTGATTGGCCTGAGCCAGCACATTGCTCGGTACCTGTATGCTCCAGTAACCGGCTTCATCAGCCTGTACCTTATATTGCTGCGCCCCGACATTCACCTGCACATCACTCAGGCTTTGCCCGGATTTGACCAGTCCAATAAAAATCAGGTTGGTCGAGCTGGCCAGCACTGCGCCCAGAAACATCAGTTTCATGATATTCATTTTTTGGGCCAGCAAACCACCCAGGAAGCCACCCACCAACGAGAAAATCACCCCGTAGACTTTGACTGCTTCAGCAATCTGTTCTTTGCTGAAGTTCAGGTCCTGATAAAACACATTGGAAATGACCCCTGCAATAATATCCGAAACCCGATAAAACCCGATCAGCAGCAATAACACCAAAGCCAGCTTTAAACCATAGCGCTTAAAGAAATCCGCGACCGGATGCACCCAGGTTTCAAAAGCCATCTGTTTATTGACTGCACCCAGTTTGACCAGCACAGTTCCGACCAGTAAAGCCACCGCACCCGAGCCAATAAAGCGAATCGCCTCCAGCGTAAACAGCAGGAAGGAATCCTGAATACTGAGCTGGTTTTTCAGCGCATCCAGCGCCTGACCGGAATAGATATAACTCAGCACAAAACTGATCACGGCAACAAAAAACACCACCACCAGTCGATAATAATCGCTGCGTTTATATTCTTTACGGACACGCTCCACCACCGGCTCACGAATCACCAGCGTGGTACACATCCCGATCAGCATCACCGCGGCCATCACCAGATAGGTGTATTTCCAGGCCTCATAAATATAGTTGCCTTTGGCCGTGCCTAGATACGCCGCCAGAAATAAAGCACCCGCACCGGCCACAATCATCCCGATACGATAACCGGCGTTATAGGTCGAAGCCAATACAGTTTGCATCTGGGTTTCAGCCAGCTCAATACGATAGGCATCAATCACAATATCTTGCGTGGCCGCAGCAAAACCGAGCAGCACCGCACCCACCGCCATCTGGTAGAGATGCGTCTGCCCTAAGGCCGGATCTGAAAAGGCCATAATACAGATGGCGCATATAATCAGGACCTGGGCAATTAAAAGCCAGGCCCGGCGCCGGCCCAGTTTTTGGGTTAAATATGGCACTGGTAACTCATCAATTAATGGTGCCCAGACAAACTTAAATGAATAACCCAGCGCCGCCCAGCTAAAGAAAGTTACGGCATTACGGCTAATGCCGGCTTCACCTAACCATAACGATAAACTGGAAAAAATAAGAAGAATGGGAATACCGGCCGAGAAGCCAAGAAACAGCATGATCAGCGCACGCCGATCTAAAAATGCGGTAAAGGCAGATTTCCATCCTGTAGATTGTGTTGTCATTACATTATTTTTGTCAAAAAACTGAATGTTGCTATTCAATCGTTTAATGGATTTGGTTTCAACCTGATTTATGCAAACGCCCTGCGATTTTCTGGAGAAATGCAGCAGCCTGGCTTGAAATTTTCTATTAAACCTGTATACCTTAAATCTCTATTGCAATAATTTCGTTTTGGATTTCACAGTGACGCAAAGACACGAGCACATGACCTCTTCTTTATCTGCTTCAATTACCGAACAACAAACATTAGTTTTACAACCAGAACAAACTCTTACCTCAGCCTTCGAACAAGCCGAAATTCAAACGACACTTAATAACACCCGCTTAACTCCGGAACAGCTGACCCATATTCCCGATCTGGACAAAATTCCGGCCTCCACCAAACGGATTAAACCTTTAAATAATTTTCTGGGTCAGGATCGCGCCCGCGCTTCAGTAGAAGCCGGCATTGCCTTGCCGTATTCCGGCTATAACATTTTTGCGGTCGGTACGGCAGGACTGGGTAAACGCACCATGATCCGGCGTTTACTGCAACAACATGCCAAAACCATGGCCACGCCTAATGACTGGGTGTATGTCAATAATTTTAAAAACCCGCGTCAGCCCATTGCCCTGCGACTGCCGGCCGGTCAGGCACCAAAATTCCAGACCCAGCTGCATCAGAACTGGCAGACCATTTTAAAACAGCTGGAACGCCGTTTTAGCGCCGAAACCTATCACAACCGCATTGAACAGATTCGCCAGCAAACTGGCGATGAACAGCAACAGGCCCTCATTGAACTGACCAAAGAAGGTGAAACGCTGGATTTAAAACTGGTCTCGCGCAATGACGAGCACTGCTTTATTCCGGTGCAGTTTAAAGATGACCAGCTGCAGGAAATGACCCAGGAAGATGTCAATGCCTTAAGTAGCAAAGAGCGCGCCGAAATTGCCGCCAATATGCGCTATATGGATAAAAAACTGGAACGTCTGGGTCTGCATCTGGGCGATCTGGAAGATGATGCACGAGATCGGGTTCAGGTCCTGAATCGTGACATTGCCAAACAGGTGGTGATGCCGCGGATTGATTTATTGCTGAATAAATTTTCAGAGGTTCAAGGGCTTGAAGACTATCTGAAATACTATGCCGAAGACATTATCAACAATGTTGAAATGGTGCTGGAACAGGAAGAAGATGACTTCACTCCGGCAGTGTTTAGCCGGGTGCCAGCGCGTTATCAGGCCAATATTGTTGTCACGCATAAACCGAATTCGGGTGCGCCGGTGATCTTTGAAGATTTCCCGACCCACTACAACCTGCTCGGTCATGTGGAACAGATGACCCAGAACGGCACCATCACCACTGACTTCACCTTAATCCGTTCCGGTGCCTTACATCGTGCCAATGGCGGTTTTTTAATTCTGGAAGCCGAACAGTTACTGGAACAGCCTTATGCCTGGCAAGGGCTGAAACGTGCCTTGAAATCGGGCCAGCTAAAACTGTCCTCACTGGAACATATGCTGACTTTAACCGGCAGTATTTCGATTGAACCGGAATCAATTCCCCTGACCTTAAAGGTCATTCTACTGGCCGAGCCGGAAATCTATTATGAAATTCTGGAAGTCGAACCAGAGCTGGGCAGCGTCTTTAAAATCCGTGCTGACTTCACCGATACATTACAACGTAATGACACCAATGAGCAGGCTTATATGCAGCTGATTGCTGATTATGTTCAGGCTGATAAACTGCTGCCCTTTGACCGCTCTGCCCTGGCTGCGCTGTTAACCGACTCGAGTCGTCTGGCCGAAGACCAAAGCTCGTTGTCCTTACATGCGCTAACGCTAGGTGATCTGATTCGGGAATCACATCATCATGCGGTACAAGCCGACAAAAAGATGGTGTCAGAAGAACATATCAACATGGCGCTGGATCATCGTAAATATCGCTTAGGCTATTTACGTGAACTGTACTGGCAGGACCTGTCGCGCGGCACCCAGCTGATTGAAACCAAGGGTCATCGTCTGGGTCAGATCAATGCCCTGTCCGTGATTCATTATGCCGATGTCGAGTTTGGTCTGCCTTCACGCCTGACGGCATCGGTCTATCAGGGCGGCGGCGATATTCTGGATATTGAACGCAGTGTTGAATTGGGTGGCTCGCTGCATGCCAAAGGCGTGCTGTTAATGTCCAGCTTCCTGAAAGCCCATTTTGGCCGCGAACAGATTCTGCACTTCTCTGCCGCACTGGCCTTTGAACAGAGCTATGGTCAGGTCGATGGTGATAGCGCCACCGTTGCGGAACTGTCTGCCCTAATTTCAGCGATCAGCCAGTTACCGATTGATCAGTCCTGGGCCATTACCGGTTCCATGAACCAGCTGGGTCAGGTACAACCTGTTGGCGGCGTCAATGCCAAAATTGAAGGCTTCTATGATGCCTGTAAATTACAGGGCCTGACCGGCAAGCAGGGCGTGATTATTCCGCGTCAAAACATGCAGCATCTCATGCTGCGTAAAGATGTGATTGAAGCGGTACAAAAAGGTGAATTCCATATTCATGCCATTGATGTGATTGATCAGGCGCTGGAAATTCTGATGGCGCGTCCGGTCGGAAAACTGGACAAAAAAGGCCGTTATAGCAAAGGCTCGATTTATGACATGGTGATGGCGCAGCTGGAATACTGGCAAGCCATTGAAGATGGCGCAGAAATTGAAGAGGAAGAGCCGAAGAAAAAGAAAAAAGCTAAGAAAGAAAAAAAGGCCAAGAAAAAAGATCAACCGGCTGAAGTGGCAATCGAGGCCATTCCAGTGGAAGATGCCCGTAACCAGACTGGCTCATAATGGCCGGTCTGAAAAAGCAAAAAAGCGCCGAAAGGCGCTTTTTTTATACGACTGAATTAAGCTTCAGGCGCTGGGCTGTACTGTTCAACCAAAGGCTGTAACTCACCTTTTTGGAACATATCCAGCATAATATCGCTACCACCAATTAACTCGCCATTGATCCACAATTGCGGGAAAGTTGGCCAGTTGGCAATTTTCGGCAAAGTTGCACGAATATCCTGGTTTTCAAGAATATTCACATAGGCAAATGGACGACCAATTTGACTGAGCGCTTCTACTGCACGAGCTGAGAAACCACATTGTGGGAATTGCGGTGTGCCTTTCATGTAAAGAAGAACTGCATGTTTAGCAATTTGGTCACGAATTAACGCTTCGGTATCGCGTGCTTGTTCAGTCATTGATAAATCCTCAACTAATCTGTTTTGCATTATACCGAAAACACAGCAAAACAGTATGCTTAAAGCAATATTTCCATTTTTATTTACATTTACACTTTCAATCGGGGGCAGATTTTGCTTATATAAGTTTTTTCCTTTCTTTCTTACAGATAAGAGTTAGTCATGAACAACGTTACCCTTGCCCCAGTGCAAACTGATCAACCGTCTCATTTGATGCCCGTCTTCGGCCGTCAGCCGATCAGCTTTGTCCGCGGCCGAGGCGCTTATCTGTACACTGAAGATGGCACCGAATATCTGGATGCCCTGACCGGTATTGCGGTCTGTGGTTTAGGTCATGCCCATCCGGAAATTGCTACTGCCATCGCGGATCAGGCCGCGACCCTGATTCATACCAGCAACCTGTTTGAAGTGCCTTGGCAAACTGCCGCTGCACAAAAACTGGCAGAAGTCGCTGGTATGGAAGAAGTCTTCTTCTCTAACAGTGGTGCAGAATCGAATGAAGGTGCCATTAAAATTGCACGTAAATTTGGTTATTTACAAGGCATTGCCAATCCGAAAATTATTGTCGCCGATCAGTCGTTCCACGGCCGTACCCTGGCAACCCTATCTGCCACCGGCAATAAAAAAGTCCAGGAAGGTTTTGCACCGCTGGTAGAAGGTTTTATCCGTGTACCGTTTGGTGATGTTGAAGCCATTGAAGAAGCCGCCATTCAGTATCCGGACATCGTCGCGATTCTGGTTGAGCCAATTCAGGGCGAAGGCGGTGTTAATACCGCGCCTCAAGGCTTTAGCTACCTAGAAGATATCCGCCGCATCTGTAACCAGCACAACTGGCTGATGATGCTGGATGAAGTGCAAACTGGTAACGGCCGTACCGGTAAATATTTTGCCTATCAGCACACCAATATTGTGCCAGATGTCTTAACCACTGCCAAAGGCCTGGGCAATGGCTTCCCGATTGGTGCAGTGATGACCCAAGGTCGCGGTGTGGGTGTACTCACGGCCGGTAACCATGGTTCAACCTACAGTGGTACTGCCCTGGGGTCACGTGTGGTCTACACCGTGATTGATATTATCCAGAAAGAAAATCTGGTCGAGAATGCCGCAAAAATGGGTAGCTATATTGTTGAGCAGCTACGCAACCAGCTGGCTGACCAAAATGTCAGCGTGCGTGGTTTTGGCCTGATGATCGGGATTGAATTACCTAAAGCCTGCGCAGAACTGGTGGATATTGCCCGTGATGAATACAAACTGATTGTCAATGTGACCGCCGGCTCCGTGGTGCGTTTACTGCCAACCTTGAACATTAGCCAGGAACAGGCCGATCAGCTGGTTGAACGTCTGGTGAAAATGATCAAAACGTTCCTGGCTTAAGCCGCGTGTTGATCTCAACAGATCTCAATCTGCATAAAAAAGCCGCATGATGCGGCTTTTTTAATTTCTGAATTGTTATATTTTATGAGGCTTCCTGGTAAATTCTGCCACCAGGTAACTGACAAAAATACTGTTTTAAAGCATCCAGACAACGATGCACTTTCATTGGCTGCTGCTCACGTTTTGGCGTAATCGCATACAATGTAAAGGTCGGCAATTTCCATTCAGGTAATACTTCGACCAAAGAACCGTTAATTAAATCTTTTTGTACATCTAGATATAAAAGTCTCGCGATTCCGTGCCCTTGTAAACATAATGATTTGGCAATCAGAACATTATTTGTGGTGAGGCGAGAGCTCATGTCCAGTCCGACCACTTCACCCGTACTGGCGTGATGAAATGAAAAACTGGCATAATTTTTCATCAAATTTACTGGAATCAGGTCATGATTTTTTAAATCTTCAGGACGTGACACCGGTGTGGTCTGGTTCAGATAACTTGGCGATGCCACCAGAACCTGCTCAACGCGCGCCAGTGGCACTACATTCAGCTGACTATCTTCAATTTTTGAACTCATGCGCAAAGCAATATCAATCCGACCTTCAATCAGGTCAATAAACTGATTGTCTGCTTCGACATGTATGGCCAGGCCACGATGGGCTGACATCCAGTGCGACAATGCCGGAATGACATGATTCGCACCCAGTTCCGGGGTGGTTGCGATACGCAAATCCCCAACCAGGTCATCGCGTAATTCATTAATGCGTATTTTACCACGCTCCGCAGCGGCGAGCATTTCCTGACAGCTGTGGAAAAAAGCTTGTCCAGCTTCAGTCAAACTCAGTTTTCGGGTGGAACGGTGTAACAGCGTTACTTCCATTTCATTTTCCAAAGAACGAATTTGCTGACTTACAGCACTTGTGGTGATACCGAGTTCACGCGCAGCGCCACTAAACGAGCTTTTTTCAACAACACAAGCAAATACACCCATTGCTCGAAGTTGATCTAACATAAATTTCCCTCTGAACTTATGAGATGCTCCTACCTTTGATAAAAGCAACTCATTGTATTATACGGTGAAATTTACGTTTTGCACTTAAAAAATTAATTTATTGGTAAAACATTAGTCGGGTTGATCGGCTTGCCATCCAGGCGGACCTGGAATTCCAGCATGGTGCGGGTGGTGCCCGATGAGCCCATTTCGGCAATTTTCTGCCCTGCTGCTACATTTTGTCCACTATTCACGTTAAGTTTACTGTTATGTGCATAAGCCGTAATGTAGCCATTAATATGCTTAATTAACACCAGGTTACCGTATTCTTTCAGGCCATCTGCGGCATAAACCACCTGCCCGTCTGCAGCTGCAAAGACCGGATCACCGACATTGCCGCCATAGCGAATCCCTTTCACATTCGACGCTAAATTAAAGTTCTCAATTACTGCACCATTAGATGGTTTCACCCAGCGTAAAGAACCTACGGTAGAGCTCACTGTCGGCGCCGGAGTAGTGGTTCGTGGTGTGGTTGTGGTCGTCGTGGTTACCGGTGCAGTCGGTACTGGCGTAGTTTTTGGAATAGCAATGGTCTGACGCTGGATTGGTGCTGGCTGCGTTACCGGACGCGTCGTGGTGGTACGCGGTGCACTGCCACTTTTCAGACGAATCGACTGGCCCACATAAATCCGGTATGGTGCGGCAATATCGTTCATTTCCGCAATACTGAGATAACTTAAACCATAACGTGCTGCAATGCCGCTTAAAGTATCACCTGAGCGTACAGTATAGAAATTTGGCGCAGCCGCATAACGTGCAGAATTATGTACTTGAGGTTTAGACGCACAGCCACTGATGATGAGCGTAGAAATAACGGCTGTAGATACAAATAAAGTTTTCAACAATGTTGTCGGTGCTGCAAATAAACGACCGTGTGACACCAAAGGCATTAATCTTCCTCTCTACATCTTAAATGTAATTATTGAACTGCGCTAAGATTAACAAAAAAGCACCGAAAAAGAGTTTCAGACGGTACTTTTTCACAAAGTTATAACATTCTTTACAGGGCTGGACTCAAGCTGTCATGCAGATGCCCCAGAATATCGTAATTGGTCGCATCCATCTGAATTGGGGTGATGCTGACATAGCCATTGGCCACAGCAAAGAAATCCGACTGGATTTCACCCACATCTTTACGCGGGTCTGCAACGGCTTCTCCGGCCAGTCCAATCCAGTACACCTGGCGACCGCGCGGATCGACATGGCTGGTAATCGGTTTAGATTGACTGCGACGGCCCTGATAGGTAATTTTTGCGCCTTTTAATTCCGCCACATCTGGAATATTAATATTCAAAATGTGGCGTGGCGGCAAGGTTGGCAAGCCGTTGGCAATAAAATCATGCACCCACTGCGCGGCAACTGCATAATCGGCCGGATGCTGATAAGCTCGGACATTAGGGCCAGCCAGTGATACAGCTATGGCCGGCTGCGTCATTAAACGCCCTTCAAAAGCAGCACCAACGGTACCTGAATACAGTACATCATCACCCAGATTGGCGCCGCTGTTAATCCCGCTCACCACCAGATCAAATTCAAAATCAAACAGACCATTCATAGATAAATAGACACAGTCTGCCGGAGTGCCATTCACCGCCCAGATATCTTCAGCAATCGGAATTGGACGTAAAGGACGATCTAAGGTCAAGGCACTGGAAAACCCGCTACGCTCACTTTCTGGCGCGACAATTACCACACGGCCCAAAGGTTTTAATGCGTGTGCAAGCGCCTGGATCCCTGGCGCAAAAACGCCATCATCATTGGCAATTAAGATATTCACAAATTTACTCTTCAAATTAAATAAATGACCGGTCAGCACATTTCATTGAAATATAATGAGAAGTATATATATTTAGTGTCGAACTTCCATCAATAAAAAGTGTGTATAACATGATTCGTCGCTTATCTGTACGTCGTTTACTGGGGCTTGGTTTTGCGGTAATTCTCTCTCAAGCGGTCAATGCTGAAGGCTTGACGGTAGAAGAAGCCAATACCATTGTGAAAGAAGACATTGCTGCCGCTCAGGTGATGGCTGAGGTTTGTCCGGCCATTATTGGCAAAAACGCCAAACTGGATAGCAATATTCAGGCTTTAATTGAAACTTACCTGGCAGACTTAAAAGGTCAGACTTTAAGCTACAGCGCACTGCAGGCTGATGCTGAATATAAGAATATTCTGATTGAAGCACGTGATGCTGCTAAAGAAACCACGGCAGATGAACAGAAAACTGTTTGTCAGGATGCTGCTGCAATCGAACTTTAGGTTTGTACTGACGCACCATCTTCACATCAAGAGTAATCAGCATAGGTTGATTGCTCTTTTTTATTGCATTTCTGATTTGGCTTTTTAATTTTGGTTGTGTGTCAGCCTGCTCAGATACACTTCTTTTCTTTTCATTCTGTCAAAAATCATTAAGCTTATGGGCATGTGGTATTTTTAAGTTTTAGGTCTATTTTTTTATGTACACTTCCCAATTAAAAACGAAATCTTTGCAACTTCTGGCTGGTATCGCCATTACTTTGGGTTTGGGGCAAACCGCACTGGCACAGAATGAAAATATTGAAGTCACACCACTTCAAAAAGTCACCCAGCAGGAACTGGCAGCCATTTATGTATTATCTGAAGTGTGCCCAGCGTTAATTCAGGACAAAGACCAGACTAAATTTAATCAGGGCTATGCCAAACTGGCCAAAGAATATATGCCGGCAGAAAAAGATCCGGTTGCAGCTTTACAAGCCCTAAGCAAGCAAAAAAGTTTTAAGCCGATGCTGGTTGAAGCACAGGCCGATGCCAAAAAAGCGGGAAGCCAGAAAAATAAGGCCATTTGCCAGGAATTGACCGCGTACAGCAAATAAAACTATTTGGTTACAATACTTTTTCCGATAAGCCGATTTCTCCCATAGAAGTCGGCTTTGCTTTATCCTAAAATGCTAGGCTCTTCGTGCTTACATCAAGATATAGGAACCCACTAGAAATGACCCAAAAAACTGCCCTTGCTGCATTATTATTAGTTCCTAGTTTTAGCTTTGCAGCAACTGTCCTATCTGCACCACCAGAATTGAATAATAAATCCTACGTGCTAATGGACTACGAGACAGGGCAACTTCTCGCTTCAAAAAATGAAAATGAAAAATTAGCCCCGGCGTCAATGACCAAGATGATGACCAGCTACATCATCGAACAAAAACTATTGAGCGGTGAACTCACTGAAGATGAACAAGTGCGCATGAACGAGTCAGCATGGTGTCGCGGCAGTAGCGCGGAATCATGTATGTATGTTCCGCTGAATGGCACTGCAACTGTACTTGAAATGCTGCGTGGAATTATTGTTCAGTCGGGTAATGATGCCTCTAAAGCCATGGCGGAACACATTGCCGGCAATGAAGGCACCTTCGCACACATGATGAACGAAGAAGCCAAAAAAATTGGCATGACCAATACCCAGTTTATTAACTCGACCGGTATGCCAGCAGACGGCCATTATTCAACAGCCAAAGATATGGCAACCTTGGCCCAGCACATCATTAAAGACAGTTCTAAATATTATCCGATTTATTCAGAAAAAGAATTTACCTTTAATGGCATCCGTCAAGGCAACCGTAATGCCCTGCTCTATACAGACCCAAGTGTTGATGGTTTAAAAACCGGTCATACCAATGAAGCCGGCTACTGTTTAACGACTTCTGCAAAACGTGGCCCAACGCGTCTGATTTCTGTGATTTTTGGTGCGCCAACCATGCAGGAACGTGCGACACAAACACGTGAATTGCTGGCTTGGGGTTATGCCAACTTTGAAACCAAAAATGTACAGCCTGCAAATCAGGTCCTGGCCAAATCTAAAGTCTGGTTTGGTCAGTCGGATGAAGTACAAATTGGTCTGGCTGAAAACTTTAATGTGACCATGCCTAAAGGCAAAGCCAATGAAATTAAAACGCAATTGGTGGTTCAGCCGAAATTGACTGCGCCGCTACAAAAAGGCCAGGTCATTGGTAAATATGTCGCAAGCTTAGATGGTAAAGTAATTGCTGAAAAACCACTGGTGGCTTTAAACGCAGTTGAAGAAGCTGGCTTCTTCTCGCGCCTCATTGACCATATCAAGCAGTTCTTTAGCAACCTGTTCTAAGTTTAAAGCACGACTTTAGACTTAAGTGAAGGCACTCATTCAGCGAATGGGTGCTTTTTCTTTTATACTATTGTCTTGATCATTCCACTTTTACGAGCAGATCACTATGAGTCAGAACATTCGTCCTTATTTAGATACCCATCCACAGATTGATGATTCCTGTTATATCGCCCCGATGGGCGTAGTCATTGGTGATGTGGTTCTCGGCGAAAATGTCTCGGTTTGGCCTTTTGCCGTAATTCGTGGGGATGTTAACTCTATTCGTATTGGGAAAAATTCGAATGTGCAAGATCATGCTATGCTGCATGTCAGCCATAAAAATGCCGATAAACCGGATGGCTCACCGCTGATTATTGGTGAAGATGTTACCATTGGTCATCATGTGACCTTGCATGGCTGCACGATTGGTAACCGTGTTCTGGTCGGAATTAACACCATTATTCTGGATGATGTGATTGTTGAAGATGATGTGATGATTGGTGCAGGTTCTTTAGTACCACCACGCAAGCGTTTAGAAAGTGGTTATTTATATGTTGGCAGTCCAGTGAAAAAAGTACGCCCGCTGACTGATAAAGAAAAAGCCTTTTTGCCATATTCGGCGCAGAATTATGTGAAGGTTTCGTGGAATTATAAGTAAAATTGGTGTTATTCCCAAGTAGAAATGTCCTACCTAATAACCAAATAGAAATGTCCTATACAGACATTTCCAAGTCAAGCACAGGATTCAGATTTCGTTGTTGAATTGCTGTTTTCTGTGCTCGTCTACGTGG